>NZ_JBWKXQ010000002.1:0-292172 GCF_059423125.1 Variovorax sp. GW531-E2 | reverse complement strand
GGGTGCTTCCCGCAGCGAAATCAAGGAGGAGGGCGAAGCCCGGGGGACATTCGCGGAGGGAAGTACCCGGTGGCCTGCGCACAAGCCCTGAACCACAAGAACACCCAAGAACGGAACCCCTCATGCAAATAGAAACCCCTCCCAGCGAAAAGCCCTACGAAAAGCCCGAAGGCGAACGCCGCGGCATCGTCATCGTCAACACCGGCGACGGCAAGGGCAAGAGCACGGCCGCCTTCGGCCTCGCGCTGCGCGCACACGGTCGAGGCAAGGCCGTGAAGATCTACCAATTCATGAAGGTGCCCTCGGCGCGCTTCGGCGAGCACCGCATGTTCGAGCAGATCGGCATTCCCATCGAAGGCCTGGGCGACGGCTTCAGCTGGAAGAGCCAGGACCTCGAACGCTCGGGTCAGCTCGCGCGCGACGGCTGGGAGAAGGCCAAGGCCGCCATCCTGTCGGGCGACTTCTTCCTCGTGGTGCTCGACGAGATCACCTACCCGTTGATCTACGGCTGGCTGCCGCTCGAAGGCGTGCTCGAGACCTTGCGCGCGCGCCCCAAGCACGTGCATGTCGTGCTCACCGGCCGCCGCTGCCCGCCCGAGATCATCGAGCTGGCCGACACCGTCACTGAGATGCAGATGGTCAAGCACGCGTTCAAGGCCGGCATCCCGGCGCAGCGCGGCATCGAAGACTGACCCCGATGACGGCGCATGCGTTCGCGGCCGACGAGGCCAAGGCGGTGTACCGCGCCATCCACGAGCGGCGCGACATGCGCCACTTTGCAGGCGGCGAGGTGTCGCCCGAGGTGCTGCGCCGCCTGCTCGACGCCGCGCACCACGCGCCCAGCGTCGGCTTCATGCAGCCGTGGCGCTTCATCCGCGTGCGTGGCGGAGGGCTGCGCCGGCAGTTGCACGAGGTGGTCGAGCGCGAACGCGTGCTCACCGCCCGCGCGCTCGGCCAGCGCGAAGATGAGTTCATGCGCCTCAAGGTGCAGGGCGTGCTCGATGCGGCGGAGCTGCTGGTGGTGACGCTGGCCGACGGTCGCGAGCCGCATGTGTTCGGCCGCCGCACCCTGCCGCAGATGGACCTGGCCTCGGCCTCCTGCGCGATCCAGAACCTCTGGCTCGCGGCGCGTGCCGAAGGGCTGGGCATGGGCTGGGTGTCGCTGTTCGAGCCCGCCGAGCTGGGCGTGCTGCTCGGCCTGCCCGAGGGTGCCGAACCGATCGCCTTGCTGTGCCTGGGCCCGGTGCATGCGTTCTACGAAGAGCCGATGCTGCAGCGCGAACGCTGGGCCCGGCGCGCGCCGCTGGCCTCGCTGGTGTTCGACGAAAGCTGGGGCCGGCCGTCGGACCTGTTCGATCCTTCTTCCACTTCATCTTCTTGCGTGGAGCCCACCTGATGCTGGCCTTCGACACCGTTCTCTTCGAACTCGCGCGCCTGTTCCTCTGGCCCGTGACGCTCGGCGTGCTGCTGTCTTTCGTCTATGCGGTGTACTGCCTCGGCGCCTTCGGCATCGAGTGGTGGCAGCGCCGCCGCGACCCGTCGCGTGCGCTGGTGCTGCAGCCTCATGCGCAGGCCAGCCAGGAACAGATGGAACTGGTCGTGCTCAAGCAGCTTGAAGGCGTGCGCCTGTGCAGCCGCGTGGCGCCGATGCTGGGGTTGATCGCCACCATGATCCCCATGGGCCCGGCGCTCGTGGCGGTGGCCTCGGGCGAATCGCAGGGCGTGGCGCAGAGCCTGGCGCCCGCGTTCGCGGCCGTGATCGTGGCGCTGGCCTCGGCCTCGATCACCTTCGTGGTCTACACCGTGCGCCGCCGTTGGCTCATGCGCGAGTTGGTGATGCTGCTCGACGCGCGGGACCGGCTGTCATGAGCCGACGCCAGTTCTCGATTTTGAGCAGCCTGGACAGCGACGATGACGATCCGGTGCTCTCGACCATCAACCTGATCGACGTCTTCATGGTCGTCATCGGCATGCTGATGATCGCGGTCATCAACAACCCGGTGAATCCGTTCTCGCAGGACAAGGTGACGGTCATCCGCCACGAGGGCCAGCCCGACATGGAGATCATCACGCGCGAAGGCCGGAAGGTGACGCGCTTCAAGGCCAGCGGCGCAACGGGGCAGGGCGACGGCGAAAAGGCCGGCACCGCCTGGCGCCTGAAGGACGGCACGATGATCTACGTGCCGGCGGACGCGGTGCCGGCGTCGGGCGGGAAGTGACGCGGCTTTTCGTCTTCTGGCTTGGGCTCCTGTGCCTGATGGCGCAGCCTGCGGTGGCGGCCGGGTCGCGCGTGGTGGTGCTGAGCACGGCGCTGGTGTCGCCTGCGCGCGTGGTGCGGCTGCAGACGGCGGCGCGTGACGCCGGCGTGCCGCTGCAGGTGGTGTCGGCTGCGCAGGACACGCCCGAGGCGTTCGCCGCCGCGCTCGACGGAGCGCGCCTGCTGGTCGTCGATGCGCCGCACCTCAGCGTCGCGCAGTCGGCGGCGGCGCGCTTCGGCGATGTCATCGCGCGAACCTCCGTTCCCTATGTGCAGATCGGTGAATTTGCGCTCGTGGCGAAAGGCCAGAAACCGCCCGAGGTGCCGCCGCTCGCGGCCGAGCGCGGCGTGGATGCGGCCTGGGCGCAGCGCTTGCGCGCCTACTGGCGATTTCCGGGCGAAGCGAACCTGAAGGCCTCGGTGCAGGCGATGGCGCGGGTCGGCGATTCAGCCGGACTCCCTGACCCCGTGCCGTTGCCGCTCGCGGGCTTCTATCACCCGGACTGGCCGCGCGTCGAAAGCCGCATCGCGGCGGTCGAGGCATTGCCGGGCGGTCAAGGCACCGTCGCCATTGCCGTCAACAGCGCCACGCTCACCAGCGACGACACCGCCTGGCTCGACGGCCTGATCGGCACGCTCGCGCAGCGCGGCCTGCGCGCCTACGCCTTCTACGGCCCGCGCCAGCAGAAGGACCTGTTCTTTCGCATGACGCACGCCGGCGAAGGTGAGAGCGAGCGCCGCGTGGCCGACCTCCTCATCAACGCCGCGCTGGTATTCAGCCCGAACGAGCGCAAGGCCGAACTCGAGCGCATCGGCGTGCCCGTGCTGCAGACGTTGCCCTCGCTGGCCATGGATGCGGCGCAATGGGCGCGCAGCAAGGACGGCCTGGCGCAGACCGACATCGCGGCCTACTACAGCCCGAGCGAACTCGCGGGCATGACCGACCCGATGCTGGTCACCGCACGCGACGCCGCCACCGGCAGCCTGCAGCCACTGCCTGCGCAGATCGACGCCGTGGCCGACAAGGCCGCCGCGCTGCTGCGCCTGCGGCGCACGCCCGCTGCCGAACGCCGCGTGGCGATGCTGGTCTACAACTACCCGCCGGGCGAGGCGAACTTCGGCGCGTCGTTCCTCAACGTGCCGCGCAGCGTCGACCGGATGCTGTCCGCGATGCAGGCCGCCGGCTACCGCACCGAGGCGCCGGGCGCGGACACCGTCATTGCGCAGGTGCAGGCCACGATGAAGGCCTATTACCCGACCGCGCAAGGCGGCGACGCGCTGCAGCCGCTGCTCGACCAGGGCCTGGCCGACACGCTGCCGCTGTCGCAGTACCTCGCCTGGTTCCGTGCGCTGCCTTCCGACACGCAACGCCGCATCGAAGCCTACTGGGGCCCGCCCGAGGCCTCGACGATGCTGCGGCCCGTGGCCGGCGCACCGGCCTTCGTGGTGCCGCGCGTGCAGTTCGGCCAGGTGGTCGTGCTGCGCCAGCCGCCGCGCTTCGAGCCCGGCACGCAGGTGGCCGACAAGGCGCAGCAGGTGTACCACCGCGCGGCGGTGCCGCTGAGCCATGGCTACCTCGCGACCTACCTCTGGTTGCGCACCCGCTTAGGTGCCGATGCACTCGTGCACGTGGGCACGCACGGCACGGTCGAGTGGTCGGCCGGCAAGGAGCGCGGGCTCTCGGTGCAGGACGATCCGCTGCTCGCGCTGGGCGACGTGCCCAACGTCTATCCGTACATCATGGACAACCTCGGCGAGGCGACGACCGCCAAGCGCCGCGGTCGCGCGACCATGGTGAGCCATTCGACGCCGATGTTCGCGCCCGCGGGCTTCCGCCCCGGCGTGCGGGACGTGCACGAACGCCTGCACGACTGGGAAACGCTGTCGCCCGGCGCGGTGAAGACCGCACTGGAACGGCGCCTCACCGCCGACTTCGTCGCACAGCACTACGACCGCGACTTGCAATGGACGCCCGCGCGCATCCGCGCGGATTTCGCCGGCTTCATCGCCGTGCTGCATCCCTACCTCGACGAACTCGCGCAGACCGCGCAGCCGCTGGGCCTGGCCACCTTTGGCGAGGCGCCCGATGCGCAGCGGCGGCGCCAGACGATCCTGCAGATCCTCGGCAAGCCCGTGGCGCTGGCGATGGGTGAAGACCTCGACGAGATGTTTCTCACCGACGCGCAGGGCATCGCGGCCTCGAAGCCCGCGCGCTGGCTGGAAGGCGTGCTGGCGGGCAAGGACACCGTCACCGACGCCGAACCTTTGCGTTCGCTCGCCGCACGGGCCCGTGCGCTCGACGCGGTGCTGGCCCACAACGAGGAAATCGAAGGCCTGCTCACCGCGCTCGACGGCCGCTACCTGAAGTCGCGCTACGGCGGCGACCCGGTGCGCGACCCCGACAGCCTGCCGACCGGGCGCAACCTCTACGGCTTCGACCCCAGCCGCGTGCCCACGCGCGCCGCCTGGGACACCGGCGTTGCCGCGATGGACGACTGGATCGCCGCGCATGCCCGCACCCACGGCGGCCGTGCGCCGCAGAAGATCGCCTTCACGCTCTGGGCTGGCGAGGCCTCGCGCCACCAGGGCGTGACCGAGAGCCAGGCCTTCCACGCACTCGGCGTGAAGCCGCGCTGGGACGAGGCCGGGCGCATGGTCGGCATCGAGATCGTGCCGGCCGCGGTGCTGAAGCGGCCGCGCATGGACGTGCTGATCAGCGTCACCGGCTCGTACCGCGACCAGTTCCCGCACGTGATGCGCTGGCTCGACGAGGCCGTGCAGCAAGTGGCCGCGCTCGACGAGCCCGGCAACGCGGTCGCGCAGCACAGCGAGGCGATGGCGCGCACGCTGCGCGCCGGGGGCGCGACGGCGGCCGAGGCGCGGCGCTGGTCGACCGCGCGCGTGTTCTCGAACGAGCAGGGCAGCTACGGTGCCGGGCTCGAGGAAGCGGTGCTCGCCACCGAACTCTGGAAAGGCCAGCAGCGCGGCGGCGGCGACGCGCAGATGGCAGGGCTCTACATGGACCGCATGGGCCATGCCTACGGGCGCGGCCTCGACGGTGCCACGCGCCCGGGCGCCTTCGCGGGCAACCTCGCGCAGGTCGATGCGGCGCTGATGGCGCGCACCTCCAACCTGTATGGCGTGCTGACCAACGACGACCCGTTCCAGTACCTGGGCGGCATCGCGCTGGCCGTGCGCCATCTCACGGGCAAGGACCCGGCGCTGTACGTGCAGAACCTGCGCGACGGCGCGGCCGTGCGCACCGACACCGCGGCCGGCGCCATCGCGCGCGAGATGCAGACGCGCTACCTGCACCCGCAATGGATCGAGGCTCAGAAGGCCGAGGGCTACAGCGGCGCGCTGCAGGTGCTCAAGACCGCGCAGTTCCTCTGGGGCTGGCAGGCGACCGCGCCCGCGGCCGTGCGCGAGGACCACTGGCAGTCGCTACACGAGGTCTATGTGCGCGACACCTACAAGCTCGGCACGCGCCAGTGGCTGGAGCGCGAGAACCGCGCCGCCTTCGCGCAGACGCTGGAGCGCATGCTCGATGCCGTGCGGCTGAACTACTGGGCGCCCGATGCCGCGACGCGGCGCGAACTGGCGCAGGCCTACACGGAGGCGGTGCGCGCCACGGGGCTGCGAGAGCGCAACGAGGCGGTGCAGCGGTTTGCGCAGGCTGCGTTGGCGCCGTCGCCTGTCACTGCTCCTGCACCGGTCGTCGTCGCCGCACCTTCCATCGCGGCCATCGAAGCGACCCAACCTGCACCCGGATCGCCCGCCGCACCGGACCTCGCGCAACCGGTGACTGGCCTCCAGCTGAAGCCCGTCGCCGACACCCCATCGCCCCCGCCGCCGTCCGCCGTGCTGCCGCGCCTGCTCGCCGCTTTCGGCGCTGCCTTGCTGCTGGCCGTCGGTGCGCTGGTGCAGTGGCGGCGCGGCCGGGCCGTGCCCGTCGCCTGATTCACGAGAATGCCTGCCATGCCCGCGCTCGATCCCTTCACCGTCTTCGCCCTCGTGCTGGTCGCCGCCCTGTGGCTGGCGCTGGCCGTCGACCGCTGGCTCGGCGAGCCGCCCGCCGCGCTGCATCCGGTCGTGTGGATGGGCCGCTACCTGGACTGGATCGGCAGCCGCCTCGCACCGCGCGCGGCCGACGCCAAGCCGCGCGACCTGCCGGGCTTCGCGATGGGCGCGCTCGGCTGGTGCGTGGGCGCGATGGCCGCGTTCGCCGTCGCGTCGGCGGTGCAGAGCCTGGCGATGCAGTGGCTGCCGGTCTGGGGCATGGCCGTGGCGCTCGGGCTTGCGTTCAAGCCGCTCTTTGCGTGGCGCATGCTGCGCGACGAGGTGCTGGCGGTCGAAGCCGCACTGGGCGAATCGCTCGACGCAGGCCGCGCACGGCTCGCGCGCCTCGTGAGCCGCGATGTCTCGGTGCTGAGCGAACGCGAGGTGCGCGAGAGCGCTATCGAGTCGCTGGCCGAGAACCTCAACGACTCGCTGGTGGCGCCCGTGTTCTGGTTCGTGCTGTTCGGCCTGCCGGGCGCGGCGCTCTACCGTTTCGCCAACACCGCCGATGCCATGTGGGGCTACCGCGGCGAACGCGGCGGGCGCGACTGGACCTGGTTCGGCAAGTGGGCCGCACGCGCCGACGACGTGCTCTCGTGGCTGCCCGCACGCCTCACCGTGCTGCTGCTGGCGCTCGCGGCCGGCCGCTGGCCGCGCGGCGTGGCCCGCGAGGCGCGCCGCACGCCATCGCCCAACAGCGGCTGGCCGATGGGTGCGATGGCGCTGCTGCTGGGTGTGCGGCTTGCGAAGCCGGGGGTCTACGCGCTGAACGGGGAAGGGCGCGCCGCCACGTCGGCCGACACCGCGCGCACCGCGCAGCTCGGTGAACGGGCGGCGTGGGGGCTGGCGGTGATCGCTTCGCTCGCGATGCTGTCGCCGTTGCTGGCGAGGTGGGCATGACGAATCCAACCATGGTGCATGGCGGCCCCGACGAGACGGGCGCCGCGCCGCACGACTTCTCGACCAACGGCAACGCGGTCGGCTCGTGCCCCGCGGTGCTGGCAGCGCTGCGCGAAGCCGACGCGGCGCACTATCCCGATCCGCGCTACACCGCGCTGCGCGCCGCGCTTGCCGATTTCCATGGCGTGGCCGTGGAGCGCATCGCGATCGCCGCGAGCGCGAGCGAATTCATCCACCGCATCAGCGCGGTCGTGGCACAAGGCGGTGGCGGAGAGGTCTGGCTGCCCGCGCACAGCTACGGCGACTACGAACGTTCGGCCTTGGCCTGGGGCCTCGGCGTGCGGCGCGTGCCTGAGGCTTCAGACGGTGCTGCTTTGCGCTGGTGCTGCGAACCGTCGAGCCCATTCGGCCAGCCGCAGCCCGACATCGCGCAGCATGCCGCCAGCGATGCCGTCTGCGTGCTCGACATGGCCTACGAGCCGCTGCGCCTCGAAGGTCAGCCCTCGCACGACGCCGCGCAGCGCGACCGCCTCTGGCAGCTGTGGACCCCGAACAAGGCCATGGGCCTCACGGGCATCCGCGCCGCCTACGCCATCGCACCCGCGAACAGTGACGTTGCTGGTCCGCTGCTGGAACGACTCGAACGTCTTGCCCCGTCGTGGCCGCTGGGCACGCACGGCGTGGCGCTGCTCACGACCTGGACCAGCGACGAAGCGCAAGGCTGGCTGGCGCGCAGCCTCGACATCCTGCGCGACTGGAAGGCGCGGCAGCGAGCCGTCTGCGAATCGCTGGGCTGGCAGGTGCTGTCCGGCGACGCCAACTTCTTCGGTGCGCAGCCCGACGTGCCATACCCGCCCCGCGCCGCCGCGCTGCGCGCCGAGGGCATCAAGCTGCGTGATTGCGCGTCCTTCGGCCTGCCGGGGCACCTGCGCCTGGGCGTGCTGCCGCCGGCCAGTCAGCAGGCCTTGAAGGCCGCGTGGGCGAGGGCCAGCGTCGCACGACACAGCGGCTGAATGCACCTCGCACCACAATAGGGCCGTCTCAAGAAAAGGAAAACGAACAGGCCCATGCTCTACGCCATCACCACGCTCTTCCTGTGCCAGCTTGCCGGCGAACTGCTTGTGCAGTGGCTGTCGCTGCCGATTCCCGGTCCGCTGATCGGCATGCTGCTGCTGTTCGTCGGCCTGCTGGTGCGCGGCGGCGTGCCGCAGGAGTTGACCGACACCTCGGGCCACCTGCTGCGCAACCTGATGCTGCTGTTCATCCCGGCGGTGACCGGCGTCATGCTGCACTTCGAGCGCGTGGGGCGCGAGTGGTTGCCGTTCCTGGCGGCCGGTGTCGTGGGCGGTGCCTTCACGATGGCGGTGACCGCGCTCACGCTGCGCTGGATGATCCGCATCACGGGCAAGGACGCCGAATGAACGCGCCCGTCAAGTTGTCTGAAATCTGGGTCTTCCTGGCCCAGTCGCCGCTGCTGTGGCTGTCGCTCACGCTGCTGGCCTACCTGGGCGCGCTGTGGCTGCATGCGCGCAGCGGGCGCAACCCGATGGTCAACCCGGTGCTGGTGTCGGTGATCGTCATCGTGGGCGTGCTGCTGCTCACGCGCACGCCTTACGACACCTACTTCGAGGGCGCCAAGTTCGTCCACTTCCTGATCGGCCCGGCCACCGTGGCACTGGCCGTGCCGCTGTACAGCCAGGTCGGCCGGCTGCGGCGCCTGTGGCTGCCGATCGGCGTGGCGCTGCTGGTGGGCTCGGTGGCCGCCATCGTGTCGGCCATCGGCATCGGCTGGTTGCTCGGCGGTTCGCGCGAGCTCCTGATGTCGCTCGCGCCCAAGTCGGCCACCATGCCGATCGCGATGGGCGTGGCCGAGAAGATCGGCGGCCTGCCGTCGCTGGCCGCCGTGGCCGCGGCCATCGCCGGCATCTCGGGCGCGATCATGGCGACGGGCTTGCTGAACCTGCTGCGCATCAAGGAACCCGCGGTGCGCGGCTTTGCCGTCGGCATGGCGGCGCACGGCATCGGGACGGCGCGCGCCATCCAGGTGAACGAGACCGCGGGCGCGTTCTCGGCGCTGGCGATGGGGCTCAACGGCATCGCGACCGCGCTGCTGGTGCCGCTGATCGTGAAGCTGATGACCGTCTGACATCCATTCATCCCATCCATCGAGGAGCACGACCCATGTCCGAGTACACCGCCGAGATCGTCTGGAAGCGGGGCGACCAGGACTTCCTGGCCAACACCTACAGCCGCCACCACGTACTGCGCTTCGACGGCGGCGCGCAGGTGCCGGGCTCTTCGTCGCCGCACGTGGTGCCGTTGCCGTTCTCCGACGCGTCGGCGGTCGATCCGGAAGAGATGTTCGTGGCCTCGCTGTCCAGCTGCCACATGCTGTGGTTTCTCACCATGGCGGTGAAGCGCAAGTTCGTGGTCGACCGCTATGTCGATGCGGCCACGGGGGTGATGGAGAAGAACGCCGAAGGAAAGATGGCGATGACTGTCGTCACGCTGCGTCCTCAGATCAGGTTTTCGGGTGAGAACCTGCCGACGCGCGAGCAGATCGCGCATATGCACCATCGGGCGCATGAGGAGTGCTTCATTGCGAATTCGGTGAAGACGGACGTGCGCTGCGAGCCGGTCTACTGACCCGTGGCGGGTGGGTGACCTCCACGCGACTGCGTTGGACGGGAGGGGGCGCAATACTCGACGCGCATCGATCCCCCGAAAGGCCTCCCCCGTGCACATCCAGCCCCTCTTCGCCATCGAGGCGCGCGACGAGCTTCACCGGCTCATGCGTGCCTACCCGCTGGCCACGCTCTTCACGGTCGCGGGCGGGGCGGTCGATGCCAACCTGCTGCCGCTGGAGGTGATCGATCGCGGCACGCACGGCATGTTGGCAGGCCATGTAGCCCGCAGCCATTCGTTGTGGAACAGCGAGGCGCGCGAGGGTTGTGACGTCACGGTCGTCTTCCAGAGCCCGAACGCGTTCATCTCCCCGCGCTGGTACGTCAACGGCCAGCGCAGCGGACGATTGGCGCCGAGCTGGAACTACATCGCGGTGCAAGCGACGGGGCGGTTGCGGTTCATCGAAGACACCGCCTGGCTGCGCTCGCATCTCGAAGCGCTGACGCGGTCGCAGGAAGCGGGGCGCGACGAGCCCTGGTCATTGGCCGACGCATCACCCGAGTTCGTCGATGACGCGCTATGGCGGCTGGTCGGGTTCGAGATCGACATCCTCGCGCTGACCGGCAAGCGCTTCCTTTCGCAGCAGCGCACCGAGCCCGACCGGCGCAGCCTGGTCGAGCACCTGTCCCGAGAAGAATCGCTACCGGCACGTGCGCTGGCAGCGCTGATCCAGCCCTGAAAAGGCGAGAAAGGGCGCCCCTCAGCGTCGCTGCAACCGCGGATTCTTCGCAAACAGATCCGCCGCCCAGTCCACAAACGCCCGCACCTTCGCGCTCAGGTGCCGGTTCGGCGGGTACACCACGTGGATCGGCAGCGGGTCGCGCTGCCAGTCGGCCAGCACCTCGACGAGTTCGCCGCTTTCCAGCAGCGGCTCGGCGGTGAAGGTGATGCACTGCGACAGGCCGAAGCCCGCGAGCACGGCCGTCATGTGGGCGTTGCTCTCGTTGACCGACACACGGTAGGGGCCGTTGAGCTCGATGTACTCGTCGCCCTTCTTGAACTCGTGCGGGTACACGCGCCGGGTGGTACCCGAGAAGTAGCTCACGACGTGGTGGCGCTTCTCGATGTCGTTCGGATGCTGCGGCGCACCATAGCGCTTGATGTAGGCCGGCGAGGCCACGGTGACGAAGTGCAGGGTGCCGATGCGGCGGGCCACCAGCGACTGGTCGTTGAGTTCGCCGGCGCGGATCACGCAGTCGACGTTGTCGCTGATCAGGTCGACGGTGCGGTCGCTCACGCCCAGGTCGACCTGGATGTCGGGGTAGCGGTCGCAGAAGCTGGCCAGGTTGGGCAGGATGATCTGCTGCGCCACCGAGGTGCCCACGTCGATGCGCAGCCGCCCCGTGGGGTTGGCCTGCGCATTCGTCATGCTGGCTTCCATGTCGTCGAAGTCGTTCAGCAGCCGCGCGGCGCGCTCGAAGTAGGCGGCGCCGTCGGGCGTGACGGTGACGCGCCGCGTCGTGCGGTTGAGCAGCTTCACGCGCAGGCGCGATTCCAGCGCCTGGATCTGCTTGGTGACGGTGCCCTTGGGCAGGGCCAGAGAGTCGGCGGCACGGGTGAAGGTGCCGGCTTCGACCACGCGGACAAAGATCCGCATTGCCTGGATTTGATCCATCGAATGCCTGTTCAGGGAGACCGGCGTATGCCGGAAGGAGGCGGATTCTCACACAAGGAATGCGCCCCTACGGTATGCCCGATTGTTCTCCGTTTGGAAACAGAGTAGGGCTGTGTTTCCTGTTTCAACGCGCTTGTAGCGCCTTATATTTCAACCATCGCCCATCCCCCTGAGGTCGCCCATGTCACCCCGTCCATCGTCCCGGTCCGCTGAAGCTGCTGCGCTTGCCGCGGCGCAAGGCGTGGAGTCCGATCTGTCGATCGAGCTGCCCGGCCGCGAGCCCGTGGCTGCCCGTGTCTACGGTCAGCGTCCACGGGGCGAGACCGTGCCGCTGGTGCTGCATTTCCATGGCGGCACCTTCATCTGCGGCAACCTCGACAACGGCCGCAACGTGGCCCGGCTGCTGGCCGGCGCGGGCGCGGTGGTGGTGTCGCTCGACTACCCGCTGGCCCCGGCGGCCCCGTTCCCGGAGCCGGTCGAGGTGGGTTATGCGGCGCTCGAGTGGCTCTACAAGCAGCGCGTGAAGCTCGGCGGCAAGGGCGCCCAGGTGTACCTGGCCGGCGAAGAGGCCGGTGGCAACCTGGCGGCCAGCGTGGCCCTGGTGGCCCGCGACCGCGCCCATCCGCCGCTGGCAGGCCAGATCCTGCTGTCGCCCATGCTCGACCCGTGCGCCGGCACCGCCTCGCTGCGCAATGCCACGAACGACGAGGCCGAATGCCGCTGGGCCACGGGCTGGGCCAAGTATTTGAGCTGTCCCTCGAACGCCACGCACCCCTATGCGGTGCCCAGCGGATCGCTGCGGCTGGCCGCCCTGGCACCGGCGCTGGTGCTGGTGGGGCCCGACGACGCGATGCGCGACGAGGCCATGACCTTCGCGGGCCGCCTGCGCTCGGCCGGCATCGAGGTCACGAGCAGCGTGCTGACCGGCGCCGACAACTGGCCCAAGGCGCTGTACGACACCGAGGCCGTGGGATGCGCATCCTGCGAAGCCAGCGTGCAGCAGCACTTCCGCGAGTTCTTCAGCGCCACCACACCGCCCCCGGCGGTCCCTGAGCCCAGCTAGGCCCGCGAGGGTCCGCTCCGCCCCCTGAACCAAGCCGCCGCCTCCACCGAGGCGGGTGGCAGGGCTTTCTGTTCTCTGAATTCCGCCTCCTGACGCCGCCGGCGCCGGGATGGCCTGTTGCATCCCGAAAAAGTCATCGAGAAGGACGAACCATCATGTCGAACAAGAACGAACACACGCTGTCTTCCGCCGCCCGCAAGAGCCTGTGGCCCGCCGTCACCGGCCTCACCGCGGTGCTGGCCGTGGCCGCCGCGGTGGTGGGCATGTACAGCTTCAAGGCCGAGGCCACGGCCCCGGTCGCCGCGCAACAGGGCACGCCGGTGTCGGTCGCCACCGTGGCGTCGAGCGAGATCAACGCCTGGGACGAGTTCTCGGGCCGGCTCGAAGCCGTGCAACGCGTCGACGTGCGCTCCCGCGTGGCAGGCGCCGTGCAGGCGGTGCACTTCCGCGAAGGCGCGCTGGTGAAGCAGGGCGACCTGCTCATCACCATCGACCCGGCGCCGTACGCTGCCGAGGTGGAGCGTGCCGAAGCGCAGGTCGCCTCGGCGCAAGCCCGCCAGGCCTTCAGCCGCAGCGAGCAGGAGCGTGCCCGCCGCCTGTGGGACGAGCAGGCCATCGCGCAGCGTGAACTCGACGAGCGCGTGAACGCCGGCCGCGAAGCCGAAGCCAACCTGCGCGCGGCGCAGGCCTCGCTGCAGACCGCACGCCTGAGCCTGGGCTACACCCAGGTGCGCGCACCGGTGTCGGGCCGTATCGGCAAGCTCGAAGTGACCGTGGGCAACCTGGTGGCCGCCGGCCCCGGCGCACCTGTGCTGACCACGCTGGTGTCGGTGAGCCCGATCTACGCGAGCTTCGACGCCGACGAGCAGGTCATCACCCGCGCGCTGAAGGACCTGCCGGCCAACGCCGGCGCCCGTGGCCAGATCGACACGATCCCCGTGCAGATGGGCACCGCCGGCCTCGAAGGCACGCCCTTCACCGGCAAGCTGCAGCTGATCGACAACCAGGTCGACGCCCGCAGCGGCACCGTGCGTGTGCGCGCCTCGTTCGACAACAAGGACGGCGCGCTCATTCCCGGCCAGTTCGCCCGCATCCGCATGGGCCAGGCCCGCAACGACACCGCGCTGCTGGTGAGCGAACGTGCCATCGGCACCGACCAGAACAAGAAGTTCGTGATGGTCGTGGGCGACGACAACAAGGCCATGTACCGCGAGGTGACGCTGGGCGCGCCCATCAACGGCCTGCGCGTGGTGAGCAAGGGCCTGAAGGCCGGCGACCGCGTGGTGGTGAACGGCCTGCAGCACATCCGCCCGGGTGCGCTGGTGGTGCCGCAGACCGTGACGATGGACGCCAAGCTCGATACGAAGCAACAACAACCGGAACGCGTGGCCGAGGCCGCGAAGTCCTGATTTCGGAGGAGGGCGCCCTGGCGCCCGCCGGAGAACCAACATGAATCTCTCAAAATTCTTCATCGACAGGCCGATCTTTGCCGGCGTGCTGTCGCTACTGATGCTGATCGCCGGCCTGATTGCGCTGCGCGGCCTGCCGATCTCGGAGTACCCCGAAGTCGCGCCGCCTTCGGTGGTGGTGCGCGCAACGTACCCCGGCGCCAACCCCAAGGTGATCGCTGAAACGGTGGCCACGCCGCTCGAAGAGCAGATCAACGGCGTCGAAGGCATGCTCTACATGGGCAGCCAGGCGACGACCGACGGCGTGATGACGCTCACCGTCACCTTCCGCCTCGGCACCGATCCCGACAAGGCCCAGCAGCTGGTGCAGAACCGCGTCTCGCAAGCCGAGCCGCGCCTGCCCGAGGAAGTGCGGCGCCTGGGCATCACGACCGTCAAGAGCGCACCCGACCTGACGATGGTGGTCCACCTCGTCTCGCCGAACAACCGCTACGACATCAACTACCTGCGCAACTACGCGGTGCTGAACGTGAAGGACCCGCTCGCGCGCATCGAAGGCGTGGGCCAGGTGCAGATCTTCGGCGGCGGCGACTACTCGATGCGCGTCTGGCTCGACCCGCAGAAGGTCGCGCAGCGCGGCCTCTCGGCTTCCGACGTGGTGGCTGCGATCCGTGGCCAGAACGTGCAGGCCGCGGCCGGCGTGGTCGGCGCATCGCCGGGCCTGTCGGGCGTGGACATGCAGCTGTCGATCAATGCGCAAGGGCGCCTGCAGAGCGAAGAAGAGTTCGGCGACATCATCGTCAAGAGCGGCACCGACGGCGCCGTCACGCGTCTTCGCGACATCGGCCGCCTCGAAATGGGTGCCGCCGACTACTCGCTGCGTTCGCTGCTGAACAACGACCCGGCCGTCGGCATGGGCGTGTTCCAGGCCCCGGGCTCCAACGCGCTCGACATCTCGTCCAACGTCCGCAAGACGATGGAAGAGCTGAACAAGAACATGCCGGAAGGCCTGGAATACCGCATCGCCTACGACCCGACGCAGTTCGTGCGCGCATCGATCGAATCGGTGATCCACACGCTGCTCGAAGCCATCGCGCTGGTGGTGCTCGTGGTGATCCTGTTCCTGCAAACCTGGCGCGCGTCGATCATTCCGCTGCTGGCCGTGCCGGTGTCGGTGATCGGTACCTTCGCGGTGCTGCACATCCTCGGTTTCTCGATCAACGCGCTGAGCCTGTTCGGGCTGGTGCTGGCGATCGGCATCGTGGTGGACGACGCCATCGTGGTGGTGGAGAACGTCGAGCGCAACATCGAAGCCGGGCTCACGCCGCGTGAAGCAACCTACCGTGCGATGCGCGAAGTGTCGGGCCCCATCATCGCGATCGCGCTGGTGCTGGTGGCCGTGTTCGTGCCGCTGGCGTTCATCAGCGGTCTCACGGGCCAGTTTTACAAGCAGTTCGCGGTGACCATCGCGATCTCGACGGTGATCTCGGCCATCAACTCGCTGACGCTGTCGCCGGCCCTTGCCGCATTGCTGCTGCGCGGCCACGACCAGCCGAAGGACGCCCTGACGCGCGGCATGGACAAGGCCTTCGGCTGGCTGTTCCGCGGCTTCAACAAGTTCTTCCATCGCGGCTCCGAGGCCTACAGCGGCGGCGTCAAGCGCGTGATCTCGCGCAAGACGCTGATGCTGGTGATCTACCTCGCGCTGGTCGGCGTGACCTTCGGCCTCTTCAAGGCCGTGCCCAGCGGCTTCGTGCCGGCGCAGGACAAGCAGTACCTCATCGGTTTTGCCCAGCTGCCCGACGGCGCCACGCTCGACCGCACGGAAGAGGTGATCACCCGCATGGGCGAGATCATGAAGAAGAACCCGAACGTGGAAGACGCCATTGCCTTCCCGGGCCTGTCGATCAACGGCTTCACCAACAGCTCGAACTCGGGCATCGTGTTCGCCACGCTCAAGCCCTTCGACCAGCGCAAGCGCGCCGACCAGAGCGGCGGTGCGGTGGCGGGCCAGCTCAACGGTGCGTTCTCGAGCATCCAGGACGCGTTCATCGTGATGTTCCCGCCGCCGCCGGTGGCAGGCCTGGGTACGACCGGCGGCTTCAAGCTGCAGATCGAAGACCGCGCCTCGGTCGGCTACGACCAGATGGACGTCGCGGTGAAGGCCTTCATGGCCAAGGCCTATGCAGCGCCCGAGCTGACGGGCATGTTCACGAGCTGGCAGGTCAACGTGCCGCAGCTGTACGCCGACATCGACCGCACCAAGGCGCGCCAGCTCGGTGTACCGGTGACGGACATCTTCGACACGATGCAGATCTACCTCGGTAGCCTGTACGCCAACGACTTCAACAAGTTCGGCCGCACGTACTCCGTGCGCGTCCAGGCCGATGCGCCTTACCGCGCCCGTGCCGAAGACGTGGGCATGCTGAAGGTGCGCTCGACCTCGGGCGAGATGGTGCCGCTGGCCGCGCTGATGAAGGTCAACTCGACCTTCGGCCCGGAACGCGCCATGCGCTACAACGGCTACCTGGCCGCTGACATCAACGGCGGCCCGGCCCCCGGCTATTCGTCGGGCCAGGCGCAGGACGTGATCACCAAGATCGCGGCCGAGACGCTGCCCAAGGGCGTGAGCTTCGAGTGGACCGAGCTGACGTACCAGGAAATCCTGGCCGGCAACTCCGCCTTCCTGGTGTTCCCGCTGGCGATCCTGCTGGTGTTCCTGGTGCTGGCCGCGCAGTACGAAAGCCTGACGCTGCCGATCGCGATCATCCTGATCGTGCCGATGGGCATCATGGCCGCGATGGCGGGCGTGTGGATCTCGGGAGGCGACAACAACGTCTTCACGCAGATCGGGTTGATCGTGCTGGTGGGGTTGAGTGCGAAGAACGCGATCCTGATCGTGGAATTCGCACGGGAGCTGGAGTTCGCTGGACGCACGCCCATCCAGGCCGCGATCGAAGCCAGCCGCCTGCGCCTGCGCCCCATCTTGATGACCTCGCTGGCTTTCGTGATGGGTGTGCTGCCCCTGGTGCTCTCGACCGGCGCCGGCTCCGAGATGCGCAAGGCGATGGGCGTGGCGGTGTTCGCCGGGATGATCGGCGTGACGGCCTTCGGCCTGTTCCTGACGCCGGTGTTCTATGTGCTGATGCGCCGCCTGGCGGGCAACCGGCCGCTCAAGCTGCACGGCGAAGTGCCGCACGGCGACGACTTCGTGTCGGCTGACCATCCGGTGGCGCCTTCGCACGGTGGCGGTGGTGGCGGTCTGCACCCGGTGCCGGCCTCGCCGCGCCCCTCGCATGGCGCGCATGACTGATCGACAAGAAGAAAGAAGGTTGTCCATGACATTCGCAATCCCAACCCTGATGCGCCCGCTGCGCCCGCTGCGCGCCGCCGTGTTGCCGCTGGTGGCGGCCCTGGTGCTGGCCGGTTGCGCCAGCGTGCCTTCGGGCATGCCCACGGTGCCGACCGCGGCGCAGTTCAAGGAACAGCCGGGTGCCACGGCGCCGGCCGGCTTCACCCGGGCCACGCCCGCCGAGGCGCAACCGCGCGGCGAGTGGTGGCTGGCATTCAACGACCCGGTGCTCAACACGCTGATCCAGCGCGCCGAGGTCGACAACACCAACATCCAGGCCGCCGCCGCGCGGCTGGCCGAGGCCCGCGCGCTGGCGCGCAGCGCCCAGGCCGACCGCCTGCCGCAGATCGGCCTGGGTGCCGGCGCCAACCGCGGTGCGGGCCTGGACAAGGCCACGGCCAGCACCCGGCCGGGCACCATGACCAACATCGGCGCCACGTTCTCGTACGAGGTCGACCTGTTCGGCCGCCTCTCGGGCGCGGCCGATGCGGCCAAGCTCGACGCGGCCGGCCGCGAGGCGCTGCTGCAGAGCACCCGGCTCGCGGTGCAGGCCGAGGTGGCGCAGACCTACCTGCAGCTGCGCGCGCTCGACGCCGAGCGCGTGCTGGTGCGCGAATCGGTCGCCGCCTACCGCGACACGCTGCGCCTGACGCAGCGCCGCCAGCAGGCCGGCGACATTGCCGAGCTCGACGTGGCGCGCGTGCAGACCGAGGTGTCGTCCACCGAGTCGGACGCGCTCGCACTCGATCGCCAGCGCGCCCAGGTGGAACATGCGCTGGCCGTGCTGGTGGGCGATTCGGCCTCCAGCTTCGGCATGCGGCCCGACGACTGGGCCACTGCCTTGCCGGTGATCCCGCCGGGCGTGCCGTCCACGGTGCTCACGCGCCGGCCCGACGTGTCGGCCGCGCAGAGCGCCGTCATGGCGGCGCAGGCCCGCGTGGGCGTGGCGCAGACCGCGTGGTTCCCGAACATCTCGCTGACCGGCGCGGCCGGCTACGCCTCGCCCGAGATCGGCGACCTCTTCAAGTGGTCGGCCCGTTCGTGGGGCGTGGGCGCGCTGCTGTCGCTGCCGATCTTCGATGGTGGCCGTCGCGAGGCCGGTGTGCAGGGCGCCAACGCCCAGCTCGACGGCGCACTGGCCAGCTACCGCTCGCAGGTGCTGGTGGCGTTCCAGGAGGTCGAAGACCAGCTGGCGGCCATCCGCATCCTGCAGGAGCAGTCGGTGGTGCAGGCGCAGGCCGTGACCTCGGCCCAGCGCGCCACCAGCCTGTCGGACACGCGCTACCGCAACGGCTACGTGAGCCAGCTCGACCTGCTCGACGCGCGCCGCAGCGAGCTGCGCAACCGGCGCCAGGCGCTGCAGGTGAAGTCGGCCCAGTACCAGGCGACGGTGGGGCTGATCCGCGCCATCGGCGGCGGCTGGGAAGTGCCGGCCACGGAGAAGGTGGCGACCCGCTGATCGGGTCGATCCGGGCTCAGGCGCGGTCGCCAGGGCCCGGGTGCGTCGCCGTGGCGGCGGCCTGTTTCAGCGCCACCGCCCCCAGCGCGAGCGCGCTCGAATAGCTGGATTGCGGGCGCGCAGCCACCCGCAGCGGCCGGTAGCCGAGCGTGTCGGAGGTGCTGCCGGTGTCGTGGACGGCTTCGAGCAGGAGCCAGTAGAACCGGCCCGGCTCGCGTTCCTCGACCGTCAGCGCCAGATCGTTGAGGGCGGACATGATTTTCCGGTGCGGCCCTGAGAGGCCTCATCCTTATTACGTCTGAGTCGGCCTTCCGGTTTCAGTTCGGCGCTCAACGACAATCCCCGGATGAGTTCTAGAGCGACAAGCGGGCCGGCGCGCTGCGTCATGGTCCTGGGCACCACGAGCGGCGCCGGCAAGAGCTGGCTGGCCACCGCGCTGTGCCGTTGGTATGCCCGCCAGGGGCTGCGGGTGGCGCCGTTCAAGGCGCAGAACATGAGCAACAACGCCCGCGTGGTCGAGGGCGGCGAGATCGGCAGCGCCCAGTACTTCCAGGCCCTGGCCGCCAACGCCGTGCCCGACGTGCGCATGAACCCGCTGCTGCTCAAGCCCGAGCGCGACACCCACAGCCAGGTGGTGCTGATGGGGCAGGTGAGCGAGTCGCTGTCGACCCTGCCGTGGCGCGGGCGCAGCGAGCGCGTCTGGCCGCAGATCGCGCAGGCCTTTGATGAGTTGCGCGCCGAGAACGACGTGGTCGTGATTGAAGGCGCGGGTTCGCCGGCCGAGATCAACCTCATGGCCAGCGACATCGTCAACCTGCGCGTCGCGCGCCACGCCCAGGCGCGCTGCCTGCTGGCGACCGACATCGACCGCGGCGGCGCCTTCGCCCACCTGTACGGCACCTGGGCGCTGCTGCCGGAGCCCGACCGGGCGCTCATCCATGGATTCGTGCTCAACAAGTTCCGGGGCGACGCGTCGCTGCTGGCGCCCGCGCCGCAGCAGCTGCAGGCACTGACCGGCGTGCCGACCGTGGCGACGCTGCCCATGTGGTGGCAGCACGGCCTGCCCGAGGAAGACGGCGTGTTCGACGACCGCAGCCGCGCCTGCGGGGTGGTCACGCGCACCGTGGCGGTGGTGGCCTACCCGCGCCTGAGCAACCTCGACGAATTCCAGGCCTTGAAGAACGTGCCCGGCGTGCGCCTGGTCTGGGCCCGCACGCCGGCTGACGTGGCCGGCGCCGACTGGATCGTGCTGCCCGGCTCCAAGCACACGAGCGGCGACCTGGCCTGGCTGCGCGGGCAGGGGCTGGACCGCGCCGTGGCCGAGCATGCCGGGCGCGGCGGTGCGGTGCTGGGCGTGTGCGGCGGGCTGCAGATGCTGGGCGAGGCGCTGGTCGATCCGCACGGCATCGACGGCAACGCGCCGGGGCTCGGCCTGCTGCCGCTGGTGACCGTGTTCGAGCGCGAGAAGACTGTGCGGCACCGCGAGGCGACCTTTTCCGGCGACCTCGTGGCCGGCTCCTGGTCCGCGCTGGCGGGCGTGCGCATCGCCGGCTACGAAATCCACCACGGCCAGACGGCCGCCCATCCGCAACTGGCCCACGACGGCCACGCCGTGATGCCCGAGGGCCTGGCCTGGCAGAACGCGCGTGGCAACGTGCTGGGCCTCTATCTGCACGGCCTGTTCGAAGACCCGGCCGCGCTGCAGGCGCTGTTCGGCACCACGGCGCCCACGCTGGACGCCACCTTCGACGGCCTGGCCGACTTCATCAACACCCACTTCGACGCCGGCGTGCTCGCCGGCCTGATCGCATGACCGACACCGATTTGATTCCCGCCATTCCAGACATCGCCGACGCCGCGCTCGCGGCGCACCTGCAGGCCGCGCTCGACAACAAGACCAAGCCCGTCGGCGCACTGGGCCGCCTCGAAGCGCTGGCGCTGCGCATCGGCACCATCCTGGGCACCGAGCAGCCCGTGCTCGACGCGCCGCAGATGCTGGTGTGCGCGGGCGACCACGGGCTGGCGGCGCGCGGCGTGTCGGCCTACCCGAGCGACGTGACCTGGCAGATGGTCGAGAACTTCCTGGCCGGCGGCGCGGCCGTCAGCGTGCTGGCGCGCCAGCACGGCCTGGCGCTCACGGTGGTCGATTGCGGCGTGCGGCGCGACTTCCAGCCGCGCCCCGGCCTGGTGTCGCGGCGCATCGCCGCCGGCACGGCCGACGCCTCGGCCGGCCCCGCCATGACGCCCGAACAGTGCGCCCAGGCCATCGCCAACGGCCGCGAGGTGGTGCGCGCGCTGCCGGGCAACGCGCTGCTGCTGGGCGAAATGGGCATCGGCAACAGTTCGTCCGCCGCGCTGCTGCTGTCGCGCCTGGCCGGGCTGGACATCGGCCTGTGCACCGGCGCCGGCACCGGGCTCGATGCGGAAGGCCTCGCACGCAAGCGCGAGGTGCTGCGCGAGGTACTCGCCCTGCACGCGGGTGCGACCGCGCCGCTCGAGGCGCTGGCCGCGTTCGGCGGCTTCGAGGTGGCGACGCTGGTCGGCGCCGTGCTGCAGGCGGCGCAGGAGCGGCGCGTGATCGTGGTCGACGGCTTCATCGCCAGCGCCGCCGTGCTGGTCGCGCAGGCGATCCGCCCGCAGGTCACGCAGCGCTGCGTGGCGGCGCACAGCTCGGCGGAGCCTGGGCACACGCTGCTGCTGAAGCACCTCGGGCTCGAGCCCTTGCTGAACCTCGACCTGCGCCTGGGCGAAGGCTCGGGCGGTGCGCTGGCGTGGCCGCTGCTCGAATCGGCCTGCCGCATCCTGCGCGAGATGGCGAGCTTCGAATCGGCGGGCGTGTCGCGCCAGCAATGAACGGCGTGCGCCATTTCCTGCTGGCCGTCCAGTTCTTCACCCGCGTGCCGGTGACGGGAAAACTCGCCGCCTGGGTCGGCTTCAGCCCGCAGATGCTGCGCGCCGCCGCGGCGCACCTGCCGGCCATCGGCTGGATCGCGGGCGGGGTGGCGGCGGCCGTGTTCGTGGCCGTGGGGGCGGGTTTGCCGGGCGTGGCAGGGGCGTTGGTCGCGGCGGTGCTGAGCACCGTCGCCACCGTGATGCTCACGGGCGCCTTCCATGAAGACGGCCTGGCCGACGTGGCCGACGGCCTCGGCGGTTCGGCCAGCCGCGAGCGCGCGCTGGAGATCATGAAGGACTCGCGCATCGGCGCCTTCGGCGCGGTCGCGCTGGTGCTGGCGCTGGGCCTGAAGTTCGGCCTGCTGGCCGCGCTCGCTGCGCGCGGGCTGGATGTGGCGGCGGTGTCGATCGTCGGCGCGCATGTGCTGTCGCGGCTGGCGCCGCTGTTCCTGATCCGCTGGCTGCCCTATGTGGGCGACAGCAGCGGCAGCAAGGCCAAGCCGCTGGCCGATGCGATCAGCGGCGGCGCGCTGCTCGTCGCCGTGCTGTGGGCCGCACCCGCCGTGGCGCTGCTGCTGTGCGCGCACGACGTGGTGCACGTGGGCGCGGCGCTCGTGGCGCTGGTGCTCGCCGGGGGCTGGATGGCGCGGCTCTTCGTGCGTCGGCTGCAGGGCTTCACGGGCGACGGGCTCGGTGCCACGCAGCAGGTGTGCGAGCTGGCGATCTACCTCGCGCTGGCGTGGAAGGCATGAGCACCGCGACCGCCCAGCTCTGGCTGCAGCGTCATGCACCGGTGATCGCGCCGGCGGGCCTGTGCTACGGCGCGACCGACCTCGATGCCCATGCGGACGGCACGCAGGCCGCCGCCGCGCGCATCGCCGCGGTGCTGCCGGCCGGCATCGCGCTGTGGAGTTCGCCGCTGCGGCGTTGCGCCATGCTGGCGGACGCCATCGTCGCGCTGCGGCCCGATCTGTCGGTGCGGCGCGATGCGCGGCTGGCGGAGATGAGTTTCGGCGCCTGGGAAGGGCGCCTGTGGTCGGCCGTGGCCCGTGAGGAATTCGAGGCCTGGACGAATCGTTTTGCCGATGCCCCCGCAGGAGGCGACGGCGAGAGCGTGCGCGCCTTCATGCAGCGCGTGGCCTCGGCGCATGCCGACTGGCTGGCGACCGGCGCCGATGCGCTGTGGGTCACGCATGCCGGCGTGCTGCGCGCGGTGCAGTTGCTGTCGCAGGGCGTGACGTGCCCCGAACGGGCCGATCAATGGCCCAACGACGCGGCGGCCTTCGGCGACTGGCGCGTGGTCGCCGCGCCGCTCGGCTGACGAGGCGCTGTCAGTTCTTGGCGCGCCACTGCTCGCGCCAGAGACGATCGAGCTGCCCCGCGAACTGCGGCGAGGGGCCGCCCAGGAGCTGGTTCTGCCCGTTGCGTTGCACCAGGCCGTAGAGCCGGCCCGAGCCCTGGTCGTACAGCGCGATCGCGTTGTGGTCGTAGCAGTCGTGCGGCTTGCAGAAGGCGTGCAGCAGGTAGCGCGTGCCGTCCACCGTCACCCATTGCGGCTCGGGCGACGGGCCTTCGCGGCGCACCAGCCAGCGCTCGGTTTCGCGCGCGCCCAGCGCGGCGCGCCAGGCCTTGTCCATCGCGGGGCCCCGGGCGAGGGCGGCCGGGCTGCCCGTGGCGGGTGCCGGCGGCTTGGGGGCGGCGGTCGCGGGTTCGGCGGGCGGCGCCGCGGCGCGCGCCGGACCGTCGCAGCGCCAGTAGCGCGGCTTCATCAGCTCCGACCCCAGCTGGCCCATGACCGGCTTGTCGGCCTTCAGCGTGATCGACTGGCCGCGCGCATCGCGAAAGACCAGGAAATTCATCATCGCGTTGTCGCCCTTGTCCACGCGGCTCATCAGCGCCACGTCGAAGTTCGGCGGCGGCGCCTGGTTGCCGAAGAAGCTGTGCGCCGTGTCCGGCTGGCGGCCGACGACGCGGCGCTTGCCGCGTTCGGCGATCAGCATGTCTTCGCGCACCTGCAGCGTCGGTGCGGCTGCGTCGGCGCAGTTGGCGGACCAGCGTCCGCCGTAGAGCGCCATCGTCTCCGGCGGCAGCACGCCGTCGCGCGACCAGGCGGCGCCCGCGCTGCACAGCGCTGCGAGGAAGAGGAGGGCGGCGGAAGGTGTCTTCTTGAAAATCGTTGTCGTCGTCATGTGCGAGGTGGTGTGTGCCGCTCAGGCGGTCTTGGGGGCCGGTGTCTTGGGCTTGAACGAGCAGAAGGTGGAGACCGCGCATTCCCAGCAGCGCGGCTTGCGCGCCACGCAGACATAGCGCCCGTGCAGGATCAGCCAGTGGTGCGCGTGCAGGCGGAACTCGGGTGGGATGCGCTTTTCGAGCTTGAGTTCCACGTCCAGCGGCGTCTTGCCGGGCGCGAGTCCGGTACGGTTGCCGATGCGGAAGATGTGCGTGTCGACCGCGATGGTCTCTTCGCCGAAGGCCACGTTGAGCACCACGTTCGCCGTCTTGCGCCCCACGCCCGGCAGCGCCTCGAGCTCGGCGCGCGTGCGCGGCACCTCGCCGCCATGCAGCTCGACCAGCATGCGGCAGGCCTCCATCAGGTGCTTGGCCTTGCTGCGGTACAGCCCGATCGTCTTGATGTACGACTCCAGCCCTTCCACCCCAAGGTCGAGGATCGCCTGCGGCGTGTTCGCCACCGGATACAGCCGGCGCGTCGCCTTGTTCACGCCCACGTCGGTGGCTTGCGCCGACAGCAACACGGCGGCCAGCAGCTCGAAGGGCGTGGTGTATTCGAGCTCCGTGCGCGGCTCGGGGTTGGCGGCCTGCAGGGTGGCGAAGAAGAGGGGGATGTCGGATTTTTTCATGGGGTCTTCGTGGAATTCTGTGCCTGGTCGAGGCCGGCTTCGAAGCGCGCGCACTGCGTCCGCACGCCCGCCTCGACCGCGCGCCAGACCGGCTCGGGGAAGTCCGGTGGCAGTTCCTTCTCGACCCGCTGCAACGCGAGCGGCGCATCAGCGACCAGGCTGCACAAGGTGTCGAAGGCACCGGGCACGCCCGATTGGGCTGCGAGCGCCCGCCAGTGGCGTGTCTGGATGCTCTGCAGCGTGTAGTGGGCATTCTTGCCGCGCAAGGCCATCGCAAGGCGCGCCTTGTGTGCGGACACGAGGGTGGGTCCGTTGCCGATGATGGGCCACATCGACAGCATGTCGTACAGCGGCGTCATGTCGTAGCCGCCCCCGCGGCGCAGGAAGATCGAATAGTTCTTGGCGTGCCCGTCCGTCGCGGCCAGCAGCCAGAACGCGAGTTGCACGCGCACGAAGGTGGCCTTGTCCTTTCGTGCATCGCTGCTGCCCGCGAGCAGCGACAGGCATTGCCGGATGCCCGGTCCGCCGTCGCTCTCGTATTTCAGCGTCGCGGGCAGTCCGCTGGCCTGGCAGAAGTCTTCCTGGGGCAGGCGCGCGATCCAGCGGCCCTGGTCCATCCAGCGACGGTCGAAGCGCTCGACCACCAGTGCCTTCTGGTCGCCGAAACGGCCGATGGCGGTCGGGGCCACATCGAAGCCGAAGGCCGTCATCAGCCGCGCGCAGAGCCACTCGTTCTCCACGGAGTGGGTCATGTCCGCGCGCATGTTGCCCACCAGCCCGAGCGGCAGCTTGAGGATGTGCGTGGTCGGCGTGGCGCCGTGCGGGCGGTGCCATCGATCGCCGATGCGCAGCAATGCGGTCTTTTCCTGTGCGCCAGCGATCGAGATGCGAAAGTCGTCGTCGGCAGCGTCGTCGCGTTGCCCAAGCACCGGATCGCTGGTGACATTGCGCAGCAGTTGCGCCACGCGGTCTTCCGTCAGGGCTTCACTGTCGACGCGGTCGAAGGGCTCCGGTGCCTGGCCGGCAGGGAGCAGTTGCACGGCGCCGACACAGTCGCGCCCGATGGCCGCGAGCAGGTCGGCGGCCTCGATGCTGGCCGTGCGAAAACGCCGGCGCAGACGTTCGCGGATGCGGTCGCTGTCGGGCAGGAGGTTGTCGAAGTAGTTCTCGACCGCGGGACCCCGCAGTTCTTTCTCGCCGTGCGGGATCGGCAGCGACAGCGACAGCGCACGCACGTTGGGCGAGCGTAGCCACGCGTCGTCGTAGCGCAGGGCCGGCACGCCGGTTCGTGTCCAGAACCAGGCGCCGACGTACTCGCCGTTCATCCAGATGTCGAGCGCGGGATGGGCCATGGGCGGCGGCTACCAGTCGGCGGCGCCCGGTGCGGCGCTGGGGGAGGCCTTGTCGGCGGAGGTCAGCAGCAGGCGCGTATCGAGCGCATGCAGCACCTCGAGCAGCTGGGCCACGTTGACCGCGCCCGGATTCTTTTCGATGTCGGCCATGCGGGTCTGGCCAACGCCGATCAGCGCCCCGAGCTGCGCCTGTGTCAGCCGGCGGGCCTTGCGCAGCGACTTCAGGTGTGCGGAAAGCTGGGTCGGAGAATGTATGAGGGAGTCCATCGTTTACCGCCTTGAGGTGGTAAATACAAATTATCGTCTTTGGGCGATATTGTCAATATATCGTTGAAAGGTGATAAATCTACGCAGTTTTATTGCCTGCTGCTTTCGCGACAATGACGCCCAGAAAGTGAGACTGACCATGCAATTCGCCTCCCGCCTCGACAACGTCGAAACCTCCGCCATCCGCGAACTCTTCAAGCTGCTGGGCAAGCCCGGCATCATCAGTTTTGCGGGCGGCTTTCCCGACAGCGCCATGTTCGACGTCGAGGGCCTGAAGGAGGCGAGCCAGAAGGCGCTCACCGAAGAGGCCGGCGGGGCCCTGCAGTACGGCGCCACCGAAGGCTACGAGCCGCTGCGCAACCAGCTCAGTTCCTTCATGAAGACCAAGGGCGTCGACGTCGACCCCAGCGGCCTCATCGTCACCACCGGCAGCCAGCAGGCACTCGACCTGCTGGGCAAGACCATGATCTCGCCCGGCGACAAGGTGATCGTCGAAGGCCCGACCTTCCTGGCCACGATCCAGTGCTTTCGCCTGTACGGCGCGCAGCTCATCAGCGCACCCATCGACGCCAACGGCGTGAAGACCGACGAGCTCGAAAAGCTCATCGCCGAGCACAAGCCCAAGTTCGTCTACCTGATCCCCACCTTCGGCAACCCCAGCGGCGCGATGCTGACGCTGGAGCGCCGCAAGAAGGTGCTCGAGCTGGCCGTGAAGTACCAGACGCTGATCGTCGAGGACGACCCCTACGGCGACCTGTACTTCGGCGAGGCGCCGCCGCCGTCGATCATGTCGCTGAGCAAGGACGTGCCCGGCAGCCGCGAGCTGCTCGCGCATTGCGGCAGTCTGAGCAAGGTGCTCAGCCCCGGCCTGCGCATCGGCTGGATGATCGCGCCGCCCGAGTTGCTGGCCAAGGCCACGATGTGCAAGCAGTTCAGCGACGCCCACACCAGCACCTTCGCGCAGGCGACGGCCGCGCAGTACCTCAAGAGCGGCCGCATGCCCGGCACGCTGGCGCATGTGCGCGAGGTCTACGGCCAGCGTGCGCAGGCCATGGGCGCCGCGCTGACGCGCGAGCTGGGCGATGCGGTGAGCTTCACGCAGCCCAACGGCGGCTTGTTCTTCTGGGCGCGCCTGACGGGCGCCAACGGCAAGCTGGCCGATGCCAACGAGCTGGCCAAGCGTGCGATCGAGAAGCTGGTGGCTTTCGTGCCCGGCGCGCCGTTCTTCGCCGAGAAGCCCGATGTGGCGACGCTGCGCCTGAGCTTTGCCACGGCCGACATCGAGAAGATCGAAGAGGGCGTGAAGCGCCTCGGCCAGGCCCTGTAACGCCGACGTTCAGGGGGATCGGTGCAGGCGGGGCGCCGCCAGCAGGTCCAGGTTGTCTGAAATGGCCGCATCCACGTTCGGATAGCGGCCTTTCATTTTGGAGAGCGTCATGATGGTCTGCAGTGCCTTCAGGTCCTTGACCGACGGCGCGACCTTGATCTGCGCAATGGCCGCCGGGGCGTTGCCGCCGTTCACCAATGCCATCACCTTGCTTGCCCAGTCGTTTGCGCGTGCCATGTCTTCACCTGCTTTCCATTTGAACCGCCGACTTTACACAGCGGGTTACCATCACCCATGAGAAAAACCTTCCAGCTTCAGGTCGAGGGCAAGCACCCCGACCGTCTCCTCGAAGCCGTCAAGCACGAGATCCGCAAGTACATCAAGCGCGAGCGCCGCCGCGACCTGCCCGAAGGCGCCGACTTCTGGGACTTCGACTGCCGGTTCGGCACCGCCCAGGAATCCGCCGAAACCATTCACCTCACGGCCATCACCGGCCTCATCGACGGTGTGGTGAAAGAGGGCGGCAAGCAGTTCTACATCGAGATCCTGGCCAAGCCCGGCAAGCGCCAGCCGCGGCCTGCGGGTGCGGCCGATCGCACCGCCGCCGAGCACGACGAGGAATAAGCCCCGTCAGATCAGCGCCTGCGCCAGCCGCAGGCCATGCCGCTGCTCCGCCTCCTGCAGCGAGCGCGCAATCGACGGGTGCAGCCGCACCCCGTTCGCCGATTGCGCTTCCCGACGCTTCAACCCGCCTTCACCCGGCAGCCGCACAGGCCTGGCCGGGTCGACGGGCGTGTTGTCGCGGCATTTCTCGGCCACGTGATCCATCTGGCGCAGGAAAGCGTCCTTGCCGCCGAAGGCGTGCAGGTCGTGCAGCGTGAGGTGCACCGTCGCGCCCCAGCCTTCGGGCGGGTCGGCGCGGCCGTGGCCCGCGAGGCCGGCCGTGAGCGTCTCGACCAAGAGCGCCATGCCGTAGCCCTTGTGGCCGTGGCTCAGGCCGCCCACGGGCAGCAGCGTGCCGGGCGGCTGGTCGAACAGCACCTGCGGGTTGTTCGACGGCTGGCCAGCGGCATCGATGAGCCACTCTTCGGCGAAGGTCTCGCCGGCCGCGCGCTTGCGGTTGCTCATGCCGTTGGTGGTGATGGAGGCCGAGATGTCGACCATCACACCGCCTTGCGACAGCGGAAAGCCCATCGCCAGCGGGTTCGGCGTGAACACCGCCTGCGTGCCGCCGAAGGGCGCGACGCTGGCGGTGTTGGGGTCGGAGCAGGCCAGCAGCATCAGCATGTCTTCCTGCAGCGCGCGCAGCATGTAGACCGCGAGGCAGGCGATGTGGTGGCTGCGGCGGATCACGAGCGAGGCCGTGCCCAGCTCGCGCGCACGCGGCACCAGCAGGTCCATGCCCTGGTCCATGAGCCAGGGGCCGGGCAGGCGCTTGCCGTCCCACAGCACGGCGGCGGGGCGGTCGGACAGCACTTCGGGCGCGCCGTCGCGGGTCATGCCGCCCGATTCGATCTCTTTCACGTAACCGGCCAGCAACGCGAGGCCGTGCGTGTCGTGGCCCAGCAGGTCGCCTTCGACCAGCGTGCGTGCCACGCTGTCGGCCATCGAGGCCGCGAGCCCCGCTTTCTGCAGCAGGGCGCTGGCGTAGTCGCGCAGTGCGTCGGCGCGGTAGAGCGGGGCGGCGTCGGTCATTTCAGGATTTCCAGCACGCGGTCGAGCCCGCCTTCGTTGATCGCCACCATGGCCTGCTCGCGCACCTTCGGCTTGGCGTGATAGGCCACCGACAGCCCGGCTTCGCCCATCATCGGCAGGTCGTTGGCGCCGTCGCCCACGGCGATGGTTTCCTGCGGCGAGATGCCCATGAGCGAGGCCACTTCGAGCAGCGTGCGGCGCTTTTCGGCGCCGTCGCAGATGTCGCCCCAGCTCTGTGTCACGACCTGGCCGGTGAGCTGGCCGTCGGCTTCGTCGAGCAGGTTGGAGCGCGCGAAGTCGATGCCCAGGCGGTCCTTCACGCGGTTGGCGAAGAAGGTGAAGCCGCCCGACACCAGCAGCACCTTGAGGCCCGCCTTCTTGCACGCGGCGACCAGCTCGGTGGCGCCGGGGTTGAGCTTCAGGCGCTCGTCGTACACCTGCTGCAACGCGGCCACGGGCACGCCCTGCAGCAGCGCCACGCGGCGGCGCAGGCTTTCCTTGAAGTCCTTGATCTCGCCGCGCATCGTGGCCTCGGTGATCGCGGCCACCTCGGCCTTCTTGCCGACCGCATCGGCGATCTCGTCGATGCATTCGATGTTGATGAGCGTCGAGTCCATGTCGAACGCGATCAGCTTGAAGTCGGCGAGCTTCAGCGGCGGCTTCACGCGCTGGAGGACGAGGCCGGGAGAGATTTCAATCGTAGCGCTCATGCGGGGGCGGTTTCCTTGACGAGGGGTTGTCCGAGACTGCGCAGCACGTCGCGCACCATCTGGGCGCGGTCCTTCGGCTCCTTGAGTTCGCGCTCGATGCGCAGCTTCTCGTTGCCGGCGAGCTTGATGTGCTTGTTCTTCTGGATCAGCTGGATGATGGCCATGCCGTCCACCGGCGCGTCCTTGCGGAAGGTGATGTTGATGATGCCCGGCGCCGCATCGACCTTGACGACGCCGTAGGGCCGCGCGAGCACGCGCAGGCGGTGCGTGTCGATGAGCGTCTGGGCCTGCGGCGGCAGCTTGCCGAAGCGGTCGACGATTTCTTCCAGCAGCGTGTCGATCTGGTCGGGTGTCTTCGCGGTGGCGAGCTTCTTGTAGAACGACAGCCGCAGGTGCACGTCGCCGCAGTAGTCGTCGGGCAGCAGGGCGGGGGCGTGCAGGTTGATTTCGGTCGTGACCGACAGCGGCGAGAGCAGGTCGGGCTCCTGCCCGGCCTTCAGCGAGCGCACGGCTTCGCTGAGCATCTCGTTGTAGAGCTGGAAGCCGATCTCCATCATGTTGCCGCTCTGGTTCTCGCCGAGCACCTCGCCGGTGCCGCGAATTTCCAGGTCGTGCATCGCCAGGTAGAAGCCCGAACCCAGTTCTTCCATCTGCTGGATCGCCTCGAGCCGCTGCGAGGCCTGCTTGGTCAGGCCCTCGGTGTCCGGCACCATGAGGTAGGCATAGGCCTGGTGGTGCGAGCGACCGACGCGGCCGCGCAGCTGGTGCAGCTGCGCCAGGCCGAACTTGTCGGCGCGGCTCATCACGATGGTGTTGGCGGTGGGCACGTCGATGCCGGTCTCGATGATGGTCGAGCACAGCAGCATGTTGTAGCGCTGGGCCACGAAGTCGCGCATCACGCGCTCCAGCTCGCGCTCGGGCATCTGGCCATGGGCCACGGCGATGCGGGCCTCGGGCAGGATTTCTTCGAGCTTCTGGCGCCGGTTCTCGATGGTCTCGACCTCGTTGTGCAGGAAGTAGACCTGCCCGCCGCGCTTCAATTCGCGCAGCACGGCTTCGCGGATCACGCCCGTGCCCTCGTTGCGCACGAAGGTCTTGATGGCCAAGCGGCGTTGCGGCGCGGTGGCGATCACGCTGAGGTCGCGCAGGCCTTCGAGCGCCATGCCCAGCGTGCGCGGAATCGGCGTGGCCGTGAGCGTGAGCACGTCGACCTCGGCGCGCATGGCTTTCATCGCCTCTTTATGGCGCACGCCGAAACGGTGCTCCTCGTCGATGATGAGCAGGCCCAGGTTCTTGAACTTGACCGACTGCGAGAGCAGCTTGTGCGTGCCGACCACGATGTCGACCTGGCCCTCGGCCAGGCCCTTGGCGGCGGCCGTGATTTCCTTGGCGGAGCGGAAGCGGCTCATCTCGGCCACCTTCACCGGCCACTTGGCAAAGCGGTCGACCAGCGTCTGGTAGTGCTGCTCGGCCAGCAGCGTGGTCGGCGCCAGGAAGGCCACCTGCTTGCCGCCGGTGACGGCGATGAAGGCGGCGCGCAGCGCGACCTCGGTCTTGCCGAAGCCCACGTCGCCGCACACGAGGCGGTCCATCGGCTGTGGCGAGATCATGTCCTGCACCACGGCGTGGATGGCAGCCTTCTGGTCGGCGGTTTCCTGGAAGCCGAAGTCGTTGGCGAACACCTCGTAGTCGGCCGGCGAGTAGCGGAAGGCATGGCCTTCGCGCGCGGCGCGGCGGGCGTAGATGTTGAGCAGCTCGGCGGCGGAGTCGCGCACCTGTTCGGCGGCCTTGCGCTTGGCCTTTTCCCATTGTCCGGAGCCCAGCTTGTGCAGCGGCGCCTCGTCGGCGCTCACGCCGGTGTAGCGGCTGATCTGGTGCAGCTGACTCACCGGCACGTAGAGCGTGGCTTTGTCGGCGTACTCCAGGTGCAGCATTTCCTGCAGCAGCGGCTTGCCGTCGGCACCCGTGCCCTGGCCCAGGTCCATGTGGATCAGGCCGCGGTAGCGGCCGATGCCGTGCGCGCTGTGCACCACCGGGTCGCCCACGTTGAGTTCGGACAGGTCCTTGATCAGCGCTTCGACGTCGCTGACCTGTTCCTGCTTCTTGTTGCGCCGGCGCGTGGTGGGCGCGGTGGCGAACAGCTCGGTTTCGGTGACGAAGTCGATCGCCTGTTCGCGCCACGCGAAGCCCGAGGCCAGCGCGGCGGTGGCGATGCCGATTTTTTCGTCGCCCGAGGCTTCGAACTCGGCCAGCGAGTCGAAGGCCGGCGGGTTCACGCCGCTGGCGCGCAGGAAGTCGAGCAGGCTCTCGCGGCGGCCGTCGCTCTCGGCGATCAGCAGCACGCGGTGCGGCGTGGCGGCGATGTGGGCCTTCAGGCCGACCAGCGGGTCTTCGGCGCCGCGCACGACGGCAAAGGGCGGCAGCTTGTCGAACTCGGCGTAGGGCGCGTCGGTGGCGATGTCGCCGCGGATGGCGAGCTGCGCATGCGGCTTGGCGCGCTGGTAGAACTGCTCGGCGTTGAGGAACAGCGCGTCGGGCGGGAGCGCGGGGCGCTCGGGGTCGCCCTGCACCAGGCGGTAGCGCTCGTTCGTGTCCTGCCAGAAGTGCTGGAACGCGGGTTCGAGGTCGCCGTGCAGCACGACGGTGGCGTCGGGGCCGAGGTAGTCGAACACCGTGGCCGTCTCGTCGAAGAACAGCGGCAGGTAGTACTCGATGCCGGCGGTGGCCACGCCGTTGCCCATGTCCTTGTAGATGCGGCTCTTGGTCGGGTCGCCCTCGAGCAGTTCGCGCCAGCGGCTGCGAAAGCGCGCGCGGGCGTCGTCGTCCATCGGGAACTCGCGGCCCGGCAGCAGGCGTACCTCGGGCACGGGGTACAGGCTGCGCTGGGTGTCGGGGTCGAAGGTGCGGATGGAGTCGATCTCGTCGTCGAACAGGTCGACGCGAAACGGCACCGGCGAGCCCATGGGGAACAGGTCGATCAGGCCGCCGCGCACCGCGTACTCGCCCGGGCTCACGACCTGCGTCACGTGGCTGTAGCCGGCCAGCGTGAGCTGCGCCTTGAGCTTGGACTCCTGCAGCTTCTGCTTGGCCTTGAACTGGAAGGTGTAGCCGGCCAGGAAGGCCGGCGGCGCCAGCCGGTACAGCGCGGTGGTGGCGGGCACCAGCACCACGTCGGCCTCTTTCTGGCTGATGCGCCACAGCGTGGCCAGGCGCTCGCTGATCAGGTCCTGGTGCGGCGAAAAGCTGTCGTAGGGCAGCGTCTCCCAGTCGGGGAACAGGGCGCAGCGCAGCTCGGGCGCGAAGAAGGCGATTTCGTCGATGAGCCGCTGGGCGTCGTTCGCGTCGGCGGTGAACATCGCGGTGGCGCGACCCGCGGCCTTCTCGCGCATGCCGAGCTGGGCCAGCATCAGCGCATCGGCGGACAACGGGGGACGCGGCAGCGTGAAACGCTTGCCCGCCGGGAGAAGGGGGAGGTCCATGGAGCGGTTCGAAAAATGCACGACACCCCGCGCCGGACGGCGAGGGGTGTGCGAATGTCAATTCTAGAATGGCAGCCCCTTATCCGCTTGTCGGCCATCGGCCCGTGCCGCACCCTCCATGTCTTCTTCCCGTTTCTACGTGCTGATCCCCTGCGCCGGTTCCGGCCACCGCGCCGGCGGCGCGCAGCCCAAGCAGTACCGGCGTCTGGCGGGCCAGTCGATGGTGGCCCACACGGTGGACGCGTTCCGTGCGCTGGCCGGGCGTTTCGCGGGCGTGGCCGTGGTGGTGTCGCCCGACGACCGCGAGGTGCAGACGGCGCTGCCGCGCTTTCCGACGACGGGCGAATACCTGCTGCGCGTGGGCGGCCTGACGCGCGCCGCCTCGGTGCGCAACGGCCTGGCGGCGCTGCGCCAGAAGGGCGCCGGGCCGCACGACTGGGTGCTGGTGCACGACGCGGCGCGCTGCCTGGTCACGTCCAGCCAGATCGAGGCGCTGATCGCCGCCTGCGAGCACGATGCCGTCGGCGGCCTGCTGGCGCAGCGGCTGGCCGACACGCTGAAGGTCTCGTCGACCGACAGCCGCGCGACCCAGACCCTGCCGCGCGCCGACAAGTGGCTGGCCCAGACGCCGCAGATGTTCCGCATCGGCATGCTGCTCGACGCGCTGGAGCGCGTGGGCGACGTGGTGACCGACGAGGCCAGCGCCATCGAGACCCTCGGCCTGGCGCCGCTGCTGGTGCCCGGCAGCGCGCAGAACTTCAAGGTCACCTTCCCCGAAGATTTCGCACTGGCCGAGGCGGTGCTGCTCGGCCGCAAGAAGGCCATGGCATGACGACACCGTTCAACATCCGCATCGGCGAAGGCTGGGACGTTCACCAGCTGGTGGCGGGGCGCAAGCTCATCCTGGGCGGCATCGAGGTGCCGCACACCACCGGCCTGCTCGGGCATTCGGACGCCGACGTGCTGCTGCACGCCATCACCGACGCGCTGCTCGGCGGGGCCGGGCTGGGCGACATCGGCCGGCATTTCCCGGACACCGACGCCCAGTTCCGTGGCGCCGATTCGGCCGTGCTGCTGGCCGAGGCGGCGCGGCGCGTGCGCGCAGCGGGCTGGGAGATCGGCAACGTCGACAGCACCGTGATCGCGCAGGCGCCCAAGCTGGCGCCGCACATCCCGGCCATGTGCCAGCGCATCGCCGACACGCTGGGCATTGCGCTCGATCAGGTCAATGTGAAAGCCAAGACGGCCGAGAAGCTCGGCCCGGTGGGCGAGGGGCGGGCGATGGAAGCCCGCGCCGCGGTGCTGCTGCACCGCTGAGCCCGGGGTTCTTCTTCAGGCGACCTGTTTCTTGCCCGGCACCTCGCCGGGCTTGCTGCTGCCCGCCGGCATTGCGCGCGGCATCCGGATGTGGGCCGCGAGGCCGCGGCCCGGCGTGCTGGTGAGCGCGAAGGTGCCGCCCATGCGCTCGATGTTCTTCGCCACGATCGACAGCCCCAGGCCGGCACCGGCTGCCGAGGTGCGCGCCGCATCGCCGCGGAAGAAGGGCTTGGTCAGCTGCACGAGCAGGGCGGGCTCGACGCCCGCGCCGTGGTCGCGCACCTTGATCAGCACCGCGTCGTTGTTGGCCTGCGCCTGGATCGTGACGTCGGCCACGCCCGTCGACGGCGTCTTGCCGTAGCGCCGGGCGTTCTCGACCAGGTTGGAGATCACGCGCGTGAGCTCGACCTCGTCGCCCATCACCTTCAGGTCGGCGGGCACGTCGACGTGGATGTTCATCTCTTCGTAGTCCTGCACGGCGTAGGTGCAGGCGTCGATCACGTCGCGCAGCAGCACGGGGCGCTGGTCGACATGGTCGGGGCGGGCGTAGTCGAGGAACTTGTCGATGATCGCGTCGAGCTGTGCGATGTCGGCGGCCATGTGGTCGCGCGCGTCTTCGTCGGCCACGCTCATCTCGGTCTCGAGCCGCAGCCGGGCCAGCGGCGTGCGCAGGTCGTGCGAGATGCCGGCCAGCATGATGGCGCGGTCCTGCTCGATCTTGGCGAGCTGGTCGGCCATGCGGTTGAAGCCGATGTTCACCGCCCGGATTTCGTTGGTGCGGGCGCGCTCGTCGAGCCGGTGCGCCTCGTACTCGCCCTCGCGCACCTGCAAGGTGGCGCGCGACAGTTGCTTGAGCGGCAGGTTGATGAGCCGCGTGATCAGCGCCGCGCCCGCGAGCGACAGCGCCATCGCCGTGCTGAGCCAGACCAGCCAGGTGCGTCCGCCCACGCGGCTGAAGCGCGTGGGGTCGAGCAAAAGCCAGTAGGTGTCGCTCTCGATGGTGAAGCCGATCCACAGGCCCGGCTCGTCGTTCACGCGGCTGGCCACGGTGGTGCCTTCGCCGAGTTGGGCGATCAGCTCTTCGGTGACGCGCTCGTCGAGTGCGCCGCTGGTGTAGGGCTGGAAGCGGTCGTTGGGTTCGCGCGGCAGGATGCGCACGCCTTCCTGGTCGGCCAGCGTCTTGATCAGCGAGACCCGCGTGATCGCGTCCGAGTACACCAGCGCCGCGCGCGTGAGGTTCACGAGCGAGGCGATCTGGTGTCCGGTCTGGATGGCGCGTGGCTCGTATTCGAGCGAGCGGAAGGTCTGCAGCCACGCGACCGTGCAGCCGATCAACAGCAGTGCGAGCAGGAAGAAGGTGCGCCAGAAAAGGCTGAAACCCAGCTTGAGGCCGGGGCGGCGGTCACGCTGCGCGCTCGCTTCGAGCGGGCTGGGCATCGTGACCTGTGCCCCGTCCTCCTGGGCCGGGTCAGGTCGGGCGGAATGGAGGCCGATGGCCACCTCTCAGCGGATCGTCAGGCCGTGCCGTCCGGCACGAACACGTAGCCCACGCCCCAGACGGTCTGGATGTAGCGCGGCGCCGCGGCGTCGGACTCGACCAGCTTGCGCAGGCGCGAGATCTGCACGTCCAGGCTGCGGTCGAAGGGCTCGAATTCGCGGCCGCGTGCCAGCTGGGCCAGCTTTTCGCGCGACAGCGGCTGGCGCGGGTGGCGCACCAGCGCCTTCAGCATCGCGAACTCGCCGGTGGTCAGCGAGAGTTCTTCGCCGTCCTTCTTCAGGGTGCGCGAGCCGAGGTCGAAGGCGAACGGGCCGAAGGTGACGGTCTCGTTCTCGGTGGAGGGGGCGCCCGGCGCCTCGAGCGGCGGGCGGCGGCGCAGCACGGCGTGCACGCGGGCCAGCAGTTCGCGCGGGTTGAAGGGCTTGCCGAGGTAGTCGTCGGCGCCGACTTCGAGACCGACGATGCGGTCCACGTCCTCACCCTTGGCGGTGAGCATGATGATCGGCGTGCGGTCGTTGGCGGCACGCAGACGGCGGCACACGGAGAGGCCGTCTTCGCCGGGCATCATCAGGTCGAGCACGATCAGGTCGACCGTGTCGCGCAACAGGATGCGGTTGAGCGCCTTGCCGTCCTCGGCCACGATCACTTCGAATCCTTCCTGCGTCAGGTAGCGGCGCAGCAGGTCGCGGATGCGGGCGTCGTCGTCGACGATCACGATCTTGTCGGTGCGAGCGGGAACTTGAGTCATTTCTACAACGTTGAATTTGTAACAGCGCCGATTCTGAAGGCGTTAGGACCCCATTGCTGCCGAATTCCGTAGTGGTTGACACTAAGTTACACAACTTGCGGCCGCTCGCCGTCTGGTCATCCGGGCTTTGCCCGGCGGTGGCACAGTCCGTGCTGCCTTATGACGATTGCGCGATGAGACCTTCTTTTTCTGCCTTGCCTCTGCTTTTTTTCGCATGCGCCTGTGGTGCGACGTCCGTCGCTTCCGAAGGGTTTTTGCGGGTCAGTGAAGGGCGCCGCAGCGAAGTGCGCGATGCCGTGGCCGCGCACCGGGCGGCCCAGCGGGAAGAGCAGCGCCGCGGCGAAGCGCTGGCGGGGCGCCGTCTCACGGCGGGCGAACTCTTCGAGTTGAGGCAGCAGGTCCGGGGGCAGTGGGTGCCTGCGGGAACGGGTGTTCTTCTGAATTCGGCAGAATCACAGCCTGCCGAGCGCATCGTGCCGGTACCGCAGCCCGTCGCCAGTCCGCAAACCGCGCCGCGCAGCCTGCGCCACTGAAGAAGAGGGCGCGGGCGAGGGCTTTTCCTCGCATCCACCAGGGAGAAATCTGTCTTGAAGACTGTTCAATTGATCGCGGCCTGCGCCGCGCTGACCTTTGCTGGGGCCGCCTTGGCCCAGAATGCCGTCATGCCTGCTCCACAAAACGTGCTCCAGCTGTCGGCCTCCGGCACCGTCGAAGTTCAGCAAGACCTGCTGAGCATGACCCTCGTCACCACGCGCGACGCCGCCGAGGCGGGCACCGTGCAGACCCAGCTCAAGACCGCGCTCGATGCCGCGCTGGCCGAGGCCAAGAAGAATGCGCAGCCGGGCCAGCTCGACGTGCGCACCGGCAACTTCAGCCTCTCGCCGCGCTACACCAAGGACGGCAAGATCAATGGCTGGCAGGGGTCGACCGAGCTCGTGCTCGAAGGCCGCGATTTCGCGCGCATCACCCAGACGGCCGGGCGCATCAGCACGCTCAGCGTGGGCAACGTCGGCTTCGGCCTGAGCCGCGAACAGCGCGCCAAGACCGAGACCGAGGCGCAGAACATCGCCATCGACAACTTCAAGCAGAAGGCCGGCGAGTTGGCCAAGGGCTTCGGCTTCGGCGGCTACACGCTGCGCGAGGTGTCGGTGAACGCGAACGACAGCGGCCCGATCCGTCCGCGCGTGATGGCCATGCAGGCCAAGTCGTTCTCGGCCGCCGATTCGGCCGTGCCGGTGGAAGCGGGCAAGACCAGCGTGGTCGTGAACGTCTCCGGCTCGGTGCAGCTCAAGTAAGAAGGCAAAGAGCGCAGCGCCGGCGGGCGAGTGCCGCCGGCGTTTTTTCGTTGTCTCTGTTGATTTACTGAGCCGTCCAGCCGCCATCCATGGCCCAGGCGACGCCCCGCACCTGATCGGCCGCGGGAGAGCTCAGGAAGACGGCCAGCCCGCCCAGTTGCTCGACCGTCGTGAACTGCAGCGAGGGCTGCTTTTCCCCCAGCAATTCGTTCTGCGCCTGGAGGGCCGAAATGCCTTCGCGGGCCGCGCGGTCGTCGATCTGTTTTTGCACCAGCGCCGTGAGCACCCAGCCCGGGCTGATCGCGTTGCAGGTGACGCCGGTGGTGGCGGTTTCGAGCGCCACCGACTTGGTCAGGCCGACGATGCCGTGCTTGGCCGCGACATAGGCCGACTTCTGCGCCGAGGCCACGAGCCCGTGCGCCGACGCCACGTTGATGATGCGGCCCCAGTTGGCCTCGCGCATCGCGGGGATCGCCAGGCGCGTCGTGTGGAAGGCGCTCGTGAGGTTGATCGCGAGGATCGCGTCCCAACGTTCGGTCGGGAAGTCCTCGACCTTGGCGACGTGCTGGATGCCGGCGTTGTTGACGAGGATGTCGACGCGGCCGAACTTCGACGCCGCGAACTTCATCATGTCCTCGATCTGGTCGGGCTTGCTCATGTCGGCCCCGTGGTACTCGGCACGCACGCCGAGTGCCTCGATCTGGGCCTTGGGGGTGTCGGCGTCGCCGAAGCCGTTGAGCACGATGTGTGCGCCCTGTTGAGCCAGCGCCTTGGCGATGGCGAAGCCAATGCCACTGGTGGACCCCGTGACAAGCGCGGTTTTGCCTTTGAGCATGAAGATCAATCTCCGGATGAATTAGGATGCAACGAGACCATTATCCGCACCCGAACCCCTCCGTTTCCATGACAGAACCGACCCTTCACGACGTGGCCTGCAACGACGCCCAGGGCGGTCATCGCATGGCCTATTGGCAATGGGGTGACGCGCAGAGCGCACATGTCGTGGTCTGCGTGCACGGGCTGACCCGGCAGGGGCGCGATTTCGACGTGCTCGCGCAGGCCATCGTGGCGCGCGCGGGCGGCGACGTGCGCGTGGTCTGTCCCGACGTGGTCGGGCGCGGCCGCAGCGACTGGCTGCGCGACCCCGCTTTCTATCAAGTGCCTGTGTATGCGGCCGACATGGTGGCGCTGATCGCGCAGCTGCACGGCGAGCATCCCATCGGCACGCTCGACTACGTCGGCACCAGCATGGGCGGGCTGATCGGCTTCGTGCTGGCCGGCCACAAGGAGCTGCCGTTGCCGCGGCCCATTCGCCGTTTCGTCGCGAACGATGTCGGCCCCACGGTCGAGCCCGCCGCCATCCAGCGCATCGGAGCGTATGTGGGCAAGAGCGGCCAGTTTCCGAGCGTGCAGGCCGCGGCCGACGCGATGTGGGCCCTGTCGACCACGTTCGGGCCGCACACGCCCGAGCAGTGGCGCGCGCTGTCGCAGCACATGGTGGTGCCGGCTTCTGAGCGCAGCGTCGACGGTGCCGCCAAGACCGCCAGTGCCGGCCCGGTGGGCGAGGGCGCCTGGGTGCTGCACTACGACCCGGCCATCGGCGTGCCGTTGCGGGCCATCACGCCCGAGATCGCGGCGCAGGGCGGGGCGGTGATGTGGAGCCTGTACGACGCCATCGACGCGCGCGCGCTGCTCACGCGCGGCGCGGCGTCCGACTTGCTGTCGCCCGAGACGGCGGCCGCGATGACGCAGCGCGGCCCGCGTGCCACGCTCGTCGAGTTCGAGGGCGTGGGGCACGCGCCGACTTTCGTCGATCCCGCACAGGTCGCCGTCGTCACGAATTTCCTGTTCGATTGAGGGCATCGTGAAGCGAGAGTCTGCGAACCTTCAGACGGCACCCCTGTCCGACGGCGTCATGGTCGATTACCCGCTGTCGGCCGCCACGGCCGACCGCTCGCCGGTCATGGAGAACATGCTGGCGCGCGCCCGCGCGTTCGCCGAGCCGCTGATCGCCGACGAAAAACTCGACACCGGCGAGAACACGCTGGCGCACGCCGATGCCGTGGCTGCCATCGTCGCGAAGATGGGCGGCTCCGAGGCGATGCAGGCCGCGAGCTACCTCGTGTATTCGTGCCAGCACCTGAACCGCCCGCAGGAAGTGATCGCCAAGGTTTTCGGCGACAACTTCGCAGCGCTCGCGGTCGAGACCACCAAGCTCGTGCGCGTGCAGGAGCAGGCGCGCACCGCCTCGCAAGGGCACCACGCCGAAGGCGCCGGCGCGCAGACCGAGAACGTGCGCAAGATGCTGCTCGCGTTTTCGCGTGACCTGCGCGTGGTCATGCTGCGGCTGGCCTCGCGCCTGCAGACGCTGCGGCACGCGGCGGCCAGCAAGCAGCCCGCGCCCGAGAGCGTGGCGCGCGAGTCGCTGCAGGTGTTTGCGCCGCTCGCGAACCGGCTGGGCATCTGGCAGGTGAAGTGGGAGATCGAAGACCTCTCGTTCCGCTTTCTTGAACCCGAAACCTACAAGCTGATCGCCCGCCTGCTCGACGAGAAGCGCATCGAGCGCGAAGGCCATGTCGAGCAGTTGCGCTCGCAGCTGGAGCACGAACTGCAGGCCGAAGGCGTCAAGGCCACGGTGCAGGGACGCCCGAAGAACATCTACAGCATCGTCAAGAAGATGCGCGGCAAGTCGCTCGACTTCGAGCAGGTCTTCGACATCCTCGCGCTGCGCGTGGTGGTGCCGGACGTGAAGGACTGCTATGCCGCGCTGGCCTGGGTGCACTCGCACTTCCAGCCCATCGACGAAGAGTTCGACGACTACATCGCGCGGCCCAAGCCCAACGGCTACCAGTCGCTGCACACGGTGGTGCGCGAGATCGTCGATGGCAAGGTGGGTAAGCCGATCGAGATCCAGATCCGCACCGAGGAAATGCACGACCACGCCGAGCATGGCGTGGCTGCGCACTGGGCCTACAAGGAAGCGGGCCACAAGGGCTACGCCGGTGTCTGGGCGAGCGGCGAGTACGACGCCAAGATCGCCGTGCTGCGCCAGCTGCTGGCCTGGGAGCGCGACCTGTCGGGCGGGCTGCAGGGGCAGGGGCTGTTCGACGACCGCATCTATGTGCTCACGCCCGAAGCCGCCATCGTCGAGTTGCCGCAGGGCGCGACGCCGGTCGACTTCGCCTACACGGTGCACACGACGCTGGGCCATCGCTGCCGCGGTGCGCGTGTCGATGGCGCGATGGTGCCGCTGAACACGCCGCTGTCGAACGGGCAGACGGTCGAGATCATGGCGGCCAAGGAAGGCGGGCCGTCGCGCGACTGGCTGAATGCGGAGCTGGGTTATCTGGCGAGCCACCGTGCGCGTGCCAAGGTGCGCGCCTGGTTCAACGCGCAGATCACGCACGAGACCGTGGCGCGCGGACGCGAAGCCGTCGAGAAGCTGCTGCAGCGCGAAGGCAAGACGGCCATGCGGCTCGAAGACCTGGCTTCGCAGCTCGGCTTCAAGTCGGCGGACCATCTGTTCGAGGTGGTCGGCAAGGACGAGTTTTCGCTGCGCAACATCGAGACGCTGCTGCGTCCGCCCGAGCCGGCGCTGAACCCTGACGACGGCGTGCAGATCAAGAAGGCGCGCGGCAGCGAGAAGTCGGGCAAGGGCGGCGTGCTCGTGGTGGGCGTGTCGTCGCTGATGACGCAGCTCGCCAAGTGCTGCAAGCCGGCGCCGCCGGATGCGATCCGCGGCTTCGTCACGCGCGGCCATGGTGTCAGCGTGCATCGCGCGGATTGCAGCAACTTCCGCACGATGGCCGCGAAGGACGGCGAGCGCGTGATCGATGTCGAATGGGGCCTGCCGAAGAAGGGCGCCGATGCACCGGTCTATGCAGTCGACGTGGCAGTGGAAGCGGCCGACCGCCAGGGTTTGCTGCGCGATATCTCCGATGTCTTTGCGCGCGAGAAGATGAACGTGATCGGCGTGCAGACGCAGTCGATCAAGGGCACGGCGTGGATGACGTTCACCGTGGAAATCGCCGATGCCGCGCGTTTGACGCAGGTGTTGAGTGTGGTGACTGCAGTGACTGGTGTGCGATCTGCACGTCGGCGCTGAAAAGGGCCATTTCTCCTGCTATACTCGATGCTTCTCTTAGGCGCGTAGCTCAGTTGGTTAGAGCACCACCTTGACATGGTGGGGGTCGTTGGTTCGAATCCAATCGCGCCTACCAAATTCAAACACGGGTTGCAGCGATTTCGCTGCAACCCGTTCGTCGTTTGGACGATGTGTTTGTCTCTGGATCAGCCCGGTCGTCCTGAGTGATCGGCGCAAGCGAAAACCCCTTTCACGGGCGGCCCTTCGCGCGGTGCAGGCAAGGTGCCTGAGCCATGTGGTTGTGCTACCTTGAGTGGTCTGCCAACCTTCTCGAATTTCCTTGATAAGCGATCTGATGAATACGCGATCAACGTCTGTTGATCGGGCGCACGCCGACCACCGCGTGGCCGCATTGCTCAAGCAGGCCCCTCTTGAATTCGCACGCGCGGTCTACGGCATCAATGACCTCGCCGCCGGTCGCGCCGACACCATGGCCGCACGCGAAGTCGCGCGTGCACAACGACAGGGCATGCCGGTGACCGAGGAGCGCGCCGAGCAGCGCGCACGCGCCTACCTTCCGACGGCGGGGCAGGAGCATTGCCCCCGGTGCTGGGTGGTCTATGGGCAGAAGATCCCGCTGCGATTCAGGTTGTCGACCCCGGAGCGTCCAGAAACTGCAGCGTGTCATGCGTGCGGTGCCGAGTACGCGACCGCGCCGGATGCCTGAAGAAGAATCACGGTCAGGGTAAACCTTGTCGCGATGCAGCAAAACCGCTCCCTAGAATCATCCGATGACATGGGCGTCCATGTGAAGGAGTCTGTAGTGCAGAGCAAGAAGTCCGGGGTGAAGCCGGTCCAGCGTGTGATCAAGAAGTACCCCAACCGACGGCTCTACGACACGGAGACATCCACGTACATCACGCTGACCGAGGTCAAGCAGCTGGTCATCAAGAACGCGCAGTTCGTGGTGCGCGACGCCAAGACCGGCGACGACCTCACGCGCAGCATCCTGCTGCAGATCATCCTGGAAGAAGAGGCCGGCGGCGCGCCGATGTTCACCGAGCAGGTGCTGGCCAACATCATCCGTTTCTACGGCCAGGCCATGCAGGGCTACATGGGCCCGTACCTCGAGAAGAACATCCAGGCCATGACCGAGATGCAGGCCCAGCTCGCCGAAAAGGCCGAAGGCCTGACGCCCGAGATGTGGTCGCGCTTCATGACCATGCAGTCGCCGATGATCCAGGGGCTGATGGGCAACTACGTCGAGCAATCGAAGAACGTCTTCCTGCAGATGCAGGAGCAGATGCAGAAAAACACCGAGCAGGTGCTGGGCGCCTTTGGCATCAAGCGCCCCTGAGCGCCGCGCGGCGGCCCGCCCGAATGGGGTGACTGCCCGATGAATGCCCCGCTGTCACCGATAGCTGGGACAATAGAGGCCTATGAGCGAAGTTGCCTCCCCTGAACGTACCGTCACGCCGACCGCCCCCATGGTCGGCTTCGTCAGCCTTGGTTGCCCCAAGGCCTTGACCGATTCCGAATTGATCCTGACCCAGCTGAGCGCCGAGGGCTATCAAACCGCCAAGACTTTCGAGGGCGCCGACCTCGTGATCGTCAACACCTGCGGCTTCATCGACGACGCTGTGAAAGAAAGCCTGGACACCATCGGCGAAGCGCTCGCCGAGAACGGCCGTGTGATCGTCACCGGTTGCCTGGGCGCCAAGACCGGCGACCAAGGCGGCAACCTCGTGCGCCAGATGCACCCCAGCGTGCTGGCCGTCACCGGCCCGCATGCCACGCAAGAGGTGATGGATGCCGTGCACGCCAACCTGCCGAAGCCGCACGATCCGTTCATCGATCTCGTGCCGAACACCTTCGGGGTGGCCGGTCTCAAGCTGACGCCGCGGCACTACGCCTACCTGAAGATCAGCGAAGGCTGCAACCACCGCTGCACCTTCTGCATCATTCCCTCGATGCGCGGCGACCTAGTCTCGCGTCCGGTGGGTGATGTGCTCAGCGAAGCCAAGGCCCTGTTCAAGGGGGGCGTGAAGGAACTGCTGGTGATCAGCCAGGACACCTCGGCCTACGGGGTCGACGTGAAGTACCGCACCGGCTTCTGGGATGGCAAGCCGGTCAAGACCCGCATGCTCGAACTCGTGCGCACGCTGGGCGAAATCGCCGAGCCGTATGGCGCCTGGGTGCGCCTGCACTACGTGTACCCGTATCCGAGCGTCGACGAAATCATTCCGTTGATGGCGAGCGGCCTGGTGCTGCCGTACCTCGACGTGCCGCTGCAACACAGCCACCCCGATGTGCTCAAGCGCATGAAGCGGCCGGCCAGCGGCGAGAAGAACCTGGAGCGGATCGCACGCTGGCGCGAGGTCTGCCCCGAACTCGTAATCCGCAGTACCTTCATCGCCGGCTTCCCGGGCGAGACGGAGCAAGAGTTCGAGCACCTGCTCGACTTCATCCGCGAAGCCGAGATCGACCGTGCGGGCTGCTTTGCCTACAGCCCGGTCGAGGGTGCTACTGCCAATGACATTCCGGGCATGCTGCCCGAGGCCGAGCGCGAAGCGCGCCGCGCCCGCTTCATGGAGGTGGCCGAGGCCGTGTCGATCGCCAAGCTGCAAAAGCGCATCGGCTCGACGATGCAGGTGCTGGTCGATTCAGCGCCGGCGCTGGGCCGCAAGGGTGGGGTGGGGCGCACGTACGCCGATGCACCGGAGATCGACGGCACTGTTCGCCTGTTGCCGCCTGAAAAGATCAGCAAGACGATGAAGGTCGGCGAGTTCACGCGTGCACGCATCGTGGGCGCTGAAGGCCACGACCTGATCGCGTTGCCCGTTTGATGCACCTGATTCAAACGGCCAAGAAAAAAGCCACCGGAGGCCGGTGGCTTTTGTCAGAAGACCTGGTAAGGGTCTGTTCAATCTTGGTGCCCAGAAGAGGACTCGAACCTCCACGATGTTACTCGCTAGTACCTGAAACTAGTGCGTCTACCAATTCCGCCATCTGGGCTGATTTTGCTTCTCAGCAAAGACTACGATTATATACACAAATTTGGCGCGCTCTTTTGAGCGTGTCGAAATTTCAGCTTCTGCGCGACATCGCTCGTGCGGCGGATGTCCTGCCGAAGGCGGGTGGGTGCGATCGTGCGTGCATGGCCGGCATCAAGGGGCGTGATCTGACGATCGCGTCGCCCGTTTGATGCAGTTTCGAGCGGCCATGAAAAAAGCCACCGGAGACCGGTGGCTTCAATCGGATGACCTGGTAAAGGTCTGTTTAAACTTGGTGCCCAGAAGAGGACTCGAACCTCCACGATGTTACTCGCTAGTACCTGAAACTAGTGCGTCTACCAATTCCGCCATCTGGGCCCACATGACTGCAGAAGCAGCCACGTTTTGAATTTCAGGAAAGAAGGAGATCATATCAAAAATAATGTCACTTCCAGCAGCTTGTTGGATGAAATCGAAGGAACTGTTCAAGGACATCGCGACGGGCACGGCTTCGTGCAGCGCGACGACGGCGAGGCAGACATCTACCTGCCGCCGAACGAGATGCGCGCGGTGCTGCACAAGGATCGCGTCAAGGCGCGCATCGTGCGACAGGACCGTCGCGGCCGCCCCGAGGGGCGCGTGGTCGAGATCGTCGAGCGGCCAGAGCAGCCCATCATCGGTCGCCTGTTGCACGAAGGCGGGATCTGGCTCGTTGCACCAGAAGACAAGCGCTACGGCCAGGACGTCCTGATCCCGAAGGGCGCGACCGGTCCCGCCAAGGTCGGCCAGGTGGTGGTCGTCCAGCTCACCGAGCCGCCGGCCCTGTTCGGCCAGCCCGTGGGCCGCGTGAGAGAAGTGCTGGGCGAGATCGACGACCCCGGCATGGAAATCGAGATCGCCGTGCGCAAGTACGGCGTGCCGCATGAGTTTTCCGCGGAGTGCCTGGCGCAGGCCAAGGCGCTGCCCGAGAAGGTGCGCCCCGCCGACAAGAAGGGCCGCATCGACCTCACCGACGTGCCGCTCGTCACCATCGACGGCGAAGACGCCCGCGACTTCGACGACGCCGTGTACTGCGAGCCCGCGAAGGTGGGCCGCGGCAAGGGCTGGCGCCTGCTGGTCGCCATCGCCGACGTCAGTGCTTATGTGCAGACCGGCTCGGCCATCGACATCGATGCGTACGACCGCGCCACCAGCGTCTATTTCCCGCGCCGCGTGATCCCGATGCTGCCCGAGAAGCTGTCGAACGGCCTGTGCTCGCTCAACCCCGAGGTCGAGCGCCTGTGCATGGTGTGCGACATGCTGGTCGCAGCCGATGGCGAGATCTACGCCTACCAGTTCTATCCGGCCGTGATGTTCAGTCACGCGCGCTTCACGTACACCGAAGTCGCCGCCATCCTCGGCAACACGCGCGGGCCCGAAGCGGCCAAGCGCAAGGACCGCGTCAAGGACCTGCTGAACCTCGCCGACGTCTACAAGGCCCTGCTCAAGCAGCGCGGCAAGCGCGGCGCGGTCGACTTCGAAACCACCGAGACGCAGATCATCTGCGACGACGCCGGCCGCATCGAGAAGATCGTGCCGCGCACGCGCAACGAGGCGCACCGCCTGATCGAGGAGGCGATGCTCGCCGCCAACGTCTGCAGCGCCGACTTCATCGCCGAAGGCAAGCACCCGGGTCTGTTTCGCGTGCACGAAGGCCCGACGCCCGAGAAGAAGGAGATCCTGCGCGGCTACCTGAAGGCCATGGGTGTCGGCCTGAGCATCACCGACGAGCCGCGTCCCGGCGAGTTCCAGGCGATCGCCGAAGCCACCAAGGAGCGCCCCGACGCGCAGCAGATCCACACCATGCTGCTGCGCTCGATGCAGCAGGCGATCTACACGCCGATCAACAGTGGCCACTTCGGCCTGGCCTACGAGGCCTACACGCACTTCACCAGCCCGATCCGTCGCTACCCCGACCTGCTGGTGCACCGGGTGATCAAGGCGATCCTCGGCAAGACGCGTTACCAGCTGCCGATGCTGCCCACGCCCGGCGAGGCGCATGCCAAGCTGGCCAAGCGGCTCGCTTCACGCGTCAAGGCGCCGACCAACAAGCCGCAGAAGGCGACCGTCGCGCCCAGCAAGGAAGTGCTGGCCTGGGAAGCCGCCGGCCTGCATTGCAGCGCCAACGAGCGCCGCGCCGACGAAGCCAGCCGCGACGTCGAGGCCTGGCTCAAGTGCAAGTACATGCGCGAGCATCTTGGCGAGGAATACGGCGGCGTGGTCACCGCGGCCACCACCTTCGGCATCTTCGTCACGCTCGATGCGATGTACGTCGAAGGCTTGGTCCACATCACCGAGCTGGGCGGCGAGTACTTCAAGTTCGACGAGATGCGTCAGGAGCTGCGCGGCGAGCGCACCGGCATCCGCTACGCCATTGGCACGCGGGTGCGGGTGCAGGTGAGCCGTGTCGACCTCGATGGCCGCAAGATCGACTTCCGCCTCGTGCGCGAAGGCGAGGACCTGACCTCGCGCGCCATGAAGGACAAGGGCGGCGCACCGGTGAAGGCGTCGGCCAAGCGAAGCTCCCGCCACAAGGCGGAGGCCGGTGGCGAGTCGCGTTCGGAGCACGGTGGCGGCGGCGCTGCCGCGGTGCCCGCCGGCCCGCAATCGGCCATGCAGGCCTTCAAGTCGGCGGTGAAGAAAGCCGCCAACAAGATGCAGGGCAAGGGGCGCAAGCCCCGCCGCGGATGAGACGCGCCGTGCACACTACCGGTTTGCTTACCGTGTGTATGGATCAGTTGAAAAGGAGACTTGGAGCATGAGCGTGGAAAACAACAAGGGTCGCATCGCGATCGTCACGGGCGCGGGGTCGGGCATCGGCCGCGCGGCCGCGCTGGCCCTGCTGGCGGACGGCTGGAGCGTGGCCCTTGCGGGGCGCCGCCTCGAGCCGCTGGAGCAGGTGGCGGAAGAGTCGGGCGCCGGTGTGCGCGCCTTCGCGGTGCCCACCGACGTGGCCAATGCCGACTCGGTGCAGGCGCTGTTCGGTGCCACGGTCGAGCGCTTCGGACGTGTCGACCTGCTGTTCAACAACGCCGGCGTGGGCAACCCGCCGGGACCGTTCGAGGACTGGACGCCCGAGCAGTGGAAGGGCGTGGTGGACATCAACCTCACCGGCATGTTCTTCTGCATCCAGCAGGCCTTCCGCACGATGAAGGCGCAGACGCCGCGGGGCGGCCGCATCATCAACAACGGGTCGATCTCGGCGACCACGCCGCGGCCGAATTCCGCCGCCTACACCTCGACCAAGCACGCGGTCGAAGGGCTGACCAAGACCGCTTCGCTCGACGGCCGCAAGTACGACATCGCGGTGGGGCAGGTGGATGTGGGCAATGCCATGACCGAGCTGGCCGCGCGCATGGCCACCGGCGTGCCGCAGGCCAACGGCGAGCTCGCGATCGAGCCGCTGATCGACGTCAAGATCGTCGGCCTGTCGGTGCTCTACATGGCGAACCTGCCGCTGGAAGCCAACGTGCTCTTCCACACCATCATGGCCACGAAGATGCCCTTCGTCGGGCGCGGCTGAGTCCTGCGCTCAGTCGGGCGCGCGGCGGGCCAGCGAGCCTGCCGTGAGCGGGGCCGCATCGGCCGGCCACAGGTCGGCGATGCGGCCGTGCTGCCAGACGGCTTCGCACACCGCCTCGAATGCGGGGCGGCGCATCGCGAGCGCCGCGCCGATCATGCCGGCGAGCACGTCGCCGGTGCCTGCGGTGGCGAGGCGGGCATTGCCGGTCGGGTTGATGACCGGCGGCTCGTCGCCCGCGTCGGCAATCACTGTTCCTGAACCCTTGAGCACCGTCACCGCGCCGAAGCGCGACGCCAGCGCACGGGCCGCGGCCAGGCGGTTGGCTTGCACGCCACCCGTCGTGTCGCCGAGCAGGCGCGCGGCTTCCAATGGATGTGGCGAGAGCACGCCGGGAGCGCCGGCCTGGCCTCGCGCGATCAGCTGCGCCTGAAGTGACGGATCGGCGGCGATGGCGTTGAGCGCATCGGCGTCGAGCACCAGCGCGGCGGCCGTCGACAGCACGCGCGGCAGCAGCTCGCGCACGGCATCGCCGCCACCGCAGCCGCACACGACCGTCATGCCGGCGAGGTCCAGGGCATGGGCGTCGCGCAGCATCAGCTCGGGCCGCGAGGTGTCGACCGGCGCTGCGCGGGGATCGAGCAATCCGACGAACACGCGTCCCGCGCCCGCATGGAGCGCGGCCGAGCCGGCCAGCAGCGCGGCGCCGGCCATGCCCGAAGCGCCGCCGATCACCGCGATATCGCCGTAGCTGCCCTTGTGCGAGGCGTGGGTGCGCGGCTGGATATCGGGCGCGCCTGCGAGGCGGGCCGTCGGTCGCTCTCGGGCGAAAGCGCTGCAGCCCAGGTCGTCGAACCACACCGTGCCGGCTGCGTCGCGGCCTTGCGCCGTGAACAAGCCGGGTTTCAGCGTGAGGAAGGTGAGGGTGGTGCGGACCGATGCCGATGCTTGATCTGTGTTGGAGGCCAGCATGCCGGTGTCGGCGCCGAGGCCCGAGGGCACGTCGAGGCTGAGCACCGGTGGTGCACCCGTGTGCATCCGCGCAAGCCATTCGGCCATTGCGCCCGACGGCGGGCGGGTCGATCCGATGCCGAGCAGTGCATCCATCGCCAGCTCGAAGCTCGATGGCGGCGCCGAAGCGAAGGTGACGCCCGCATCGCGCGCACGCTGCAGCGACGCCTTGGCATCCGCTGGCAGCCGGCCTTCATCGCCCACGAAGGTGACGACCGGAAAGAAGCCGCGATGCCGCAGTTGCGCCGCGGCTTCGAAGCCATCGCCGCCGTTGTTCCCTGGGCCGCAGGCGATCCAGATCGTTCGCGCGTGCGGCGCGAGCGCCATCGCGAGCCGTGCGGCAGCGAGGCCGGCGCGCTGCATCAGCGTATGAGGGGGAAGGGCGGAGGCTGCTGCCTGCTCGATGCGACGCGTGGCGGCGATGTCGAACAGGTCGGCGGCGCTGGCGGACGTGATGCGATGCATCGAGCCATTGTGCCGCCGACGCCGCGCCTCCTATCATCGACCGATGATGCTCAAGACCTTCGGCTGGTTGCTGGTTCTGCTGCTGGCGTGCCTGGCCGGGTTCGTTGGCACGGCCGCAGCGATGATCGCCGGCGTGGCCTGGGCGGTCGGCCTGCTGATCGTGGTGTGGGGGCTGTTCCTGCTGGCCGAGCTGTTGCGCCGGGTGCCGCTGCGCGACGTCGCCTGGGCCCTGGGCGTGGGCTATGGCATCGGCGTGATCCGGTGGCTCGACGTGCCGGTCGAAGCGGGGTCCGGCACGCAGTGGCTGATGCTGGGCGTGGACCTGGTGGTGCTGGTGTTCTTCGGACTGATTGCGCCGGCTGTCCTGGGGTTGATCGCCCAACGCTGGGCGCCCCGGCCCGAACTGCCGGTGGAAAAACCGGCCACCCCCGAGCAACTGCGCCGCTGGGGTTCTAAAGACTGAGCCGCTCGATCCCCAGGCCTTCGAGGTCGATGCCGGGGTCTTGCCCTCCAATCAGGTCGCCGAGCACGCGCGCGCTGCCGCACGACAGCGCCCAGCCGCTCGAGCCGTGGCCCAGGTTGAGCCACACGCCGGGAATGCCGCTGGCGCCCAGCACCGGCGGGCCGTCGGGCAGCATCGGACGGGCGCCCTTCCATTGCTGGATGCCCGACTGCAATGTGGCAGCGCCCGGGAACCAGTCGTGCAGCACCTTGTAGAGCGTCTGGATCGCGGCCGGGCTCATGGCGTCGGGCGAGCCGCCGATCTCGGCGCTGCCGGCCACGCGCACGCGCTGGCCCAGGCGGGAGATCGCAACCTTGTAGCGCTCGTCCATCACCGCGCTGCGCGGCGCATTGAGCGGCTCGCGCACCGGTGCGCTGACCGAGTGGCCGTAGACCGGCGCCAGTGGAATGCGCAATCCCAGCGGACGCAGCAGCGTGGCGGACGACAGGCCGGCGCAGACCACGATGGCGTCGAACTGCAGCGCGTCCGAGCCGCTGGCCAGCGTCAGCGAGGTGGGCGCGGCGCGGCTCAGCGGCGCAATGTCGCAGTTGAAATGGAATTGCGCGCCCAAAGCCTCGGCTTCCCACTTGAGCAGCAGCGCGAACTGGCGGCAGTTCGCGACCTCGTCTTCTGGCAGGTGGATCGCGCCTGCCAGCGGGGTGTCGGGGTTGAGTGCGGGCTCGATCAGGCGGGCCTCGTCGGCGTCGATCTCGCGGAACACACTGCCGGCCGACCGCAGCACCTCGAGTCCGGGCTGCACCAGTTTTTTCTCGCGCTTGGAGCGCAGCAGCACCAGGTAGCCATCGCTGCGTTCGTAGCTCAGCTCCCGCGCTTCCGTCACCGCGTGCAGCCGGGTGCGGCTGTAGAAAGCCAGCCGCTGCATGCGGGCGCGGTTGGCCAGGTAGGTCTCGAGCTTGCAGGCCTTCTGCCAGCGCGACATCCAGCTGAGGTCGCGCGAACTCAGCGGCCAGCGCAGCTTGATGGCGCCGTGCGAAGACAGCAGCGAGCGCAGCACCTTGCCGCGCATACCCGGTGCGGCCCACGGCGTGACATAACCCGGCGCGACCACGCCGGCGTTGGCGAAGCTGGCCTCTTCGGCGGCGGCGCCGCGGCGTTCGAACACGCTCACTTCATGGCCGTCGGAAACCAGTTCCCAGGCGGTGGTGACGCCGACGATGCCGGCGCCCACGATCGCGATTTTCATTGAAATGTTCTAGATAAAAGAAGCGGCTGACGCCCGTGAGGCGGGCGGTGACAGCGGTTATTTCTGCAGCGTGCGTTCGGCCTGGAGCGCCACCGCGAGCACGGCGTCGTCGTGCATTGCGCCGTGCCACAGCATCAGGCCGACCGGCAGTTCGCCGGCGACGTGGCAGGGCAGAGAAATGGCGCAGCCGTCGAGCATGTTGACGATCGACGGGTTGCGCAGCAGCAGCGCGTTGACGTGGAAGAATTCGTCGTCGCGCTCGGCGCCTGGTGCCACGCTGGCGATGGACGGCGCCGTGATCGGCACGGTCGGCGACACCACGGCGTCGAACGGTGCCAGCGCCTTCTCGACGCGGGCGATCCAGTCGCGGCGGGCGCGGACCAGGTCGATGTACTCGTGTGCCTTCATGCCGGCGCCGCGCAGGATGCGCTGCGCCACGCGCGGGTCGTAGCCGGCGCCGCTGCGCTCCAGCAGCAGCCTGTGCCAGGCGTACGACTCGGCCGCCGAGAAGCCGCCGGTGGCGTTGATGCTCTGCAGGTCGGCCAGCTCGGGCAATTCGATTTCCTGGATGCGGGCACCCGTGGCGCGCAGGGTGGCCAGGGTGCGCTCGAAAGCCGTGGCCACGGCGGGCTCGAGGTCGTCGAGGAAGACGTTCTTCACGACGGCCAGCCGGTAGGCCGACAACGGCGCCGAGCCGGGCGTCACCTGCCGCGCCGAGAGGATCTCGTGCGCGGTGACGGCGTCGCGCACCGAGCGGGTCATGGCGCAGACGGTGTCGAGCGTGGTCGACAGCGGCAGCGCGCCGTCGGCCGGCGTGAGGCGGGCGGTGTTCTTGAAGCCGACGATGCCGTTCAGCGCGGCCGGGATGCGGATCGACCCGCCGGTGTCGGAGCCCAGGCCGATGAAGGCCGCGCCGCTCGCCACCGAAATCGCCGCGCCGGAGGACGAGCCGCCCGGAATGCGCGGCGTGGCGGTATCGCTCACGTTGGCCGGCGTGCCGTGGTGCGGATTGACGCCGACGCCGGAAAAGGCGAACTCCGTCATGTTGGTGCGTCCGGTCAGCACGCCGCCGGCGGCGCGCAGCCGGGCCACGGCGAGCGAATCGGCCGGGGCGGCCGGTGCGTGCGAGAGCACCGCCGAGCCGGCGGGTGTCGGCTGGCCGGCGACGTCGAACAGGTCCTTGCTGGTGAAGGCCAGTCCGGCCAGCCTGCTTTCGGGCGCCGATGCGGCGGCGGCCGCGCGGGCCTCGTCGAACATCGTGCGGGTGAAAACGTGGGCGCAGGCCGGGGATTCGGAGAGGGCGATGGCGCGCTCCATTTCGGTGCGCGCATCGGAACCGCCAGCCAGAAGGGTGAGACGGGTGGCGTGAAGGTCGTTCATGGCGTCGAGGGTACCTTGGAACGGCTCGGTTCGAGGGAGGAGGTGGTGGCCGCCGTGCTATACTCTTTGGGTTTCGCTGGTTATGCGACAGTTTTGTCGCCGCCAGTCAAGCACATCCGCAAACCGGCCCAATCAAGGTGTTGCGACCCCGTCGAAGGGGCGCAAAACGGGCTGGATTTTAGACCCAACCTTTGGAGTAAATTCAATGTCGACCACCATGCGCGAAATGCTGGAAGCCGGTGTCCACTTCGGTCACCAAACCCGCTTCTGGAACCCCAAGATGGCTCCGTTCATCTTCGGTCACCGCAACAAGATTCACATCATCAACCTGGAAAAGTCGCTCCCGATGTTCCAGGACGCGATGAAGTACGCCAAGCAACTCACGGCCAACCGCGGCACGATCCTGATGGTCGGCACGAAGCGCCAGGCCCGTGAAATCGTCGCTGCAGAAGCTCGCCGCGCCGGCGTGCCTTTCGTCGACACCCGCTGGCTCGGCGGCATGCTGACCAACTTCAAGACCGTCAAGACCTCGATCAAGCGTCTGAAGGACATGAAGGCCCAGCAAGAAGCCGGCCTCGACAGCCTGAGCAAGAAAGAACAGCTCACGTTCTCGCGCGAAATCGCGAAGCTCGAGAAGGACATCGGCGGCATCCAGGACATGGCTGCGCTGCCCGACGCCATCTTCGTGATCGACGTGGGCTTCCACAAGATCGCCGTGGCCGAAGCCAAGAAGCTCGGCATCCCGCTGATCGGCGTGGTCGACTCCAACCACTCGCCCGAAGGCATCGACTACGTGATCCCCGGCAACGACGACTCGTCGAAGGCCGTCACGCTGTACGCCCGCGGCATCGCCGACGCGATCATCGAAGGCCGCAACAGCGCCGGCGGTGACGTGGTCAAGGCCGTTGCCGAAGGCAGCGGCGACGAATTCGTCGAAGTCGAAGAAGGCGCTTCGGCCTGATAGGCGCGTTCGCGAGCCTGAAGAAGGGGCTTTGGTGCCCCTTTTTTTTAACCTGATTTTTGGATTTACGGAGATACACAAATGGCTGCAATCACCGCAAGCATGGTCGGCGAACTGCGCGCGAAGACCGATGCGCCCATGATGGAATGCAAGAAGGCCCTGACGGAGGCCGACGGCAACATGGAAAAAGCCGAAGAGCTGCTGCGCATCAAGCTCGGCAACAAGGCTGGCAAGGCATCGGGCCGTATCACTGCTGAAGGCGTGGTCACGGCTTTCGTCGACGGCGCTGCCGGCGGCATGATCGAAATCAACTGCGAAACCGACTTCGTCACCAAGAACGACAGCTTCCTGGCCATGGCCAACGCTGCCGCGATGCTGGTCGCCAAGAACAACCCCGCCGACATCGCCGCGCTGGGCGCGCTGGCTTACGAGCAGGACGGCTTCGGCCCCACGCTCGAAGACGTGCGCAAGGGCCTGATCGGCAAGATCGGCGAGAACATGAGCTTCCGCCGCTTCAAGCACTTCACGGGCAACGGCAAGCTGGCTTCGTACCTGCACGGCACGCGCATCGGCGTGATGGTCGAGTTCGAAGGTGACGACACCTCGGCCAAGGACGTCGCGATGCACATCGCCGCCATGAAGCCGGTCGCCATCCAGGCATCGGACGTGCCCGCCGACCTGATCGAAAAAGAACGCGCTGTTGCCGCTGGCAAGGCCGAGGAAGACCGCAAGACGGCCGAAGCCGAAGGCAAGAAGCCTCAGCCGGCCGACATCGTTGCCAAGCGCATCGAAGGCGGCGTGCAGAAGTACCTCAAGGAAGTCTCGCTGCACAACCAGCCGTTCGTGAAGAACGACAAGCAGACCGTCGAGCAGATGCTCAAGGCCGCCGACACCACGATCAAGGGCTTCACCCTGTACGTGGTCGGCGAAGGCATCGAGAAGAAGGTCGACGACTTCGCTGCCGAAGTCGCTGCCCAGGTCGCTGCTGCCAAGGCTGCCGCCTGATCCGGCAGGCCTCCAAGCGGCGGTGCGCGACAGCGTGCCGCCGCTTTTTCACCGCCACGTTTTACACTCGCCCCCGCCAACCCTCTAAGGAAAATGCCCATGTCTGATGCCCGCCCAGCCCACAAGCGAATCTTGTTGAAGCTGTCGGGTGAGGCATTGATGGGCGATGACGCCTTCGGCATCAACCGTGCCACCATCGTGCGCATGGTCGAAGAAGTGGCCGAGGTCGTGAACATGGGCGTCCAGGTGGCGGTCGTGATCGGCGGCGGCAACATCTTCCGCGGCGTCGCGGGAGGCTCCGTCGGCATGGACCGCGCCACGGCCGACTACATGGGCATGCTGGCCACCGTCATGAACTCGCTGGCCCTGGCCGACGCGATGAACAAGCAGGGCCTCGTGGCCCGCGTGATGTCCGCCATCGCCATCGAGCAGGTGGTCGAGCCCTATGTGCGCCCCAAGGCCCTGCAGTACCTCGAAGAGGGCAAGGTCGTGGTGTTCGCTGCCGGTACCGGCAACCCCTTCTTCACGACCGACACGGCCGCCGCGCTGCGCGGTGCCGAAATCGGCGCCGAGCTGGTGCTCAAGGCGACCAAGGTGGACGGCGTCTACACCGCCGATCCCAAGACCCACCCCGAAGCCACGCGCTACGCCTCGCTCACCTTCGACGAGGCGATTGCGCAGAATCTCGGCATCATGGACGCCACGGCCTTCGCGCTGTGCCGCGACCAGAAGCTGCCGATCAAGGTGTTCTCGATCTTCAAGAACGGCGCCCTCAAGCGCGTCGTGATGGGCGAGGACGAGGGCACGCTGGTGCATGCCTAGGAGTAATTGAGATGACCATTGCAGACATTCGCAGTGCGACCGACGCGAAGATGAACCAGTCGCTCGCCGCCTTCCAGAACAACCTCACCAAGATCCGCACGGGCCGCGCCAACTCGGCGCTGCTCGACTCGATCCATGTCGAGTACTACGGCTCGCAGGTGCCGCTGAGCCAGGTGGCCAACGTGTCGGTGCTCGACTCGCGCACCATCAGCGTCCAGCCCTGGGAAAAGGGCATGGGCGCCAAGATCGAGAAGGCCATCCGCGAAAGCGACCTGGGCCTGAACCCGGCCTCGATGGGCGACCTGATCCGCGTGCCGCTGCCCGCCATGAGCGAAGAGCGCCGCAAGGAAATGACCAAGCTGGTCCGCAACGAAGGCGAAAGCGCCAAGATCGCGACGCGCAACCTGCGCCGCGATGCGAACGAAGCCGTCAAGAAGCTCGTGAAGGACAAGCTGGCCTCGGAAGACGACCAGAAACGCGCCGAAGGCGACATCCAGAAGGTCACCGACAAGCACATCGCGGAAATCGACCGTCTGGTCGCCGCGAAAGAAGCGGAGATCATGGCCGTTTGAGGCTCCGCATGGCCTCCTCGCCGCAGACGACGATCCCTCCGCACCACGTTGCCATCGTCATGGATGGCAACGGCCGGTGGGCCACCAAGCGCTTCCTGCCTCGCGTGGCGGGGCACAAGCAGGGCGTGGAGTCGCTGCGACGCTGCGTCAAGGCCTGCGCCGACCGCGGCGTGGGCGTGCTCACCGTGTTCGCGTTCTCTTCGGAGAACTGGAACCGTCCCCCTGAGGAAGTCTCCGGCCTGATGCAGCTGATGGTCGGGGCGCTGGCGCGCGAAGTGCCGCGCCTCAACGCCGACGGCGTGCGGCTGCACTTTGTGGGCGAACGCGCCGGCCTGTCCGACAAGATGGTGGCCGGCCTGGTGTCGGCCGAGCAGACCACGGCTCACAACACGCGTCTGATTCTCAACATCTGCTTCAACTACGGCGGGCGCTGGGACATCGCGCGCGCCGCGGCCAAGCTCGCCGAGCAGGGCCTGCCCATGACCGAGATGAACCTCGATCGCGCGATGGCACTGGCCCACGTGCCCGACCCCGACCTGTTCATCCGCACGGGTGGCGAGCAGCGGCTGTCGAATTTCCTGCTTTGGCAGAGTGCCTACGCCGAGCTGTTCTTCAGCGACAAGCTGTGGCCCGAGTTCGACGAGGCCGCGCTGGACGAGGCCATTGCCGCGTTCCAGGGGCGCGAGCGTCGCTTCGGCCAGACCTCGGCGCAGGTCTCGGCTTCTGCGGCCTGACAACGGCCCGACACCACCTTCCGCATGCTCAAACAACGCATCCTCACGGCGATCGTGCTGCTCGCGATCCTGCTGCCGGCGCTGTTCTACCGAAACCACATTCCTTTCGCCTGCGTGATGCTGGTGCTGATCGGCGCCGCTGCGTGGGAATGGGGGCGCCTGAACGGCTACGGGCAGGGCATGTCGCTGTTCCTGGGTGCCGAGATGGTGGCGCTGTGCGGGCTGTCGTGGTGGCTGGGTCTGCTGGAGCAGCGGCTGTTTCTGATGTGGGCCTTGGCCAGCGCGGCCTGGGTGCTCGGCGGTGCGGCGCTGCTGCGCGTTGCGGTGCCCGGCTGGCCCCGCATTCCGCGCGGGCTGCGGCTGGTGGGCGGCCTGCTGGCGCTGTGGGTCGCGTGGCTCGCGGCGGTGCAGGCACGCATGGTCGGCATCAACTTCCTGCTGTCGATCCTGGTGCTGGTCTGGGTGGCGGACGTGTTCGCCTATTTCGCCGGCCGCGCCTTCGGCCTGAAGTTCACGCGCGCCAAGCTGGCGCCCGCCATCAGTCCCGGCAAGAGCTGGGAAGGTGTCTGGGGCGGCATGGCCGGTGTCATCGTGCTGGCGTTCGCCTGGGTCTGGGCCGACAAGAGCCTGGGCGCCACGGTGCCCAGCCTCTACACCCGCCTGCATGAGCGCGGCTGGTGGCTGCTGCTGATCGGGGCGGTGTTCCTGGCGGCGATGAGCGTCGTCGGCGACCTCGTCGAATCGCTGATCAAGCGCAGCGCCGGCGCCAAGGACAGCAGCCGGCTGCTGCCCGGCCACGGCGGCGTGCTCGACCGCGTGGATGCCCTCTTGCCGGCACTTCCCATTGCCATGATGCTGGCTTTCCTGTGAACACTCCCAAACAACGTGTCACGGTGCTTGGCTCGACCGGTTCGGTCGGTGTCAGCACGCTCGACGTCATTGCCCGCCACCCCGAACGCTTCGAGGTGTTTGCGCTCTCGGCGGCCACCAAGGTCGACGAGCTGCTGGCCCAATGCGCGCGCTTCTCGCCGCGCTTCGCCGTCATGGCGAGTGCGCCGCATGCCGCGCTGCTGGCTGAAAATCTCAAGCAGAACAATCTGCCGACCCGCGTCCTGATGAGCGACGATGCTCTCGAAAGAATAGCGTCGGACGACGAAGTCGACGCCGTGATGGCCGCCATCGTCGGTGCCGCCGGCCTGGCGCCATGCCTGGCCGCCGCGCGCGCCGGCAAGCGCCTGCTGCTGGCCAACAAGGAAGCCCTGGTCGTCGGCGGCGAGCTGTTCATGCGAACGGTGCAGGAGGGCGGCGCCACGCTGCTGCCCATCGACAGCGAACATTCGGCCATCTTCCAGTCGCTGCCCGAAGACCCGTCCACCTGGGCGCGGCGCATCGACAAGATCATCCTGACCGCCTCGGGCGGCCCGTTCCGCACCCGCGCGCCCGACACGCTGGGCGCCGTGACGCCCGAGCAGGCCTGTGCGCACCCGAACTGGGTCATGGGCCGCAAGATCTCGGTCGACTCGGCCACGATGATGAACAAGGCGCTCGAGGTGATCGAGGCGCGACACCTGTTCGGCGTGTCGCCGGAGCAGATCGAGGTCGTCATCCACCCGCAGAGCGTGGTCCATTCGATGGTGCAGTTCACCGACGCCTCGGTCATCGCCCAACTCGGCACGCCCGACATGCGGGTGCCGATCGCGGTCGGGCTGGCCTGGCCGGAGCGCATCGAAAGCGGGGCGGCACGGCTCGATTTCCGCCAGGTGGGCTCGCTGACCTTCGACGCGCCCGATCCTGCGCTGTTCCCCGGCCTGGGCCTGGCGTGGCAGGCCTTGCGCGCTGCGTCGGGCACCACGGCGGTGCTGAACGCGGCCAACGAGGTGGCGGTGGCCGCCTTTCTCGACCGGCGCCTGCGTTTCGATCGCATTCATGCGGTCAACCTGGAAACTTTGGAGGCGGTCATGCCCTCCAAGCCGGCATCGCTGGCCGACCTGCTGGCGCTCGACGCCAGCGCCCGCGAGGCGGCCAATGCCGCCGCGGCACGTTTCGCGGCCTGATTCCCTACTGCGCAGAGGACCCCGATGCTCACCGTCATAGCTTTTGTGGTCGCTCTCGGCGTCCTCATCGCGGTCCATGAATACGGCCACTACCGCGTGGCCGTGGCCTGCGGCGTCAAGGTGGAGCGCTTCTCGGTCGGCTTCGGCAAGGCCATCCTGCGCTGGCAACCTAAGCGCCAGCATCCGGGGCAGCAGACCGAGTTCGTGATCGGCGCCTTTCCCTTCGGTGGCTACGTCAAGATGCTCGACGAGCGCGAAGGCCCTGTGGCGTCCGAGGAGCGGCACCGCGCCTTCAACACCCAGCCGCTGCGCTCGCGCGCGGCCATCGTGGCCGCCGGCCCGATCGCCAACTTGCTGCTGGCGGTCGTTCTGTACACGGCCGTCAACTGGATCGGCGTCGACGAGCCCGTGGCCAAGCTGGCCCGGCCGGTGGCGGCGTCGCTGGCCGAGGCGGCCGGCCTGCGCGGCGGCGAACACATCACCCAGGCCGGGTTCGACGGCGACCTGTCGCCGGTCCAGTCCTTCGAAGACCTGCGCTGGCGCATGACGCGCGGCGCGCTCGACGGCCGCGACCTCACGCTCGAAGTGGCGGGCGAGGGCGGTCGGCCCGGTCGCCAGCTGGTCCTGCCGCTGAGCCGCATGGAGGCCAAGGACGCCGATCCGCAGATGTTCCGCAAGATCGGCGTGGTCGCACCGCTGACCCGTCCCGAGATCGGCGAGGTCATGGCGGGCAGCGCGGCGGAGCGTTCGGGCCTTCGCCACGGCGACCTGGTCCTGGCCATTGGCGACACCCCCATCCTCGACGGGCAGCAGCTGCGCGAAGTCATCCGTGCCTCGATCGATGCCTCCGGGCAGGCGCGCACACAGACCTGGCAGCTCCAGCGCGGCGGCCAGCCGCTCGCGCTCGAAGTCAAGCCGGAAGTGCGCGAAGAGGGCGCCACCAAGGTCGCGCGCATCGGCGCCTACGTCGGCGCGCCGCCCGAGATGGTCACGGTGCGTCAGGGCGTCATCGACGGCGTCTGGCGTGGCGTGGTGCGCACCTGGGAGGTGTCCGCGCTCACGGTTCGCATGATGGGCAAGATGCTGATCGGTGAGGCCTCGATCAAGAACCTGAGCGGTCCCTTAACAATTGCTGATTACGCCGGCAAGTCCGCCAGCCTCGGTCTGACGCAGTACCTGGTCTTTCTCGCGCTCATCAGCGTGAGCCTCGGGGTGCTCAACCTGATGCCGCTGCCGGTCCTCGATGGGGGGCACCTGATGTATTATCTTTGGGAGGGCCTGACCGGGAAAAGCGTCTCCGACGCCTGGATGGAACGGCTGCAGCGTGGCGGTGTCGCTTTGCTGCTGGTGATGATGTCGGTCGCACTCTTCAACGACGTCACGCGGCTCTTTGGTTAACTTTCTGCCGGCCCTTTCCGTGCCGGCCCAATTCACAGATGAACACAAACTTCAGTCGCTTTCGCCTGCGTAGCGTTGCCGCGGTGGTGGCCAGCACGCTGGCGGCCACGGCCGCTTGGGCCGTCGAGCCTTTCACGGTGCGCGATATCCGCGTCGAAGGCTTGCAACGCGTCGAGGCCGGCACGATCTTCGGATCGCTGCCCCTGCGTGTGGGCGACACCTACAGCGACGAACGCGGCTCGGCCGCGATCCGCGCGCTGTTCGACCTGGGGTTGTTCAAGGACGTGCGCATCGACGTCAACGGCAACGTGCTGGTGGTGATCGTCGAAGAGCGGCCCACCATTGCCGACGTCGACTTCGTCGGCGCCAAGGAATTCGACAAGGCGGCGCTGCAGAAGGCGCTGCGTGAAATCGGACTGGCCGACGGCCGCCCGTACGACAAGGCCCTGGCCGACCGCGCGGAGCAGGAGCTCAAGCGCCAGTACGTGAGCCGCAGCCTCTACAACGCGAACGTCGTGACCACCGTCACGCCCATCGAGCGCAACCGCGTGAACCTGACGTTCACCGTGACCGAAGGCGAATCCGCCCGCATCCGCGAAGTACACGTGGTCGGCAACAAGGCCTTCAGCGAATCGACGCTGCTGAGCCTGTTCGACCAGGACAGCGGCGGCTTCATGAGCTGGTACACCAAGTCGAACCAGTACTCGCGCGCCAAGCTCAACGCCGACCTCGAGACGCTGAAGAGCTACTACATCACCCGCGGCTACCTCGAGTTCCGCATCGATTCGACCCAGGTCGCCATTTCGCCGGACCGCAAGGACCTGAGCGTCACGGTGAACATCACCGAAGGCGAGAAGTTCGTGGTGGCGGGCATCAAGCTCGACGGCAACTACCTGGGCCGCGACGACGAGTTCAAGTCGCTCATCACGATCAAGCCCGGCGAGCCCTACAACGGCGAGCAAGTCACGGAGACCACCAAGGCCTTCAGCGACTACTTCGGCACCTTCGGCTACGCCTTCGCCCGCGTGCAGGCGCGTCCGGACATCGACCGCGTGAACAACCGCGTCACGCTCACGCTGCAGGCCGAGCCCTCGCGCCGCGTGTACGTGCGCCGCGTGTCGGTCGGCGGCAACAACAAGACACGCGACGAAGTGATCCGCCGCGAGTTCCGCCAGTTCGAAGCCTCGTGGTACGACGGCGACAAGATCAAGGTTTCGCGCGACCGCGTGGACCGCCTGGGCTTCTTCACCGAAGTGAACGTCGAGACCCAGGAAGTGCCGGGCTCGCCCGACCAGGTCGACCTGACCGTCAACGTGGCCGAAAAGCCCACCGGCACGCTGCAGCTGGGCGCCGGCTACTCGAGCGCGGAAAAGGTCGCGCTGACCTTCGGCATCTCGCAGGAGAACGTGTTCGGCTCGGGCAACTTCCTGGGCGTGCAGGTCAACACCAGCAAGTACAACCGCACGCTGTCGCTGACCACCACCGACCCGTACTTCACGAAGGACGGCATCTCGCGCACGATCAGCGTCTACCACACGACGACGCGCCCGTACTCCACGAACGAAGACGGCGACTACAAGCTGGTGAACCAGGGCGCCTCGATCCGTTTCGGCGTGCCGTTCAGCGAACTCGACACCGTCTTCTTCGGCGTCGGCCTGGAGCGTTACGCGTTCGACCCGAACCGCTCGGCGCTCGCCGGCCTCACCACGCCGCAGTCGTACCTGAACTACTTCCACTGCGGCAAGGACGCGACCGGCTGGTTCGTCACCAGCTGCGACCAGAAGAGCGTCTGGGGTATTCCGCTGACCGTGGGCTGGGGCCGCGACAGCCGCGACAGCGCGCTGGTTCCGACCACCGGTCGCCTGCAGCGCGCCAACCTCGAGTTGGGCGTGGGCGGCGACATGAAGTACCTGAAGACCAGCTACCAGTACCAGCAGTTCTTCGCGATCAACAAGCAGTACACCTTCGCCATCAACGGCGAAGTGGGTTATGCCAAGGCCTTCGGTGGCAAGGTCTACCCGATCTTCAAGAACTTCTACGCCGGTGGCCTGGGTTCGATCCGCGGTTTCGAGCAGAACTCGCTGGGTCCGCGCGACCAGCCGCTGCTCGGTCAGACCGAAGGCGCGGCACTGGGCGGTACCAAGAAGGCCATCTTCAACGCCGAGCTGAGTACGCCGTTCCCCGGCGCCGGCAACGACCGCACGCTGCGCCTGTACGGCTTCTTCGACGTCGGCAACGTGTTCGGCTCCCGTGCACCCAACGTGACGGACGAGCAATGGAAGGCCCAGAAGAAGCTGCGCGCCTCGGTCGGCCTGGGCATCAGCTGGATCTCGCCGCTGGGCCCGCTGCGCCTGGCCTACGCCTTCCCCGTCAAGTCCCAGAAGGAAGTGACGGATCCGAGCACCGGGTTCGTCGTGATCCCGAAGGATAGAATTCAGCGCCTCCAATTCCAGATCGGAACGTCTTTCTAAATGAAGCATTTGATTCGCGCCGCCGCCGGCGCGTTCCTGATTCCCGCTTTTGCCCTCATGGCTGCGCCCGCGCAGGCCCAGGAAAGCTTTCGCATCGGTTTCGTGAACCCCGACCGTGTGCTGCGCGAAGCGCAGCCGGCCAAGACCGCGCAAGCCAAGCTCGAGGCTGAATTCCTCAAGCGCGAAAAGGACCTGACCGTGCAGGGCGATGCGCTGAAGACGGCCTCGGAGAAGTTCGAGCGCGAGGCGCCGACCCTGTCGGAAAGCCAGCGCGTCTCGCGCCAGCGTTCGCTGGTCGACCAGGACCGCGACTTCCAGCGCAAGCGCCGCGAGTTCCAGGAAGACCTGAACGCGCGCAAGAACGAAGAGCTCCAGCAGGTCTATGAGCGCGCCAACCGCGTGGTCAAACAGGTCGCCGAAGCCGAAAAGTACGACGCCATCCTCCAGGAAGCGATCTACATCAACCCGAAGCACGACATCACCGACAAGGTGATCAAGGCGCTCAACGCGTCGGTCGGCTCCTCTGCGCCTGCGGCCGGCAAGTAACGCCGCGAACCGGCGTGTCGCTGCAGCTCGGAGCCATCGTTGACGCCCTCGGGGGCGAGCTTCATGGAGATGCCACGCTGTCCATCGAGCGGCTCGCGCCGCTGCAGAATGCACAGCCCGATGCGCTCAGCTTCCTGAGCCATCCCAAATACCAGCAGGAACTGGCCGCCTCCAAGGCGGCCTGTGTCATCGTGTCACCCGCCATGCGCGAGGCTGCCGCGGCGCGTGGCGCTTACATCGTCACGCCCGACCCGTACTACTACTTTGCGCGCCTGACGCAGCTGTGGAAAGCGCACCATGCGCGCCCGGAAGTCGATCGCATCCATCCCTCTGCCGTGATCCATCCCGAAGCCCAGGTCGACGCCACCGCGCGCATCGGCGCGCTGTGCGTGGTGGAGCGGGGCGCGCGCATCGGCGCGGGCACCGTGCTGAAGTCGCGCGTCACGGTCAGCGAAGACTGCTTCATCGGCGAGCGCTGCCTGCTGCACCCGGGCGTGGTGATCGGGGCCGACGGCTTCGGCCTGGCGCCGCACCAGGGCGCCTGGGTCAAGATCGAACAGCTGGGCGCGGTGCGCATCGGCAACGACGTCGAGATCGGTGCCAACACCTGCATCGACCGCGGCGCGCTCGACGACACCGTGATCGAAGACGGCGTGAAGCTCGACAACCTGATCCAGATCGGCCACAACGTGCGCGTCGGCAAGCACACCGCCATGGCGGGCTGCGTCGGCGTGGCCGGCAGCGCCACCATCGGCGCCCATTGCACCTTCGGCGGCGGCGCCATCGTGCTGGGTCACCTCACGGTGGCCGACGGCGTGCATGTGTCGGCGGCGACCGTGGTGACACGCTCCATCCGCAAGGCCGGCCAGTACACCGGCATGTTTCCGATCGATGACAATGCGAACTGGGAAAAGAATGCGGCAACACTCAAGCAGTTGCACAGCCTGCGCGAACGACTGAAGGCGCTGGAAAAAGCCCCCTCGAAACAATGACGACGATGCAGGAACAGAACACCATGACGGACACGACGCTCGATATCCACCAAATTCTCAAGTTGCTGCCGCATCGCTACCCGTTTCTCCTAGTGGATCGGGTGTTGAGCATGGAGAAGGGCAAGCGCATCACGGCGCTCAAGAACGTGACGATGAACGAGCCCTTCTTCAATGGCCACTTCCCGCACCGTCCGGTGATGCCGGGCGTGTTGATGCTCGAAGCCATGGCACAGGCCGCGGCGCTGCTGTCGTTCCGTTCGCTGGATATCGTGCCCGACGACAACACGGTCTACTACTTTGCGGCCATCGACGGCGCGCGCTTCAAGCGCCCCGTGGAGCCGGGCGACCAGCTCACGCTGGAAGTCGAGATCGAGCGCATGAAGGCCGGTATCTCGAAGTTCAAGGGCCGTGCGCTCGTGGGCAGCGAACTGGCGTGCGAAGCCTCGCTGATGTGCGCCATGCGCCAGATCAACAGCTGATCCGGCTCATCGTCTCTTGCAAGGCATGACCCAGGTTCATTCGACCGCGATCGTCGACCCGAAGGCCCAGCTTGACGCCTCGGTGTCGGTCGGTCCCTACACCGTGATCGGCCCGCACGTGCGGATCGGCGCGGGCACCACCATCGGCGCGCATTGCGTGATCGAAGGGCGCACCACCATCGGGCGCGACAACAGGATCTTCCAGTTCTCGTCGCTCGGTGCGATCCCGCAAGACAAGAAGTACGCGGGCGAGCCCACCGAGCTGACCATCGGCGACCGCAACGTGATCCGCGAGTTCTGCACCTTCAACCTCGGCGTGCCCGGGGCAGGGGGCATCACGCGTGTCGGCAACGACAACTGGATCATGGCGTACACGCACATCGCGCACGACTGCCGGGTGGACAACCACACGACGCTGTCCAACAACACCACGCTGGCCGGGCACGTGCACCTGGCCGACTGGGTCACGATCGGCGGCCTGACCGGCATCCATCAGTTCGTCTCGGTGGGCGCGCACGCCATGGTCGGTTTCGCGAGCGCGATCTCGCAGGACGTGCCACCCTTCATGCTGGTCGACGGCAATCCGCTGGCGGTTCGCGGGTTCAACATCGTGGGCCTGCGCCGGCGCGATTTCTCGGCGCAGCGGCTCGCGGCGGTCAAGCAGATGCACCGCCTGCTGTACCGCCAGGGCAAGACGCTCGAAGAGGCGCGCGCCGCCATCGCCGAGCTCGCGGCGGAAATGCCCGAGGCCGCCGGCGATGTCGCGCTGATGGAGGCCTTCCTCGCTCATTCAACGCGCGGCATCGCGCGCTGACATGGGCGCGATGAGCACGAACGAACAGCGCCGCTTCGCGCTGGTCGCGGGCGAAGCGTCCGGCGATCTGCTCGCGGGCTTGCTGCTCGATGGCCTCGAGGCCCGCTGGCCTGCCCTGCAGACCGTGGGCATCGGCGGCCCACGCATGCTGGCCCACGGCTTCCAGAGCTGGTGGCCGCAGGAAAAGCTGGCCGTACGCGGCTACATCGAGGTGCTTCGGCACTACGCCGAGATCGCTGGCATCCGCCGCCAGCTCAAGGCCCGGCTGCTGCGCGAGCGCCCCGAGCTGTTCATCGGCGTCGACGCGCCCGATTTCAACCTCGACCTCGAAGCCGGCCTGCGCAGCGAGGGCATCAAGACGGTTCATTTCGTCTGTCCCTCGATCTGGGCTTGGCGCGCCGACCGCATCGACAAGATCCGCGCCGCCGCCGACCACGTGCTGTGCATCTTCCCGTTCGAGCCCGAACTGCTCGAAAAGAAGGGCGTCGCTGCGAGCTACGTGGGCCATCCGATTGCCAACGTGATCCCGATGACGCCCGACCGCGCCGCCGCCCGCGCCGCACTGGGGCTGGACCCCGAGGCGCAGGTCGTCGCGCTGCTGCCCGGCAGCCGCCGCTCCGAGATCCGTTACCTCGCGGCCCGCTTCTTCGCGGCCGCGGCGCTGATGCAGAAGGCCAAGCCGAAGCTGCAGTTCATCGCGCCGATCCTGCCGGGGTTGCGCACCGAGGTCGAAAGCTTGCTGCAGGCCGCCGGCATGGCCGGGCGGGTGAAACTGCTCGACGGCCAGTCGCACGCCGCGCTCGCGGCCTGCGACGTCACGCTGATCGCCAGCGGCACGGCCACGCTCGAGGCGGCGCTGTTCAAGCGGCCGATGGTCATCGCGTACAACATGAACGGGCTCTCGTGGCGCCTCATGCAGCGCAAGCAGCTGCAGCCCTGGGTCGGGCTGCCGAACATCCTGTGCCGCGAGTTCGTGGTGCCCGAGCTGCTGCAGGAAGCCGCCTCGCCCGAGGCCCTGGCCAACGCCACGCTCGAGTGGCTCGGCGCGCCCGCGAAGACGCAGGCGCTGCAACAAAGATTTTCAGCGCTGCATGTGCAATTGCAGCGCGACACGCCCACACTGTGCGCCGATGCGATCCAGAAAGTTCTTGAAGGCTGAGCAGGCCCCGCTGGTGTGGGATGCGCCCGGCCTGATGGCGGGCGTCGACGAGGCAGGGCGCGGACCGCTGGCCGGCCCCGTCGTGGCCGCGGCTGTGATCCTCGACGACCTGCGCCCGATCCGCGGCTTGGCCGACTCCAAGACGCTCACGGCGCTGCAGCGCGAACGCCTGCACGACCAGATCCTGGCCAAGGCGCTGTGCTGCTCCATCGCGCAGGCTTCGGTCGAGGAGATCGACAGCCTCAACATCCTGCAGGCCACCATGCTCGCGATGCGTCGCGCGGTGGAAGGCCTGCGGCTGAAGCCCGTCAAGGTGCTGGTGGACGGCAACCGGCTGCCCCGGCTCGACGTGCTGGCCGAGGCCATCGTCAAGGGCGATGCGCGGGTCAAGGCGATCTCGGCCGCGTCCATCCTGGCCAAGGTGCACCGCGACCGGCTTTGCACGCAACTGCACGACGAATTCCCGCACTACGGCTTCGCCGGCCACAAGGGCTATGGCACGCGCGAGCACCTCGAGGCACTCCAGCGTCACGGCGCCTGCGTGCATCACCGTCGGTCGTTCAGCCCGGTGGCGGCGGCGCTGGCGCGCACGGCTGCTGCAACGTCAGCCGTCAACGTCATGGCCGGCGAAGTTTCGGTCGCCCACGTGATCGGCGCCGCCGAAAACCATGGCGCACGCCTCGATCCGCGCGCCGCCCCCTGAGCCCGCCATGACCACGGACACCGGCCCGAGCCACATCAGCTCGCGGGACAACCCCTTGCTCAAGGACCTGCGCAAGCTCGCGCAAGATCCGGGCGCCTACCGCAAGCTCGGCCGGCTCTGGCTCGAGGGCGATCACCTGTGCCGCGCGGCGCTGGCCCGCGGCGTCCGACCGGCGGTGGCGGTGTTTTCGGAGGCGTTCTGGCCCTCGGCGCCCGCCGAATGGGTGCGCAGTGCTATCAAAACGGTAGTGGTCGCCGACGATCTGCTGCGCGCAGTGAGCGGCCTGGAGTCGCCCGCGCCGATGGGTTTCGTGCTCGACCTGCCGTCGCGGCCCGAAATCCTGCCCGACGCCCCGAGCGTGGTGCTCGACCGCCTGCAGGACGCCGGCAATGCCGGCTCCATCCTGCGCAGCGCGGCGGCTTTCGGCTTCACCCAGGTGATCGCGCTCAAGGGCACGGCCGCCCTGTGGGCGCCGAAGGTGCTGCGCGCCGGCATGGGAGCCCACTTCGGCCTGCGGCTGGTCGAAGGCGTGGACATCGACGCGCTCGATGCGCTGCAGGTGCCGCTGGTGGCCACCAGCTCGCACCGGGGCGAATGGCTGCACAAGGCCGATCTGCCGCACCCCTGCGCCTGGCTGATGGGCCACGAGGGGCAGGGCGTTTCGGCCGCGCTGGAGGCCCGGGCCGCCCACCACATTCGCATTGCTCAGCCGGGCGGCGAGGAGTCGCTCAACGTGGCGGCGGCGGCCGCCATCTGCCTGCACGCAAGCGGAGCAGCCCTGCAGGCCAAATAACACACCCAGTCCGGGCTACAATCGGGGGCTTACTCGCAAATCAGCGTCGCCCGGCCGCCTTCAACGCCAAAATCCCCTTAAGCAGCAGTCCGCAGGCAACGCGCCTGGGGCTCCGGGCGACCGTAACCATCCGGAGAACCCAGTGCTTTTGTCTCTCAAGGGAAGTTTCCCGCCCGCCATCCTGGCGCTCGCAGACGGCACGGTCTTTCTCGGCAACTCGATCGGAGCCGCCGGCTCCACGACCGGTGAAGTGGTGTTCAACACCGCCATGACCGGTTACCAGGAAATCCTCACCGACCCCAGCTACTGCCAGCAGATCGTCACCCTGACGTATCCGCACATCGGCAACTATGGTGTCAACGGCGAGGACATCGAAGCCGACAAGATCCATGCCGCGGGCCTGATCATCAAGGACCTGCCCCTCGTCGCGTCCAACTTCCGCAAGACCGCCACGCTGACCGAGTACCTCGTGTCCGGCAACACGGTGGCCATCGCGAACATCGACACCCGCAAGCTCACGCGCCACCTGCGCACCCACGGCGCGCAGAACGGCTGCATCCTGGGCCTGGCCGCGGGCGAGACCGTGACGCAGACGCTGATCGACAAGGCCATCGCCGCCGCCAAGGCCGCGCCCAGCATGGCCGGCCTCGACCTGGCCAAGGTGGTGTCGGTCAAGCAGACCTACGAATGGACCGAGACCGAGTGGAAGCTCGGCGCGGGCTACGGCGTGCAGATCACGCCGCAGTTCCACGTGGTCGCGTTCGACTACGGCGTCAAGAAGAACATCCTGCGCATGATCGCGCAGCGCGGCGCGCGCATCACCGTGGTGCCGGCGCAGACGCCCGCGGCCGACGTGCTCAAGCTCAAGCCCGATGGCATCTTCTTGGCCAACGGCCCCGGCGACCCGCAGCCCTGCGACTACGCCATCAGCGCCGTCAAGGAACTGATCGAAACCGGCATCCCCACCTTCGGCATCTGCCTGGGCCACCAGATCATGGCGCTGGCCTCGGGCGCGAAGACCTTCAAGATGAAGTTCGGCCACCACGGCGCGAACCATCCGGTGAAGGACCTGGACAACGGCCGCGTGAGCATCACCAGCCAGAACCACGGCTTCGCGGTCGACGAGAAGTCGCTGCCGGCCAACCTGCGTCCCACCCACATCAGCCTGTTCGACAACACGCTGCAGGGCCTGGCGCGCACCGACAAGCCCGCGTTCTGCTTCCAGGGCCACCCCGAAGCTTCGCCGGGCCCGCACGACATCGGCTACCTGTTCGATCGCTTCACGGCACTCATGGAAAAGCACAAGACGGAGCACAAGCATGCCTAAGCGCACCGACCTCAAATCGATCCTCATCATCGGCGCCGGCCCGATCATCATCGGCCAGGCCTGCGAGTTCGACTACTCCGGCGTGCAGGCCTGCAAGGCGCTGCGCGAAGAGGGCTACAAGGTCATCCTGATCAACAGCAACCCCGCGACGATCATGACCGACCCGGCCACGGCCGACGTCACCTACATCGAGCCCATCACCTGGCAGACGGTTGAAAAAATCATCGCCAAGGAACGCCCCGACGCGATCCTGCCGACCATGGGCGGCCAGACCGCGCTGAACTGCGCGCTCGACCTGTGGCGCAACGGCGTGCTCGACAAGTACACCGGCACGGCCACGAACCGCCCGATCGAGCTGATCGGCGCCACGCCCGAAGCCATCGACAAGGCCGAGGACCGCCTGAAGTTCAAGGACGCGATGACCAAGATCGGCCTGGGCTCGGCGCGTTCGGGCATCGCCCACACGCTCGACGAAGCGTGGGCCGTGCAGAAGACGGTCGGCTTCCCGGTCGTCATCCGCCCCAGCTTCACGCTGGGCGGCACCGGCGGCGGCATCGCCTACAACCCGGAAGAGTTCGAGACCATCTGCAAGCGCGGCATCGAAGCCTCGCCGACCAACGAGCTGCTGATCGAAGAGTCGCTGCTCGGCTGGAAAGAGTACGAGATGGAAGTCGTGCGCGACAAGGCCGACAACTGCATCATCGTCTGCTCGATCGAAAACCTCGATCCGATGGGCGTGCACACCGGCGACTCGATCACCGTGGCCCCCGCGCAGACGCTGAGCGACAAGGAATACCAGATCCTGCGCAACGCCTCGCTGGCCGTGCTGCGCGAGATCGGCGTGGACACCGGCGGCTCGAACGTGCAGTTCTCCATCAACCCGAAGGATGGCCGCATGGTCGTCATCGAGATGAACCCGCGCGTGTCGCGCTCCTCGGCGCTGGCCTCCAAGGCCACGGGCTTCCCGATCGCCAAGGTCGCGGCCAAGCTGGCCGTGGGCTACACGCTCGACGAGCTGCGCAACGAGATCACCGGTGGCGCCACGCCCGCGTCGTTCGAACCCTCGATCGACTACGTGGTCACCAAGATCCCGCGTTTCGCGTTCGAGAAATTCCCGCAGGCCGACTCGCGCCTCACGACGCAGATGAAGTCGGTGGGCGAGGTGATGGCCATGGGCCGCACTTTCCAGGAATCGTTCCAGAAGGCCCTGCGCGGCCTCGAAGTGGGCGTCGACGGCCTGAACGAGAAGACGCAGGACCGCGAAGTGCTCGAGAAGGAACTGGGCGAGCCCGGTCCCGAGCGCATCTGGTACGTGGGCGACGCCTTCGCCATGGGCCTGAGCGTGGATGAAGTGTTCGCGCTGACCAAGATCGACCCGTGGTTCCTGGTGCAGATCGAAGAGATCGTGAAGATCGAACTCGAGCTGGAAACCAAGTCGCTCGACGACATCGACAAGGACACGCTGCTCGCGCTCAAGAAGAAGGGCTTCTCCGACCGTCGCCTGGCCAAGCAGCTCAAGACCACCGACACGGCCATCCGCGAGAAGCGCCGCGCCCTGGGCGTGCGCCCGGTCTACAAGCGCGTGGACACCTGCGCAGCCGAGTTCGCGACCAACACCGCCTACATGTACTCGACCTACGAGGACGAGTGCGAGGCCGACCCGACCGACAAGAAGAAGATCATGGTGCTCGGCGGCGGTCCCAACCGCATCGGCCAGGGCATCGAGTTCGACTACTGCTGCGTGCACGCCGCACTCGCCATGCGCGAGGACGGCTACGAGACCATCATGGTCAACTGCAACCCCGAGACCGTGTCGACCGACTACGACACCTCGGACCGCCTGTACTTCGAGCCGCTCACGCTCGAAGACGTGCTCGAGATCGTCGACAAGGAAAAGCCGCTCGGCGTGATCGTGCAGTACGGTGGCCAGACGCCGCTGAAGCTCGCGCTCGACCTCGAGGCCAACGGCGTGCCGATCATCGGCACCTCGCCCGACATGATCGACGCGGCCGAAGACCGTGAGCGCTTCCAGAAGCTGCTGCACGAGCTGGGCCTGCGCCAGCCGCCGAACGCCACTGCGCGCACCGAACCCGAAGCGCTCGAAAAGGCTGCGGCCCTGGGCTACCCGCTGGTGGTGCGCCCGAGCTACGTGCTCGGCGGCCGCGCGATGGAAATCGTGCACGAGCAGCGCGACCTCGAGCGCTACATGCGCGAAGCCGTGAAGGTCAGCAATGACTCGCCGGTGCTGCTCGACCGCTTCCTGAACGACGCCGTCGAATGCGACGTCGACTGCATCCGCGACGCCGAAGGCGGCACGCTGATCGGCGGCGTGATGGAGCACATCGAACAGGCCGGCGTGCATTCGGGCGACTCTGCCTGCTCGCTGCCGCCCTACAGCCTGAACGCCGACACGGTGGCCGAGCTGAAGCGCCAGAGCGCCGCCATGGCTGCCGCGCTGAACGTGGTCGGCCTGATGAACGTGCAGTTCGCCATCCAGCAGAAGGACGGCAAGGACGTCATCTACGTGCTCGAAGTGAACCCGCGTGCCTCGCGCACCGTGCCTTACGTGAGCAAGGCCACGGGCATCCAGCTGGCCAAGGTGGCGGCACGCTGCATGGCCGGCCAGTCGCTCGCGTCGCAGGGCGTGACCAAGGAAGTCACGCCGCCGTACTTCAGCGTGAAGGAAGCCGTGTTCCCGTTCGTCAAGTTCCCGGGCGTGGACACCATCCTCGGCCCCGAGATGAAGTCGACCGGCGAAGTCATGGGCGTGGGCAAGACCTTCGGCGAAGCCTTCGTGAAGTCCCAGCTGGGCGCGGGCACGCTGTTGCCCAAGTCGGGCAAGGCCTTCATCTCGGTGAAGAACAACGACAAGGCGCGCGCCGTCGAAGTGGCGCGCGGCCTGGCCAAGCTGGGCTTCGAGCTGGTCGCCACCAAGGGCACCGCCGCGGCCATCAGCGCCGCCGGCATCGCCTGCGAGACGGTCAACAAGGTGACCGAAGGCCGCCCGCACATCGTGGACATGATCAAGAACAACGAGATTGCCTTGGTCATCAACACGGTGGAAGAGCGCCGCAACGCGATCACCGACTCGCGCCAGATCCGCACCTCGGCACTGCTGGCGCGCGTGACCACCTTCACCACGATCTTCGGCGCCGAAGCCGCGGTCGAAGGCATGGGCTTCATGGACGAGCTGGGCGTGATCTCGGTGCAGGAGATGCACGCGCAGCTGGCCGCTGCCTGATCGGGCACCGCCATGGAAACGCAGCTGGTCGAACTGGACCTCGCGGACTGGAACGCGGCCGCGCCCAACGAGGCGTGGATTGCGGAACTGGAAGCCGGCAAGGTGCTGTACTTCCCGCGGCTGGGCTTCGAGCTAATGCCTGAAGAGCGCAGCCTGCTGACGCCCAGCCTGCTGTCGCCCGACGTGCGCAACATCAGCCTCGACGCCCACGGCAAGCTCAAGGGCGCCGTCGGTGACGAGGCGGTGCAGCGTGCCACGGCGGCGATGGTGAAGCGTTTTCGCACGCAGGCGCAGCAGCTCATCCATGGGCTGCTGCCGCACTACACGCCGGCCTTGCGCCTGGCGCCGACCAGCTACAGGCCGGCCCAGGTCGAGACGCGCGTGCAATCGTGGCGCGCCGACGACCGGCGCCTGCACGTCGATGCGTTCCCGTCGCGGCCCAATTACGGCGAGCGCATCCTGCGCGTGTTCACCAACGTCAATCCCGACGGCGCACCGCGCGTGTGGCGCGTGGGCGAGCCTTTCGAGGACATCGCCAAGCGCTTCCTGCCGCGGGCCAAGCCCTATGAGCGCTGGCAAGCCAAGTTGCTGCAGGCGCTGCACGTCACCAAGTCGTTCCGCAGCGAGTACGACCACCTGATGCTGCAGCTGCACGACGGCATGAAGTCGGACATGGCGTACCAGGAAAACTCGCCCCAGGAAACGGCGAAATTCCCGCCCGGTTCGGTGTGGGTGTGCTTCTCGGACCAGACCTCGCACGCCGTCATGGCGGGCCAGTACATGCTCGAGCAGACCCTTCATCTGGCCGCATCGAAGCAATACAATCCCGAATCGAGCCCGCTCGCCATCCTGAGCCGGCTGACCGGACGCACACTCGTCTGATCAATTCCCTCAATCGACCGCCGAACGGCAGCGTTCGGCGGTTTCGCTTTATGGAGAACCAACAACATGGCCACCATTCCGATCACCAAGCGCGGCGCTGAAAAACTGCGCGCCGAACTGCACCAGCTCAAGACGGTCGACCGTCCCTGGGTCATCAACGCCATTTCCGAGGCACGCGCCCAGGGCGACCTGAGCGAAAACGCCGAATACGAAGTCGCCAAGGACCGCCAGGGCTTCATCGAAGGCCGCATCCAGGAAGTTGAAGGCAAGCTCTCGGCCGCGCAGATCATCGACCCGAGCGAGCTGGATGCCGGCGGCAAGGTGGTGTTCGGCTCGACCGTCGAACTCGAAGAAGAAGAGTCGGGCGATGCCGTCAAGTACCAGATCGTGGGCGAAGACGAAGCCGACCTGAAGCTCGGCCTGATCAACATCTCCAGCCCGATCGCGCGCGCGCTGATCGGCAAGGAAGAGGGCGACACAGCCGAGGTGCAGGCGCCGGGCGGCCTCAAGCGCTACGAGATCGTGGCGGTCCGCTACCTCTGAGCCGGATGAAAGACCGCGTCGCGCTGATGCTGGCGGCCCTCTGGTGGGGCAGCCTCAGCACCATCGGCTTCCTGGTGGTGCCGATGCTGTTCGCCCGGCTCGGCAACCCGGCGGTGGCGGGCAATTTCGCGGCCCAGCTGTTCGAGGCGCAAAGCTGGATCGCCATCGGCTGCGGGCTGATCCTGCTGATCCATTTCCGCCAGAAGGCCGACGATGGCATGACCAAGCCGGTGTTGATGGCCATCTTCCTGGTGCTGGCGGCGTTGCTGCTGGCGCTGCTGCAGCAGTACGCCGTGGCGCCGCGCATCGTGGCGCGCGACAACCTCAAGCTGTGGCATGCCGTGGGCACGGGCATGTACTTCGTTCAGTGGGCCTGCGCCGGCACGTTGCTGTGGCGCATGGGCGGCGCCGCTCAGGCGCCACGCTGAACCGGGGCGGCGACGCGCATCGCCGCCTCCGGCCTGGTTACTCTTTCCAGTGCTTGGCGACCCAGCTCGCCGGCCGGATGTAGCGGAAGGCGCGATTGCGCCGTCCCGCCAGCGCATCGGGCGGGTTGCACTCGCCGTGGAACACCATCACACGAGCGCCTTCGGGCACGAAGGGCTCTTCCCAGTAGTTGGTCGGCCAGGTCGGGATGCCGTGGTACTTGAAACTCGGGCACCAGGCGGCCGGCCAGTAGGCCAGCTTGCCCTGCTTGTGCAGCACGTCCGACAGGTAGGCCTGCTCGTTGCGGTACTCGGCCTGCACCTTGTCCATGTTGGCGCGGAAGTACGCCAGCACGTCGGCATGGGCGCCCAGCTCGAAGCGGTAGACCGATGAATTGCCCGTGATCCGCTCGCGCCGCCAGGGGCGGGCGTAGTCGTGAATGATCAGGAATTCGCCGGGCTGCTCGAAGAAGGCGTCCAGGCTGCCGACGATCACCACGTCGACGTCCAGGAAGAGGGCGGTGCCGCGCAGGCCGTGCAGGTCCTGCTCGAAGGTCGTGAGCTTCTTCCAGGCGCCGTCGCGCTGGCCCGGGGCCAGCTGGAGGTTAAGCGGCGGAATGGGCAGGCACGTCACTTCGGGGCGAATGCCGTTGCCGTCGTCGGTCAGGCAGACGAACTTGAAGTCGCCGCTGAGGTGGCGGCGCACCATGGCGTAGAGCCGGTTGACGTACTCGGGGCCGTACTTGGTGCCCCACTTCATGCAGAGGATATGGCGCTGGGCGCCTTGCGCTGCCACCAAGTTCAGTCCGCCTGGTTGCGTTTCTTGGCCGACAGCGGGCGCTTGGCCTTGGCGCGCTTGATGGTGCCGCCAGGGGTGAGGCGCTGGTTGCCGAGCACGCGCAGGGTCTTGATTTCGGGGCGCTGGCCGCCACGCTTGCTGTACTTGACGATCTTCACGTCGCGCGGGCCGGGCATGCGGTCTTCGTCGATCACACGCTCTTTTTCGGGCTTCGGGCGCCACAGCACGAGCAGCTTGCCGATGTGCTGGATCGGGGCGGCGTCGAGCTCGTCGGCGAGCTCCTGGAGCATGGCGTCGCGGGCGAGGCGGTCGTCGGAGAAGACGCGCACCTTGATCAGGCCATGGGCCTTCAAGGCCGCGTCGGCCTCCTTTTTCACGGCAGGGGTGAGCCCGTCTCCACCGACCATGACGATCGGATCCAGGTGGTGAGCTTCGGCGCGGTGCACCTTGCGCTCGGCAGGGGTAAGTTGAATGGCGGGCATCCCCGTATTATCGACGCGTACACGAACACCCTCATGAGCACCAAAGCCAAAAGCAAAAAAGTCAACAAGGCGTGGCTTCACGACCACATCAACGACCCCTACGTGAAGCTCGCGACCAGAGAGGGCTACCGCGCCCGCGCGGCTTACAAGCTCAAGGAAATCGACGAGTCGCTCGGGCTGGTCAAGCCCGGCCAGCTGGTGGTCGACCTGGGCTCGACCCCGGGCGCCTGGAGCCAGTACCTGCGGCGCCGCATGTCGCCCGGCGGGGCGGCGGTCGGCGACCTCAACGGAACCATCGTTTCGCTCGACCTGCTGCCGATGGAGCCCATCGAAGGCGTGACCTTCCTGCAGGGCGACTTCCGCGAAGACGCACTGCTGGCGCAGCTCCTGGCCGTGCTGGACGGCCGCAAGGCCGACCTGGTGGTGTCCGACATGGCGCCCAACCTGTCGGGCATCCATTCGGCCGACGCGGCCCGGGTCGAGCACCTGATCGAGCTGGCCATCGACTTCGCCCAGAACCACATGAAGCCCGAAGGGGCATTGGTGGCCAAGGTCTTCCATGGCAGCGGGTACGACGAATTGGTCAAGATGTTCAAGGCCAATTTCCGCGTCGTGAAGCCGCTCAAGCCCAAGGCATCGCGCGACAAATCGGCCGAGACCTTCCTCATCGGCAGGGGATTGAAGGCATCCGATACGCATTGATACCTTGCCGCAGCGTGCCCTCCAGGGGCGCAAACCCTTGTCAGCCTATGGCTGCTATAGGGAAATGTCCGCTTTTCGCAGCTTGAAAAGCCTAAAATGGGGCGCAATTGCGTACCTCAGCGCGTATTTCATATTCCCGTCACGCGCTTTCGACTGGAGCTTCGTTTGAACAATCAGTGGTTTTCCAAAGTTGCCGTATGGCTCGTCATTGCCATGGTGTTGTTCACTGTGTTCAAGCAGTTCGACACCCGCGGTGGCGTCGGCTCGGGAACGGTGAGCTATTCCGAGTTCCTGGACCAGGTCCGCAACAACCAGATCAAGAGCGCCATCATTCCTGAAGGCGCCGGCGGCGGCGAGATCGTCGCCGTCACCAACGACGATCGCAAGATCCGCACGACCGCCACGGTGCTCGACCGCGGCCTCGTGGGCGACCTGATCGACCACAACGTCAAGTTCGACGTCAAGCCGCGCGAAGAGGGCTCGCTCCTCATGACCTTGCTGGTCAGCTGGGGCCCGATGCTGCTGCTGATCGGCGTGTGGATCTACTTCATGCGCCAGATGCAGGGCGGCGGCAAGGGCGGGGCGTTCAGCTTCGGCAAGAGCAAGGCCCGCATGATGGACGAGAACAACAACACGGTGACCTTCGCCGACGTCGCAGGCTGCGACGAGGCAAAAGAAGAAGTCCGTGAAGTCGTCGACTTCCTGAAAGACCCGCAGCGCTTCCAGAAACTCGGCGGTCGCATTCCGCGCGGCCTGCTGCTGGTCGGTCCTCCGGGCACCGGCAAGACGCTGCTGGCCAAGTCGATCGCCGGCGAAGCCAAGGTGCCGTTCTTCTCGATCTCGGGTTCCGATTTCGTTGAAATGTTCGTCGGCGTGGGCGCGGCCCGCGTGCGCGACATGTTCGAGAACGCCAAGAAGAACGCGCCTTGCATCATCTTCATCGACGAAATCGATGCGGTGGGTCGCCAGCGTGGCGCCGGTCTCGGCGGCGGCAATGACGAGCGCGAGCAGACCCTCAACCAGATGCTGGTCGAGATGGACGGCTTCGAAACCAACCTCGGCGTGATCGTGGTGGCTGCCACCAACCGTCCCGACATCCTCGACGCTGCTCTGCTGCGCCCGGGCCGTTTCGACCGTCAGGTGTACGTCACGCTGCCCGACATCCGCGGTCGCGAGCAGATCCTGGCCGTCCACATGCGCAAGGTCCCGCTGGGCCAGGACGTGAACCCGAGCGTGATCGCCCGCGGCACGCCCGGCATGTCGGGTGCCGACCTGGCCAACCTGTGCAACGAAGCTGCCCTGATGGCCGCCCGCCGCAATGCGCGCGTGGTCGAGATGCAGGACTTCGAGAAGGCCAAGGACAAGATCTTCATGGGCCCCGAGCGCAAGAGCATGGTCATGCCCGAGGAAGAGCGCCGCAACACGGCCTACCACGAGTCCGGCCACGCCCTCATCGGCAAGCTGCTGCCCAAGTGCGACCCGGTCCACAAGGTCACGATCATTCCGCGTGGCCGCGCCCTCGGCGTGACCATGAGCCTGCCGTCGCAGGACCGCTACAGCTACGACCGCGAGTACATGCTGAACCAGATCAGCATGCTGTTCGGTGGCCGCATCGCCGAAGAAGTGTTCATGCACCAGATGACCACCGGCGCCAGCAACGACTTCGAGCGCGCGACCTCCATCGCCCGTGACATGGTCACGCGCTACGGCATGACCGACGCGCTGGGCCCGATGGTCTACGCCGAGAACGAAGGCGAAGTGTTCCTGGGCCGCTCGGTCACCAAGACGACCAACATGAGCGAGCAGACCATGGAAAAGGTCGACGGCGAGGTGCGCCGCATCATCGACGAGCAGTACGCCCTGGCGCGCCGCCTCATCGAAGAGAACAGCGACAAGATGCACGCCATGGCCAAGGCGCTGCTCGAATGGGAAACCATCGACAGCGAACAGCTCGACGACATCATGGCCGGCCGCGCACCGCGTCCGCCCAAGGACTGGACGCCGCGCATCCCGCCTTCGGGCAGCGGCGGCAGTGGTGGCACGCCGGCCGTCAATCCTGACCCGGCGCCGACCGCCGCTTGAGGTGGGCTTGAAATCAAGCAACAACGGGGCCCCTGGCCCCGTTTTCCATGGTGAGCCAGATGGTGCGGTTTGGCAGACCTCGCGTTTCAGGATTGACCTCGCGCAGCCGCGCGTGATGGGCATCGTCAACGTCACGCCCGATTCCTTCTCCGACGGCGGCGCGCACGCGTCGACCGAGACTGCGCTGAAGCACTGCGAGCAGTTGCTGAAGGAGGGCGCCGACATCCTCGACATCGGCGGTGAATCGACCCGCCCCGGCAGCCCCGCCGTACCGCTCGACGCCGAGCTGGCGCGCGTGCTGCCCGTGGTGCGCGAGGCCGTGAAGCTGAACGTGCCGCTGTCCATCGACACCTACAAGCCCGAGGTGATGCGCGCCGTGCTCGACCTGGGCGCGGACATCGTCAACGACATCTGGGCGCTGCGCCAACCCGGCGCGCGCGAGGTCGTGGCGGCGCACCCGACCTGCGGCATCTGCCTGATGCACATGCACCGCGACCCGCAAACCATGCAGGCGCTGCCGATGCAGGGCGACGTGATTCCCGAGGTGCTGGCTTTCTGGGACGCGCAGCTGGCGCCCCTGACGGCGCTGGGCATCGATCCCGCGCGCATCACGCTCGATCCGGGCGTCGGTTTCGGCAAGAGCGTGGCGCAGAACTTCGCGCTCCTCGGTCGACAGCGGGAATTGTTGGCAACCGGTTACCCCTTGTTGCTAGGTTGGTCCCGTAAGTCCTCCATCGGGGCCGTCACCGGCATCGACAATGCATCCGGGCGTACCGTGCCCAGCGTGGCAGCCGCCGTGCTGGCCGTGGACCGGGGTGCTGCGGTCGTGCGGGTGCACGACGTTCGCGACACCGTCGCCGCCCTCGCCGTATGGCGTGCCATGCGCGCGGAAGCACCGCAAGAACACCTTCAAAGAGCAACAACATGACCCGTAAGTATTTCGGCACCGACGGCATCCGCGGCACGGTCGGCCAATCGCCCATCACCCCCGATTTCGTGCTGCGCCTCGCGCACGCCGTGGGCCGCGTCCTCAAGAAGACCCAGGCGCGTCCCACGGTGCTGATCGGCAAGGACACCCGCATCTCGGGCTACATGCTCGAGTCGGCGCTCGAGTCGGGCTTCAACTCCGCCGGCGTCGACGTGGTGTTGCTCGGCCCGCTGCCCACGCCGGGCGTGGCCTACCTCACGCGCGCCCAGCGCGCCAGCCTGGGCGTGGTGATCAGCGCCAGCCACAACGCCTTTCCCGACAACGGCATCAAGTTCTTCAGCGCGCAGGGCACCAAGCTCGACGACGCCTGGGAGCTGGCCGTCGAGGCGGCGCTCGAAGAAGCGCCTGTCTGGGTGGATTCGGCCAACCTGGGCAAGGCCCGCCGCCTCAACGATGCCGATGGCCGCTACATCGAGTTCTGCAAGAGCACCTTCGCCAACGACCTGTCGCTGCGTGGCATGAAGCTGGTGGTCGATGCCGCCCACGGCGCGGCCTACCAGGTGGCGCCGAACGTGTTCCACGAACTGGGCGCGGACGTCACCAGCATCGGCTGCGCACCCGACGGGCTCAACATCAACAAGGGTTTCGGCGCCACGCATCCCGAGGCGCTGGTCGCCACTGTGACGGCGCAAAAGGCCGACTACGGCATCGCCCTCGATGGCGACGCCGACCGGCTGCAGCTGGTCGATGCCACCGGCCGCCTGTTCAACGGCGACGAGCTGCTGTACCTGATGGTGGCCGAACGCGTCGCGCGCGGCGAGAAGCCGGCGGGCGTGGTCGGCACGCTCATGACCAACAAGGCCGTCGAGATGGCCCTGCGTGCACAGGACATCGAGTTCGTGCGCGCCAAGGTCGGCGACCGCTACGTGCTCGAAGAGCTCGACAAGCGCGGCTGGCTGCTCGGCGGAGAAGGCTCAGGCCACCTGCTGGCACTCGACCGCCACACCACGGGCGACGGCATCGTCAGCGCGCTGCAGGTGCTGCAGGCCTGCGTGCGCAGCGGCAAGACGGTGGCGCAGCTGCTCGAAGGCGTGACGCTGTTCCCGCAGACGCTGATCAACGTGCGCCTCGCACCCGACCAGGACTGGAAGAGCAACGCAGCGCTCGCCAGCGAAACGAAGCGCATCGAAGCCGAGCTGGGCGATGCGGGCCGCGTGCTGATCCGTGCGAGTGGCACCGAGCCGCTGGTGCGCGTGATGGTCGAGGCGCGCGATCCGAAGCAATCGCAGTCTTGCGCCGAGCGCCTCGCGGCCACGCTCAAGCCCGCCGCATGACGACGGCGGGCCGCATCGAAATCCGCCTGGCCGACTACCGCGATCCGCTGCAAGCGGCGGCGCTGGTCGAGTTGCTCGACAGCTACGCGCGCGACCCAGCCGGCGGCGGCACGCCATTGCCTGCATCGGTGCGCGAAGGCCTGCCCGCCGCGCTGGCGGCGCGTCCGCAGGCGTTCAGCGTGCTCGCCTTCGACGGCGACACGCCCGTGGGCCTGATCAACTGCATCGAAGGTTTTTCGACCTTCGCCTGCCAGCCGCTGGTCAACGTGCACGACGTGGTCGTGCGCGCCAGCCACCGTGGCCAGCGCGTGGCGCAGCAGATGTTCGCGCAGGTCGAGCAGGAAGCCCGCCGGCGCGGCGCCTGCAAGCTCACGCTCGAGGTGCTGTCGGGCAATGCGCCTGCGCTGCGCAGCTACGAGCGCGAAGGCTTCGTCAGCTACCAGCTCGACCCGGAATTCGGCCACGCTGTCTTCCTGCAGAAGAAGCTCTGACCGAATCAGGCCAATGAAAATGCCGCCGACGCGCAAGGCGTGGGCGGCATGGCCGAAGCAGACAAGAGAAGGGCGCGGCGAACGCGCCCTTTCTTTTTTTCGGGATCAGAAGCGCGTGACAGGCGCGTCGGCGGTGGCGCCCGACTTATCGGCGGCGTACTTGCCCAGCTCCCACTTGGCGATCGCGTTGCGGTGCACTTCGTCCGGACCGTCGGCAAAGCGCAGGGTGCGCGCCTGGGCATAGGCCGAGGCCAGCGGGAAGTCGTCGCACATGCCGCCGCCGCCGTGGACCTGCATGGCCCAGTCGATGACCTGGCAGGCCATGGTGGGCGCCACCACCTTGATCATGGCGATCTCGGTGCGCGCGACCTTGTTGCCGGCCACGTCCATCAGCCAGGCGGCCTTGAGCGTGAGCAGGCGGGCCATGTCGATCTTGCAGCGCGCTTCGGCGATGCGTTCCTGCGTGACGGTCTGCGAGGCGACGGTCTTGCCAAAGGCCACGCGCGACGAGGCACGCTTGCACATCAGCTCGAGCGCGCGCTCGGCCAGGCCGATCAGGCGCATGCAGTGGTGGATGCGTCCGGGGCCAAGGCGGCCTTGGGCGATCTCGAAGCCGCGGCCTTCTCCCAGCAGGATGTTGCCGACGGGCACGCGCACGTTCTCGAAGTACATCTCGACGTGGCCGTGCGGCGCGTCGTCGTAGCCCATCACGTTCAGTGGACGCACGATGCGGATGCCCTTGGTGTCGGCCGGCACGATGACCATGCTCTGCTGCGAGTGCTTCGGCGCCTCGGGGTCGGTCTTGCCCATGGTGACGAACACGGCGCAGCGCGGGTCGGCGGCACCGGAGATCCACCACTTGTGGCCGTTGATGACGTACTCGTCGCCCTGGCGCTCGATGCGGGTGGCGATGTTGGTGGCGTCGCTGGAGGCGACGTCGGGTTCGGTCATCGCGAAGGCCGAGCGGATCTGGCCTTCGAGCAGCGGCTTGAGCCAGCGCGCCTTGATCTCTTCCGAGCCGTAGCGGGCGATGGTTTCCATGTTGCCGGTGTCGGGCGCCGAGCAGTTGAAGGCTTCGGAGGCCCATGGCACCCGGCCCATGATCTCGGCCAGCGGGGCGTATTCCTGATTGGTCAGGCCCGCACCCTCATAGCCCGAGGCCGAGGCGCTGTCGACTGGCAGGAACAGGTTCCACAGGCCTTGTGCCTTGGCCTTGGCCTTGAGTTTCTCGACGGTCTGCAGGGCGCTCCAGCGCTTGCCTGCGACCGTGTTGGCGGCCAGTTCGGCGCTGTACTCGGCTTCGGCCGGGTAGATGTGGTCTTCCATGAAGGCGAGAACGCGCTTCTGAAGCTCCTTGGTTTTGGCCGAATATTCGAAATCCATGCTGTCTCCTGGTGGGGTTAAGGGGGAGGGCTGGCTATGCCTTTTGGGCAAATTGCCAGGCCATCTCGGCCATCGGCCGTGCGCCACGGGCGGACGCCACGGCTTGCTCGCTCGATGCAGTACCGGCTTCGACCCGTTTCGCAATGCCCTGCAGGATGGCGGCCATGCGAAACAGGTTGTAGGCCTGGTAGAAATTCCAGTCGGGCGCCAGCGCCTCGGGCGTGCTGATGCGCGTGCGCTCGCAATAGCGGGCGATGTATTCGCTCTCGGTGGGAATGCCCAGCGCCGCCACGTCCACGCCGCCGATGCCGCGGCCGGTGGTGGGGGGCATGTGCCACGACATGCAGTGGTAGCTGAAGTCGGCCAGCGGGTGGCCCAGTGTGGAGAGTTCCCAGTCGAGCACCGCGATGATGCGCGGCTCGGTGGCGTGGAACATCACGTTGTCCAGGCGGTAGTCGCCATGGACGATCGAGACCTTGCTTTCGTCGCGTGCGCTCGCGGGCATGTGGGCGGGCAGCCAGTCGATCAGGCGCTCCATGGCTTCGATGGGCTGCGACAGTTCGCCGGCACCGTCGGCCGAGGCTTTGTACTGCTTGCTCCAGCGGCCGATCTGGCGCTCGAAGTAGTTGCCGGGCTTGCCGTAGTCGCCCAGGCCGCGGGCGGCGAAGTCGACCGTGTGCAGCGCCGCGATGACGCGGTTCATCTCGTCGTAGTAGGCCGCGCGTTCGGCGTTGCTGAAGCCGGGCAGCGACTGGTCCCACAGCACGCGGCCCTGCATGAACTCCATGATGTAGAAGGCGCGCCCGATGATGGATTCGTCTTCGCACAGGCAGTACATGCGCGGCACGGGCACGTCGGTGCCCTGCAGGCCGCGCATGACCTTGTATTCGCGCTCGACCGCATGGGCCGAGGGCAGCAGCTTGGCGACCGGGCCGGGCTTGGCGCGCATCACGTAGCTCTGCGTGGGCGTGACGAGCTTGTAGGTCGGGTTGGACTGACCGCCCTTGAACATCTCGACCGTCAGCGGACCCTGGAAGCCCTCGAGGTTCTTTTCGAGCCAGGCCGCAAGCGCGTCCACGTCGAAGGTGTGCTGTTGGGACACCGCGCGGGTGCCGATGAAACTGGAGAAGTCCTGGCTCATGTCGAATCTTTTTTAGTTGTCTGCTTCAGAGATGTGCATCAGCGCCGAGCGGTCCAGCACGACCAGTCCGGCCGGCTCGATCCGGATGGTGCCCTCGCGCTCCATCGTCTTGAGTTCCTGGTTGACCCGCTGGCGCGAGGCGCCGAGCAGCTGCGCGAGTTCTTCCTGCGCCAGTTGCAGGCCGATGCGCGTCTGACTGCCGTCGTCCAGGTTGGGCACGCCGTAGCTGCGCACCAGATGGATGAGCTGCTTGGCCAGGCGTGCGCGCAAGGGCAGGGTGTTGAGGTCTTCCACCAGCCCGAACAGCGTGCGGATGCGGCGCGCCTGCAGCCGCATCAGCGCTTCGTACAGCTCGACGTGCGTGGCCAGGATCTTCTGGAAATCGGCCCGCGCCACGCACAGCACGGTGGTGTCGCCGTGCGAGTACGTGTCGTGCGTGCGCCGCTCCCCGTCGAACATCGCCACGTCGCCGAACCAGATGCCCGGCTCGACGTAGGTCAGCGTCACCTGCTTGCCCGACACCGCGGTCGAGCTCACGCGCAACGCCCCCTTGGCACAGGCGATCCAGTGCTCGGGCGGGTCGCCGCGCGCGGCGAGCAGGTCGCCGTCCTTGTAGCGTTTGACAAAGGCGCATCGGAGGATGTCGTGCCGTAGCGATGGAGATAGGGAAGAAAACCAGCGACCACTGTTGATCGCTTCACGTTCTTCGATGGTAAGAATGGGGTCGTCCATGGTCTGTCCTCTCGGCGACTGAAAAGCTGTGGGGTGTCTCGGGAGCGACGCCGTCAGGCGTCACTCGTAGCGTGGCGGTGTCTTGTCGAGGAACGCGGCGATGCCGATGCCCGCGTTCGCGTGGTGCAGGTTGCGCACGAAATGATCGCGCTCCTGCGATAGCTGCGACGCCAGTGTGGCGCCACGCGCGTCGCTCAGCAGCTCCTTGATGCTGGCCAGCGAGTTCGGCGCGCGCGCGTTCAGGCGAGTGGCCAGGGCCAGCGCGCCGGCCAGCGCCTGTCCGCTGTCGGTGAGCTCGTTGACGAGGCCGAAGGCATGCAGGCGCGCGGCCTCGATGCGCTCGCCGTTCATCAGCCATTCGCTCGCCAGCTGGCGCGGCAGCGCCTGTCCGAGGTGCCAGCTGAGGCCGCCGTCGGGCGAGAGCGCCACGTTGCTGTACGAGGCCGCGAACACGGCGTCGCGCGCGGCCACGACGAAGTCGCAGGCCAGCGCGAGCGAGAAGCCGGCGCCGGCCGCCGCGCCCTCGACGGCCGCGATGACCGGCTTGGGAAAGGTACGGATCGAGTCGATCCAGTTGTGCAGGCCCTCGATGCTCTCGGCCTGCACCGAGCGGTCGAGCTGGCGGTTGGCCAGCAGCCGCTGCAGCGAGCCGCCGGCGCAGAACCAGGCGCCTTCGCCCACGATGACGACGCTGCGGATCTCGTCGCTGCTCTCGGCGCCGTTCAGCGCCTCGATGCCGGCGGCATAAATCTCGGGGCCCAGCGCATTGCGCTGGGTCGGGTTGACGATGGTCAGCACCATGGTGCTGCCTTCGCTGGTGCTCTTGAGTTCGGCGGTCATGGTGTGCGTGCTTATTCTTCTTCGTGCAGCAGGCTCAGGCCCAGCGCGCCGCGGCGGCGCAGCCACGGGCTCGGGCGATAGCGCGGATCGCCATACACGGTCTGCAGGTTGAACAGCACTTCGAGCATGTTGGTCGGCCCGTAGAGGTTGCCCATGGCGAGCGGGCCGCGCGGATAGCCCAGGCCCAGCTGCACGGCGGTCTCGAGGTCGGCCGGCGTGCACACGCGCTGCTGGCACATGTCGGCGGCGATGTTGACGATGGCGCCGATCACGCGCTGCGTGACGAAGCCCCCGCTGTCGCGGATCACGCTCACGGCCTTGCCGTCGCGCGCGAAGAGGGCGTGCGCGGCGTCGCGCACGTCGCGGCGCGTGGCCGGGTTGGTGGCGAGCACGCGGCGCTTGGTGGCGGCGTCGTCGATGAGCATGTCGATGCCGACGGTGCGCGTGGCGTCCAGCCGCTCGACGGCCGCGACCGTCGTCACGTCGAAGCCCAGCGGCGCGACCAGGATGATCGACTGCGGTGCGGGAGCGCTGCCGCTGTCGATCTGCGCACCCAGCGTGTTCACCAGGCGCAGCAGCTCGGCGCGGCGCGCGGCGCGCGGCGACACCCAGACCGCGGGCGTGCCTTCGATCACCGGCGCCGGCGCTTCGGGCGTTTGCTGCATCACGCCGTTGTCGTAGCGGTAGAAGCCTTCGCCCGTCTTGCGGCCGAGTGCGCCGGCGGCCAGGCGCTGCGCGGTGATCACGCTGGGTCGGAAGCGCGGCTCTTCGAAGTACTGGTGGTAGATCGACTCCATCACCGGATGCGACACGTCGAGCGCCGTGAGGTCGAGCAGCTCGAACGGGCCGAGGCGAAAGCCTGCCTGGTCCTTCAGGATGCGGTCGATGGTGGCGAAGTCGGCCACGCCTTCGCCGACGATGCGCAGCGCCTCGGTGCCGTAGCCGCGGCCCGCGTGGTTGACGATGAAGCCCGGCGTGTCCTGCGCCTGCACGGCGCTGTGGCCCATCTGCGTGGCGTAGCCGGCCAGTTGCTGGCAGACCTCGGGCGAGGTCTTGAAGCCCGCCACCACCTCGACCACCTTCATCAGCGGCACGGGGTTGAAGAAGTGGAAGCCCGCGAAGCGCGCGGGGTGCTGCAGGCCGGCCGCGATGGCCGTGACCGACAGCGACGAGGTGTTGGTGACCAGCGTGGCGGTGGGCGCGACCACGTCCTCGAGCTCGCGAAACAGCGTGCGCTTGACCTCGAGGTTCTCGACCACGGCCTCGACCACGAGGTCGCAGCCCGCGAGCGCCTGCATGCCGTCGACCGCCTTCACGCGCGCCACGTAGGCGTCGCGCGTGGGGGCATCGATCTTGCCCTTCTCGTGCAGCTTGTTCCATTGGGCGGCGAGGGCTTCGCGGCCGCGCTCGGCGGCGCCTGCGAAGCTGTCGAGCAGCAGCACTTCGCTGCCGGCCTGGGCGGCGATCTGCGCGATGCCGCGCCCCATGGCGCCGGCGCCGATCACGCCGATTCGGGGGTAGTTCACTGTCATGGGATCAGGGTTCTCATGGGTTGGTGGGTGTCTGGGGCGGCCGCGCCGGCGCGGGTGCGCGACACGGACGAAAGCTCCGATTTTGCAATCTCGCGGGAGGCCCGCGCCCCGGGTGTTACGCGGGGCATCGGAATCAGGCCGGGCGGCGGCTGCGATCGATGGCGATGCTCAGGCCCATCGCCAGCAGCATCAGTGCAAAACCGACCCGGCTCATCCACTCGGTGGCGTCGTTCGCCAGCAGCCAGCCGCCCAGCGCCGCACCCAGGGCCTGGCCGATGTAGATGCCCGAGCTGTTGAGCGCCACCGAGCCCGGCGCCAGGGCGGGCGCCAGCCCCACGAGGCGCGCCTGCTGCGAGGAGTTGGTGGCAAAGCAGCCCAGGCCCCAGGGCACGAGCACCACCGCCAGCCACGCCAGCGTGCTGGCCAACGGCCACAGCAGCAGGCTCAGCGCGATCAGCCCGGTCGTCAGCAGCACCATGCGCCCGGCGCCGACGCGGTCGATGTAGCGGCTCACCACCATGTTGCCCAGCAGGCCGAAGGCGCCGAATAGCGCCCACATCAGGCTCAGCGTGTTGGCGTCGGCGCCGAAGCCCTGCTTGAGCAGCGGGCCGAAATAGCTGAACAGCACGAACTGGCCGACGCCCTGCAGCGCCGTGACCGACACGATGCCCATCAGCACCGGGCTGCGCAGCACGCGCGACCAGGCGGCAGCCGTGAGCGCGGCGGGCCGGATGCCGCTGGGCAGCGTGAGCCAGACCGAGGCGGCGCTCACGACGCTGAGCGCCGCGATGGCCATGAAGGCCATGCGCCAGCCCAGGTGGCCGCCGATCAGCGCGCCTATCGGCAGGCCCAGCACCGAGGCCACCGACCAGCCGAGAAAGACGAAGGTGACGGCGCGCCCGCGCTGCTCGGGCGGCACCAGCATGCCGGCGCAGGCCGCGGCCTGGGGCGTGAAGATGGCGGGCGCGATCACCGTCAGCATGCGCACCGGCAGCAGCGCGCCGAAGCTGGGCACGAGCGCCGCGACCACGTGCCACGCGGCGTACCAGAGCAGGGTGAGGGCCAGCAACTTGCGGCGGTCCCAGCCGGCGACCGCGGCGGCCAGCAGCGGGGCGCCCAGGCACATCACGAAGGCGGCCGCGCTGATCAGCTGGCCTGCAGTGGCGACCTTGATGGCCAAGGAGGCGCTGATCTCATTGAGGGTGCCGGGCACGACCATCACGCCCGTGCCGATCACGAAATTGCCGGCCAGCAGCGCCCAGAGCGCGCCTCGCTGCGGCGCGGGCCGGCTCATGCGCTCACCGCCGGACCTGCAGCGCGCCGGGGTTCACGATGTTCGTGGGGTTGCCCTTGATGAAGCTCACGACGTTGTCGAACGCCTGGCCGAAGTAGCTTTCGTAACTTTCCTGCTCGACGTAGCCGATGTGCGGCGTGCAGATGCAGTTTTCGAGGCGCAGCAGCGCATGGCCCTGCAGCGGCGGTTCGCTCTCGAACACGTCGATGGCCGCCAGCCCGGGGCGGCCGCGGTTGAGCGCGGCCAGCAGGGCATCGGCCTCGACCAGCTCGGCGCGCGAGGTGTTGACGAACAGCGCCGTCGGCTTCATGCGCGAGAGGTCTTCGAGCTTGACGAGGCCCTGGGTGTCCTCGTTGAGCCGCAGGTGCACCGACAGCACGTCGGCGGCGGCAAAGAATTCGTGGCGGTTCTGCGCCACCTGGAAGCCGTCGGAGCGCGCCTTGGCGCAGCTGGCCTCGCGGCCCCAGATCACGACCTGCATGCCGAAGGCCTGCCCATAGCGGGCCACCAACTGGCCGATGCGGCCGTAGCCCCAGATGCACAGCGTCTTGCCCTTGAGCACCGAGCCCACGCCGAAATTCGGAGGCATCGACGCCGACTTGAGGCCCGACTGCTGCCAGGCCCCGTGCTTGAGGTTGCTGATGTACTGCGGCAGGCGGCGCATGGCCGCCATGATCAGCGCCCAGGTGAGTTCGGCGGGCGCCTGCGGCGAGCCCGAGCCTTCGGCCACCGCCACGCCGCGTTCGGTGCAGGCGGTGACGTCGATGTGGCCACCGACGCGACCGGTCTGGGAAATCAGCTTGAGCTTGGGCAGCTTCTCGATCAGCTGGCGGGAGATCTGGCTGCGCTCGCGGATGAGCACGATGACGTCCGCATCCTTGAGGCGAACCGACAGTTGGCCGATGCCCTTGACCGTGTTGGTGTAGACCTTGGCGGCGTAAGCGTCCAGCTTGGCAGCGCACTGCAGCTTGCGCACGGCGTCCTGGTAGTCGTCGAGGATCACAATGTTCATGGCATGCCATTGTGCCTCGCAGCATCGGCACGTCGCACGTGTGAACGTTTGGATACCCGGCACCGGATGGCGCCCGGGAGGCCTGTTTCAGCCCGTTGGAGGTGAATCCGCCGTGCGCATGAGGGGCGCACAGAGTGCGCAGGCACGGCGGGTTCGTTGGCACTTTCTCAGTGCAGGTGGCTGGGGCGGGGCGCGCCGCTGCCGGTTTCCGCGGCTTCCAGTGCGGCGAGCCGGTCGAGTTCGGCGCACACGTCGGCCATGCGGCCGTAAATCACGACCCGGTTGGCGCAGCCGCGCTGCGAGCCTTGCCGATCGACCACGCGGACCACGCGCAGCGGGCGGGCGGGCGTGGCGGCGGACGGTGACGCGGTCGGCGCCGGGCTGCCAGCGGTGCGCGCCGTGCAGGCCGGGCGAATGGCCACGTAGCGCAGGCCAGCGGCTGCATCGCCGCTCTCACCATGCGAGGGACGGCGGGCGGGCATCCAGCGGGTGGCCAGCGATTGCAGGGGCGACCAGAGGTCGGCGATGGCGAGGAGGGCGATTCCCATGTGAACTCCAAAAAAGTATGAGGTTGAACACAGGCAGGATTTCTTGAATCGGCCACGACAGGGTGATGGCGACTTCGCGCCATACGCCCGCCACCTGTCGCGGCCGGATGAGGTGCTGCTGCGTGTGGGCAACAGGCCCGGGGCCTACATCAGCATCGTGTTGCGGATGAGGCCGACCGCGAGGCCTTCGATCTCGAAGGGCTCGCCGGGCTGGACGATGATGGTCGGGTAGTCGGGGTTCTCGGCGTGCAGTTCGATCACCTGCTTGTTGCGCTTCAGGCGCTTCACGGTGACTTCTTCGCCCAGGCGTGCCACCACGATCTGGCCGTTGCGCGCTTCCTTCGTGGCCTGCACGGCAAGCAGGTCGCCGTCCATGATGCCGGCGTCGCGCATCGACATGCCGCGCACCTTGAGCAGGTAGTCGGGCTGGCGCTGGAACAGCGTGTTCTCGACGTAGTAGGTCTGGTCGACGTGCTCTTGCGCGAGGATGGGCGAACCCGCCGCGACACGGCCGATGAGCGGCAGCGCGAGCTGGGCCATGCCGGGCAGCGAAAGCGAGAACTGGTTGCCTTCGCGGTGGCGCGTTTCGTGGAGCGAGCGCAGCGCATCGCCCTTGAGGCGGATGCCGCGCGACGTGCCGCTGACGAGTTCGATCACGCCCTTGCGGGCCAGGGCCTGCAGGTGCTCCTCGGCGGCGTTGGCCGACTTGAAGCCCAGCTCGTTGGCGATTTCGGCGCGCGTGGGCGGCGCACCGGTGCGTGCGATGGCGCCCTGGATCAGGTCCAGGATCTGCTGCTGGCGGGCGGTAAGCTTCACTGCGAACTGCATAGTGGTTTCCTTGCGGCACTGGCTAGATATCCAGTACCTGTATTTTTAACCAGTTTTCAAAAGTTGACAAGCCATGACTCATTCCTCTTCGTCCGGGACGCGCCGCGTGGTCGTGCTGGGCACCGGCGGCACCATTGCCGGCAAGGCCGCCAGCAGCGGCGACAACATCGGCTACACCGCCGGGCAGGTGGGCGTGGCGGACCTGCTGGGCGGCATCGAGGCGCCGACCGGCGTGACGCTGGTGGCGGAGCAGGTCGCGCAGCTCGATAGCAAGGACATGGACGCCGACACCTGGCGCCAGCTGGCCGCGCGCTGCGCACACTGGCTGGCGCAGCCGGACGTGGCCGGCATCGTGGTCACGCACGGCACCGACACGCTGGAAGAGACCGCCTTCTTCCTGCACGCCGTGCTCGCGCCGGCCAAGCCGGTGGTGCTGACCTGCGCGATGCGCCCGGCGACGGCCCTGTCGCCTGACGGTCCGCAGAATGTCCGCGACGCACTCGCTGTGGCCTCGACGCCCGGCGCGCAGGGCGTGACGGTGGTGTGTGCGGGCGCGATCCACAGCGGCCTCGATGTGCAGAAGGTGCACACCTACCGCCTTGATGCCTTCGCGTCGGGCGATGCGGGGCCGGTCGGCTATGTGGAAGAGGGCGAAGTGCGGCGCGTGCGTGCGTGGCCGCAGGGGGCGCCGTTCGATGCGGCGCGGCTGGAGGCGGTGTTGAAGCCGTGGCCCCGCGTCGAGATCGTCATGAGCCACGCGGGCGCGAGCGGTGCGATCGTGGAGGCGTTGCTGCTCTCGTCGACTGAGCCCTTGCGCGGGCTGGTCGTGGCCACGACCGGCAACGGCACCGTGCACCACGCGCTGGAAGCTGCAGCGCTGAAGGCGCAGGACAGCGGCTTGGTGGTGTTGCGCGCCACACGCTGTGCGAACGGACGCATCCTGCCGAAACCCGGTGACGGGCTGCGGGACGCGGGCGCACTCACGCCGGTGAAGGCGCGGGTCGCGCTGGTGCTGGAACTGTTGGGAGTGGCCGCCCTGCCGGAGGCGGAGGGCGGCTAGGAGAAAGAGGCTGACGAATCAGCCGCTGAATCAGCTGTTCAGTGCGGCAAGCGCGCGCTGCGTGATCTCGTCGACCGTGCCCACGCCCTGGATGGCGCGGTACTTCGGCGCGGCGGCCGGGTCGGTCTTGGCCCAGGCCGAGTAATAGTCGACCAGCGGACGGGTCTGCTGGCTGTAGACGTCGAGCCGCTTGCGCACGGTCTCTTCCTTGTCGTCTTCGCGCTGGATCAGCTCTTCACCGGTCACGTCATCCTTGCCTTCCACCTTCGGCGGATTGAATTTGACGTGGTAGGTGCGGCCCGATGCCGGGTGCGAGCGGCGGCCGCTCATGCGTTCGATGATGTCGCCGAAGGGCACGTCGATCTCGAGCACGTAGTCGAGCTTGACGCCGGCCGCCTTCATGGCGTCGGCCTGCGGAATGGTGCGCGGGAAGCCGTCGAACAGGAAACCGCCGTTGCAGTCGGGCTGCGCGATGCGTTCCTTCACGAGGTTGATGATCAGGTCGTCGCTGACCAGTGCACCCGAATCCATGATCGTCTTGGCCTGCAGCCCGAGGGGGGTGCCTGCCTTGACCGCGGCGCGCAACATGTCGCCGGTCGAGATTTGGGGAATGCCGTATTTCTGGCAGATGAAGGTCGCTTGCGTGCCTTTGCCTGCTCCGGGCGCGCCCAGCAAAATAAGTCTCATGGTGTCCTCGGAAGGTTCTTAGATTTTGTGTCGCGCCCCATGCGCGCCCTCAGGCGCGCCGAGGCGGAATTGCATCGAGGATAGCATGCGTCCCCGTGACAAATTGCCGCCGTCTCCCTCGGGGCGGCCTGCAGCTCACGCAGGCGAGCCGGCCGCGAAGACGGCGCGCACGCGCGCCAGGTCTTCGGGCGTGTCGATCCCGGGGCCTGGGGCCACATCGCTGACATGCACCGCGATACGGTGTCCGTGCCACAGCGCACGCAACTGTTCGAGCGCCTCGGTGGCTTCGACAGGGGCGGGCGACAGCAACGGGAATTGCCGCACGAAGCCTGCGCGATAGCCGTAGATGCCGATGTGGCGCAGCGGTGCGGGGCTGGGCAGCACCGACGGCGCCGCCCCGCCCGACGAGCCGTCGCGCCACCAGGGGATCGGCGCGCGGCTGAAATAGAGCGCATGGCCTTGCGCATCGAGCACGGCCTTCACCACGTTCGGGTTCATGAAGTCAGCCAGCGAGTCGATCGCGTGGACGGCGGTGCTCATCGCGGCCTGCGGGCGCGCGCCCAGCGTGGCGGCAACGGCGTCGATCAGCGCGGGGTCGATCAGCGGCTCGTCGCCCTGCACGTTGACGACGATCGCGTCACCGTCGAGCCCGAGCTGTTCGCAGGCTTCGGCCAGCCGGTCGGTGCCGCTGGGGTGGTCCTGGCGGGTGAGCAGGGCCTCGATACCATGCGCCTTGCAGGCGTCGATGATGGTGGCGTCGTCGCCGGCCACCACCACGCGGGCGGCGCCAGACTGGCGGGCACGCTGTGCCACGCGCACGACCATCGGCAGGCCGGCGATGTCGGCCAGCGGTTTGTTGGGAAGTCGCGTCGAAGCCAGCCGGGCCGGCACCAGAACGGTGAAGCTCACAGGCCCAGCTCTTCGTCGGACAGCGTGCGGGCCTCGTTCTCGAGCAGCACCGGGATGCCGTCGCGCACCGGGTAGGCCAGGCGCGCGCTGCGCGAGCAGAGTTCCTGCTTCTCGGCGTTCCAGGTCAGCGGGCCCTTGGTGACGGGGCAGACGAGCAGTTCAAGCAGCTTGGTATCCATCGAGCGATGATAGCTTCGCGTCGAGGGCGGCGAAGAATGCCGGCGAGGGTTCGAAGTGCAGTGGCACGGCGAGCGCGTCGGGCGCGTCGGGCGCCTGGTGCCAGAGCTTGACGGCGTCTTTTTCGGTGCAGACGAGGGGCAGGGCGCGACCGGCCGGGCGTTGCCAGTCGCTGAAGTCGTGGTGATCGGGCAGCGCGAAGGTGTCCGCGAGCGTGAGGCCGTGCGCGCGCAGCATCGTGAAGAAGGCTTCCGGCCGTGCGATGGCGGCGAGCGCGATCACGGGCTGGCCGGTGAGTGTGCTCAGCGGGATGCGTCGACCGTCCTTCGCAAGGGCGTACGGCGCCAGTTCGCGGGTTGCGGTGTAGCCACCGGCGAAGGCAGGCCGCTCGCCGCTGTGCAGCAGCAGGTCGCAGCGGCGTGGCCACGGCTCGCGCAAGGGGCCGGCTGGTAGCAACCAGCCGTTGCCGACACCGCGGTCGTCGAACACACAGATCTCGATATCGCGGGCCAGCGCCAGATGCTGAAGTCCATCGTCGCTGACGATGACCTGGATGTCCGGATGTCGCTCGAGCAGGGCGCGCGCGGCGTCAATGCGTTCCCGGGCCACGAAGACCGGCGCGCCGGTGGCATGGTGGATCAGCGCGGGTTCGTCGCCGACGTCCTGCGGATCGCTGTCGGCCTGGACTTCGCGGCAGTCGTCGGTGCGGCGGCCGTAGCCCCGTGACACCACGCCCACCCGCAGGCCATTCGCCTGAAGATGGCGCACGACCGCCATGACGACGGGTGTCTTGCCGGCCCCGCCCGCGATCACATTGCCGACCACGATCACGGGTACCGGCACGCGTCCGCTTTTTTGCCAGCCCCAACGATAGAAGGCGCGCCGCAACGCGAAGAGGGCGCCGTAGACCTGCGACAGCGGCCACAGCAGGCAGGCCAGCGCACCGCGGCGCAGCCAGGCATCCTGCAGCCGCGCGCCGGTCGACACTTAGTGACCGGCCTGGGCCGTCGACTGGGCGGCGAAGGTGATCTGCATCAGGCCGGCGCGGCGCGCGGCCTCCATCACCGTCACCACGGCCTGGTGCGGGCTGGCGGCATCGGCGCTGATGATCACGACGCTGTCCTTGCCGCCGGTGGCGGCGGCGCCGAGCGCGGCGGCCACGGTGTCGACGCTGCGGTCCGCCAGCGGCGACTTGTTGACCACGTAGCGGCCGTCGGCCGACACCGCCACGATCACCTCTTTCGGGTAGTCCCGCTGGGCGTCGACGTCCGCGGTCGGCAGCCGCAGCTGCATCTCGGTGAACTTGCTGTAGGTGGTCGACAGCATCAGGAAGATCAGCACGACCAGCAGCACGTCGATGAACGGGATCAGGTTGATCTCCGGCTCGTCGCGCGCGCCGTGGCGAAACTGCATGCGGCCCCGAGTCATAGGCTCACCCCCAGGCTGCGCGCACTTCGTGTCGCTACGCCAACCCCCTTCCGGGGGCGACACCTGCGGCCCGGCGAAGCCGGTTCCGCGGTGTCCCTGGTGTGACGGCCGTCGGTTGCTGCGATGGCCGTCATTTGCGAAGTGCGTTCAAGTGGCGCGCAAAGCGCTCGCCCGAGAGTTCGAGGTTCAGCAGGTACTCGTCGACGCGGCTGCGGAAGTAGCGCCAGAAGATCAGTGTCGGAATGGCCACGATCAGGCCGAAGGCCGTGTTGTACAGCGCGATCGAAATGCCGTGCGCCAGCTGCGCCGGATTGCCCGAACCGACCGCACCGCTGCCGGGCGACTGCGAACCGAAGATCTCGATCATGCCGATCACCGTGCCCAGCAGGCCGAGCAGCGGCGCCGCCGAGGCGATGGTGGCCAGCGCCGGCAGGTAGCGCTCCAGCTTGTGCGCCACGGTGCGGCCCGAGGCCTCCATGGCGGCGCGCAGGTCTTCTTCGGTGCAGCGCGGGTTGGCGTTCAGCGCGCGCAGGCCGGCGGCCAGCACCTGGCCGAGCATCGAGTTGCTTTCCAGTTTGGTCACGACATCTGGGCCGGGAACCGCGCCGCGCGACACGGTGATGGTCTCGTCCAGCAGCTTCGGCGGCAGGACCTTGACGGTCTTGAGGCTGGTGAAACGTTCAATGACCAGCGCGAGTGCGATGACCGAACAGGCGAGCAATGGCCAGATTGGCCAGCCCGCGGCAACAATGATGGAAAACAAGAAAATCCTCCGGCCCGTAGACTGCAAATGCGCGGCGATTATCCACCGAGCCACCATCGGCTCGCGGCTTGTTTGCGTGTCGGCAAGGACGCACAGATTCTGTGGATAACTTTGTGATTAACCCATCGCGCAATGACTCCGAACCCGCATGGGACGGGCTTTCCGTTAGATCGATTGAATTTTGAGCAGCACTTTTTTTAATGAAATCAACAGCTTGCACGAGAACTCGTGCATCTGTTCCAGCATACCCCTCCAAAGTGGGGGGCGCGACGCCCGTTGTGGAAGAGTGGCGCTCGGCGGCGGAGGGGCGCGATGAGCTTCAGGGAGCCGAATGCCGCGCCCGGGCCGCGCGTGTGGGCCGTGGGCGCGCTGTGCCGCGCGGTGGCCGATGCGCTCGATGCGCGCTTCAACCCGGTCTCGGTGCGCGGGGAAATCTCCGGGTTCTCGCGTGCATCGAGCGGTCATTGCTATTTCTCGCTCAAGGACGAATCCGGCCAGCTGCGCTGCGCGATGTTCCGTCGCGCGGCGAGTCTGCTCGACTTCACGCCGCGCGACGGCGACCAGGTCGAAGTGCGCGGCCGGCTGGCGGTGTACGAACCGCGCGGCGATCTGCAACTGGTGGTCGAAAGCCTGCGGCGCGCGGGGCAGGGCGCGCTGTTCGAGCAGTTCCTGCAGCGCAAGGCACGCCTCGAGGCCGAAGGCCTGTTCGACCCGGCGCGCAAACGGGCGCTGCCCTCCATGCCGCGTGCCGTGGGCGTTGTCACCTCGCTGGGGGCCGCGGCGCTGCATGACGTCGTGACCGCGCTGCGGCGGCGCGTGCCACATATTCCCGTGGTGCTGGCGCCGTCGGCAGTGCAGGGGGCCAGTGCGCCGGCCGACCTGGTGCGCGCCTTGCAGTCGCTCTACACGCTGGAGCCGGCCGTCGACGTGATCCTGCTGGTGCGCGGCGGCGGGTCGATCGAGGACCTCTGGGCCTTCAACGACGAAGCGCTGGCGCGCACCATCGTGCAGAGCCCCGTGCCGGTGATCAGCGGCGTGGGGCACGAAACCGATTTCACCATCGCCGATTTCTGCGCCGACCTGCGCGCGCCGACGCCGACGGCCGCCGCCGAACTCGTCAGCGCGCCGCGCGACCTGTGGCTCGGCGCGCTTGATCTGCTTGACGAACGGCTCGGCGGTGCGCTGGGCGGGCGCCTCGACGTGCTCGGCCAACGGCTGGACCAGGCGGCCGCGCGGCTGGGCCGCCCGTCGGGCCTGGTTGCGCGCCAGCAGTTGCGGCTGGCGCACCACGCGCAGCGGTTGCACTACGCGGTGCTGTCGCGCCGGGAGCGATTGGCGCAGGTGCCGCAGGCCATCGCCACCGATTTCTCCGCGAAGTTCGCGCGTTCGCTGACGCAGCGGCGCGAGCGGCTCGAACGCGTGGCCCTGCGCCTGCGGCTGCTCGACCCGGCCCTGGTGCTGCAGCGCGGCTATGCCTTGCTGACCGACGGCGAAGGCCGCGCGGTCGTCAGCGCAGGCAGCCTGAAGGCCGGCGATGCCGTGGTCGCACGCCTTTCGGATGGCTCGGTCGACCTGACCGTGACGCCCGGCGGCGCGACGGGAACACGTCTGACGCCGCCCCCATGATTACTTCCTAGAATCCTTCATTCCCCACAACCAACCCACGAGAAAAAACCATGGAACATGTGCTCCCACCCCTGCCGTACGCCATCGACGCACTGGCCCCCGAGTATTCGAAGGAAACGCTCGAGTACCACCACGGCAAGCACCACAACGCCTACGTGGTGAACCTGAACAACCTGCAAAAGGGCACCGAATTCGAAGCGATGACGCTCGAAGAGATCGTCAAGAAGTCCAGCGGCGGCATCTACAACAACGCCGCCCAGATCTGGAACCACACCTTCTTCTGGAACTGCATGAAGCCCCAGGGCGGCGGCGCCCCCACCGGCGCGCTGGCCAAGGCCATCGATGCCAAGTGGGGCAGCTACGACGCCTTCAAGGAAGCCTTCGTGAAGTCGGCCGTGGGCAACTTCGGTTCGGGCTGGACGTGGCTCGTGAAGAAGGCCGACGGTTCGGTGGACATCGTGAACACCGGCGCCGCCGGCACGCCGCTGACCACCGCCGACACCGCGCTGCTGACGGTGGACGTGTGGGAACACGCGTACTACATCGACTACCGCAACCTGCGCCCGAAGTTCGTCGAGACCTTCCTGGCCAAGCTGGCCAACTGGGACTTCGCAGCGAAGAACTTCGGCTGAAGCCGGACCTGGCGCTCGCCATGAAAAAAGCCGACCTGCGGGTCGGCTTTTTTACGGGCGCTCAATTGCTCAGCGCTTGGCGGCCGAGAAGAGCTCGCCGCCGAGCTTGGCACCCTTCTTGATGTTCTTCTTGGCGAACCAGCCCTGGTTCATCTCGAGCACGTAGCGCACCGGCTCCTCGGAGCAGTGCGAGTTCTCGGTCATCGGCTGCATGTCGACCAGATTGACGATGCGGCCATCGTCGGCCACGAAGGCGGCGGTCAGCGGCAACAGGGTGTTGCGCATCCAGAAGCACTGCGTGGCCGGCTGCTCGAAGACGAAGATCATGCCCTCGGCCTGCGGCATCGTCTTGCGGAACATGAGGCCGATCTCGCGTTCGCGGGGCGATTGCGCCACTTGCGCATCGATCTTGTAGAGGCCGACCGACAACTGCGTGCGTGCCAGATCGGTTTGGGGTTGCGGTTGGATTTGCTGCTGCGCGTGGGCCGGCGCCAGGAAGGACGCGGACACCAGAAGCAGCGCGGCGAGACGCTGAAACATCGGATGACTCTTTCGGGGCGGCGACACACGAGGTCGGCCCGTGACCAATAAAAATGCCCGCTGAAGCGGGCATTGCCGGGAGCTTGAAAGCTTACACCTTCTTGGCGGCGGCCGCGTGGGCCTTGGAGACGTGGCGCACCTTGTGCTTCTTGACCGTGTGCTTGGCCTTGGCTTTGTGGACGGCGGGAGCGGCCGGCGCTGCGGAAGCGGGTTCGGCGGCTTGGGCGAATGCACCGGCTGCGAAGAGGCCGGCGACCAGGGCTGCGATCAGCTTGTTCATGAGAAATCCTTTGAGATTGTTGATATGGATCACCTCCCTGCGGAAGGCCTCCATTCAACGGACCTCAAGAACCCCGGTTGACAGTGGTTGAACAAAACTGCGAACGAAAAAAAGCGCTCTGGAGAGCGCTTTTCTTAGGGGGACAGACCGGCTTACTTGGCGCCGGGCATGTCAGGCGTGCCGCCTTGGGTGGCCTTGCGCTTCACGCTGCCGTCCTTGTTGCGGCGACGATCGTCGCGGGTCTTGGCGCGCTTTTCGCCAGCAACGCCAGCCTTGTCGGCACCGAAGGCGCCGCCTTCAGGCGTCTTGGCGATGTCGCCAGCAGCGGGAGCCACTTGACCAGCGGGCTTGGCTTCCTTCTTGGCTTCAGCGCGAGCTTGCGGCTTGCTGTTGGTCGCGTTGCCTTGTTCGGGCGTGGTACCGGCCGGGTTCTGGGCGTACGCGCCAGCGGCGAACAGGCCAGCGATCATGACTGCGAGAAGTTTGCTCATTGATGATTCCTCTATCGAGAATTGGTTGGAAACGCCTCCCGGCGAGCAGAAGGTCAGCCAGTAACGGGCTCTATCGCCCTACGGTTGACAATTGTCCGCTGATGGGTTGCGTCTAAAATGTACAGCGATTTGTTAGCGCGCTGTACAGCGATTCTCCCTCGCTGTCTGAATTCGCAGACAGTCGTTCGAATTACGTCACTCCTGGAGTCAAGCCCCCTCATGTCCAGCTATCAGCACATCAAAGTCCCGACCGAAGGCCAGAAGATCACGGTCAACGCTGACAATTCGCTCAATGTGCCCGATCAGCCGATCATTCCGTTCATCGAAGGCGACGGCACCGGGCTGGACATCACGCCGGTGATGCTCAAGGTGGTGGACGCCGCAGTGGCCAAGGCCTACGGCGGCAAGAAGAAGATCCACTGGATGGAGGTCTACGCCGGCGAGAAGTCGACCAAGGTCTACGGCCCCGACGTCTGGCTCCCCGAGGAAACCCTGCATGCGGTGCGCGACTACGTGGTGTCCATCAAGGGCCCGCTGACCACGCCCGTCGGCGGCGGCATCCGCTCGCTGAACGTGGCGCTGCGCCAGGAACTCGACCTGTACGTCTGCCTGCGGCCCATCCAGTACTTCGAGGGCGTGCCCAGCCCGGTGCGCGAGCCGCACAAGACCAACATGGTCATCTTCCGCGAGAACTCGGAAGACATCTACGCCGGCATCGAGTTCGAAGCCGAAAGCGACAAGGCCAAGAAGCTCATCAAGTTCCTGCAGGACGAGATGGGCGTCAAGAAGATCCGCTTCCCCAACACCTCGGGCATCGGCGTCAAGCCCGTCTCGCGCGAAGGCACCGAGCGCCTCGTGCGCAAGGCCTTCCAGTACGCGATCGACAACGACAAGCCCAGCGTGACCCTGGTCCACAAGGGCAACATCATGAAGTTCACCGAAGGTGGCTTCCGTGACTGGGGCTACAACCTGGCCGCCAAGGAATTCGGCGCCGAGCTGATCGACGGCGGCCCTTGGATGAAGTTCAAGAACCCCAAGACGGGCAAGGAAATCACCGTCAAGGACAGCATCGCCGATGCGTTCCTGCAGCAGATCCTGCTGCGTCCCGCCGAATACAGCGTGATCGCCACGCTGAACCTCAACGGCGACTACGTCTCCGACGCGCTGGCCGCACAGGTTGGCGGCATCGGCATCGCACCGGGCGCGAACCTGAGCGACACCGTCGCCATGTTCGAAGCCACCCACGGCACGGCCCCCAAGTACGCCGGCAAGGACTATGTGAACCCGGGTTCCGAGATCCTGTCCGCCGAAATGATGCTGCGCCATATGGGCTGGACCGAAGCGGCCGACCTGATCATCAGCTCGATGGAAAAATCGATCGCCAGCAAGAAGGTCACCTACGACTTCGCGCGCCTGATGGACGGTGCGACGCAAGTGAGCTGCTCTGGCTTCGGTCAGGTCATGATCGACAACATGTAATTGCGATCGCTGACGTCGAGAAACGTCAGACCCTTATCAAGCCCTCGAGCTTCCGAAAGGAGTCGAGGGTTTTTTTCTTGCCTGTCGCCCTCGCGATATCGTTAGCGAATTACCTCCTTTGTGTTCTGAACGTAAGGAGAGGCGGGCAAACATCACAGATCAATAGGCTCAGTCTTTCGTTTAACCATTGGTAGAAACTGTGCTGTGTTTGCCTCGCAGCGAGCCGCCAGAATCGCGCCCATTCCAAGAAGCATAGGGGGCGCGAAGTGGGGGAAAAGAACGCAGGAATCTGCCCGGCAACAGGGGGCCTCGCAGGCGACTCGATCGAACAGGGCGTGCACGCTGCACGGCAGATCGCGCAATGACGATCTCTCGGCGAGCGCTGTTCGGCAAGCTCAACCTCACCTTGTTTCGCGGCATCGAGTCCGCCACCGCATTTGCCAAGCTGCGCGGCAATCCCTATGTCGAACTGACGCACTGGATTCACCAGCTCTGGCAGCTCAACGACAGCGATCTGCACCGCATCTGCCGGCACTACCAGATCGACGCGCAAGCCATCGAGAAAGACTTCGCATCGGCCTTGTCCAGCTTGCCATCGGGTGCCACCTCGCTGACCGATTTTTCCAGTCACATCGAAGCTGCCATCGAGCGTGCGTGGGTACTCTCGAGCCTCGAGTTCGGCGCGCATTGCGTGCGTGGTGCGTGGCTGCTTGCTGCGCTGCTTCAGACGCCGGACCTGCGGCGCGTGCTTCTTGGCATCTCGCCTGCATTCCAGAGAATCCCGGCAGACCAATTGACGGAGGCCATCGGTGCCATCGTGGCCGGCTCCCCCGAAGGGCAGGAAGGACCGCACGATGGCTCCGGTCTGCCATCGGCGCTGCCCGGTGAAGCCAGCGCCGCGCTCACGGATGCAGCTTCGGATGGAAGGTCCGCGTTGCGGCGCTACTGCACGGATCTGACCGAGCGCGCGTCTCAAGGGCAGATCGATCCGGTCATCGGGCGCGGACACGAGATCCGCACGATGGTCGACATCCTGCTGCGTCGCCGTCAGAACAATCCCCTGCTCACGGGAGACGCGGGCGTCGGCAAGACAGCGGTGGTCGAGGGGCTCGCGTTGGCCATCGCGCAAGGCGAGGTTCCTCCCGATCTGAAGAACTGCCGCTTGTGGAGCCTCGATGTCGGAGCGCTGTTGGCCGGCGCAAGCATGCGCGGGGAGTTCGAGTCCCGCCTCAAGGCCCTGCTGGAAGAGGCGGGCAAGTCGGTGCAGCCCGTCATCCTCTTCATCGACGAGGTGCACACCTTGGTCGGCGCGGGCGGGCAATCCGGAACCGGCGATGCCGCCAACCTGCTCAAGCCCGCGCTTGCACGAGGAACCTTGCGCACGATCGGTGCCACCACCTGGAGCGAGTACAAGCGCCACATTGAGAAAGACCCGGCGCTGACGCGACGCTTTCAGACGCTGCAGGTGGCAGAGCCCGACGAGATTGCTGCGATCGAGATGGTGCGTGGCCTTGTCGCCACCTTTGCCGAGCACCACGGCGTGCTCGTGCTCGATGAGGCTGTGCGCGCCGCCGTGACGCTGTCGCATCGCTACATCCCTGCACGCCAGCTGCCCGACAAGGCGATCAGTCTCCTGGACACCGCATGCGCGCGCGTTGCCATGTCGCTTCACGCGCCGCCGCCTGACGTCGAGCAATGGCGGCACCGCATCGCAGCCCTCCAGGTTGAGCTCGAACTTCTAAGTCAGGAGGGTGTCGTTGCCCAGGGGAGTGATGCAAGAGCGTTGCGCCTCGACAAAGCTCGATTCCAACTCGATGCCGCGCAGCAGGCGTTGACCTTGCACGAAGCGCGATGGCAAGACGAGCTTGCGCTGGTTCGCACGATTCATGGATTGAGGACCAAGAAGAGGGAGGAGGCGAAAGAGCTGAGCTGCGCCGAGGGGAATGCACCCTCGGCGCAGCTGGAGGCCCTCGAACTCGAGCTTGCCGCGCACCAGAAGGAGTTGCCTCTGATTTTTCCCCAGGTGGACGAGGCCGTGGTGGCGGGCATCGTGGCCGATTGGACCGGGATTCCCGTGGGGCGGATGGTCACCGACGAAGTCGCGGCAGTCGTTGCGCTTCAATCACGGCTGGAAGCGCGCGTGATCGGCCAGGGGCCTGCGCTCGCGGCGATCGCCGAGCGCATGCAGACGGCGCGGGCGCAGCTGACCGATCCAAACAAGCCGGTGGGTGTCTTCCTGCTGGCCGGCCCTTCGGGTGTGGGCAAGACAGAAACGGCATTGGCATTGGCCGAAGCCATGTATGGCGGTGAGCAGAACCTCATCACCATCAACATGAGCGAGTTCCAGGAGTCGCACACGGTGTCGACCTTGAAAGGCGCGCCCCCGGGTTACGTCGGCTTCGGTGAAGGTGGCGTGCTCACGGAGGCCGTGCGCCGAAAGCCCTACAGCACGATCCTGCTCGACGAGGTGGAAAAAGCCCACCCGGATGTGCACGAGATCTTCTATCAGGTGTTCGACAAAGGGTGGATGGAAGATGGGGAAGGGCGTCGTGTCGATTTCCGAAACACCACGATCCTGTTGACGAGCAACACTGGTGCTGAACTCATCACCGCTCTGAGTGAAGACCCCTTGCTGGTACCCGATGTCGAGGCTCTGCGCGATGCCCTCCAGCCGGCGCTGCGAACGGTCTTTCCGGCGGCCTTCCTTGGCCGGTTGACCGTGGTGCCTTACCTGCCCTTGGCCCCGGGCGCACTGCGCGACATCGTGAGCCTGCACCTGGATCGCGTGGTCGAGCGAATGCATGCGCAGCATGACATTGCGCTGGACTACACGCCTGCGCTGCTGAACGAAATCGTCGGCCACTGCGGCACTTACGAAACCGGGGCTCGCCGTCTGATCGGCTTCATCGAACAACGTCTCCTGCCGATTCTTTCCCGGCAATGGCTGGATGCGCTTCAAGTGCGGCAAAAGATCCGGCGCATGACTGCCGACGTGAAGCCGAGCGACAGCGCCAACCCGGCCTTGCAAGGAGGAGGCGCCATCGTCTGTCACACCGAGTTCGCCTGAGTCCAGCGAGCCATCTCGTTGGCGCAGGAGATGCGTCGTTGCCTCCGAAAAGGCGCGATGCCAGGTTCTTGTCTGTCTTTTTTCACCAGGGAGTTTTCATGGCCACCAACAACAACAGCAGTCAGAAGTTCATTGCCCGCAACAGGGCACCACGTGTGCAGATCGAGTACGACGTGGAAATCTACGGGTCCGAGAAGAAGATCGAATTGCCTTTCGTGATGGGCGTCTTGTCCGATCTGTCCGGCAAGCCGGCGCAGGCCTTGCCTCCTGTGCCCGACAGAAAGTTCCTCGATATCGACATCGACAACTTCGACGAGCGGATGAAGGCCATCCAGCCGCGCGTGGCATTCGCCGTGCCCAACACGCTGACGGGCGAAGGCCAGCTCATGGTCGACATCACCTTCGAGAGCATCGAAGACTTCTCGCCAGCCGCTGTCGCACGAAAGGTAGAGCCACTCAGCAAGCTCCTCGAAGCCCGCACGCAGTTGGCCAACCTGCAGACCTACATGGACGGAAAGGCAGGGGCCGAAAGCCTCGTCAACAAGCTGCTTCAAGACCCTTCACTGATGAAGTCGCTGGCGAAATCCGCCAAACCCCGCACCGACGACCTGGACGGCGCACCTGCGTCCGATTCCGCCGCGTGACATTCAGACCAAGGAACTTCAGATGACCACCCTCATGGACAACGTGCTCGAGGCGCCCGAGGCGACGCGCTACACCGACCCCACCGACTTCTCGGCCCTGCTCGACAAGGAATTCAAGCCCAAGACCGACGAAGCGCGCGATGCCGTCGAGGCGGCCGTCAGGACGCTGGCAGAGCAGGCGCTCGTCAACGCCGCAACGATGACCGACGACGCCTACAGCAGCATCGAGGCCATCATTGCCGAGATCGACCGCAAGCTGTCGGAGCAGATCAACCTCGTGCTTCACAAGGAAGACTTCCAGAAGATCGAGTCGGCCTGGCGAGGCATGCACCATCTGGTCTACAACACCGAGACGGACGAGAAGCTCAAGATCCGCTTCATGGATGTCTCCAAGGACGAAGTCCGTCGTACGCTGCGTCGCCACAAGGGAATCGCCTGGGACCAGAGCCCGATCTTCAAGCGCATCTATGAAGAGGAGTACGGCCAGCTCGGCGGCGAGCCCTACGGGTGCCTGGTGGCCGACTACTACTTCGACCACACGCCGCCTGATGTCGAGTTGTTGGGTGCAATCGCCAAGGTCTCTGCAGCATCTCACGCGCCATTCATCGCCGGATCGGCGCCCTCGTTGCTCGGCATGGAGTCGTGGCAAGAGCTTGCGAATCCGCGCGACCTCGCAAAGATCACGTCGAACCTCGAGCACGCACCGTGGAATTCGCTGCGAAACACCGAGGACTCCCGCTACGTTGGTCTGGCAATGCCTCGATTCCTGGCCCGGTTGCCTTATGGCGTGAAAACCAATCCTGTCGACGAATTCGACTTCGAAGAGGAAACCGAAGGCGCCGATCACCGCAACTACGTATGGAGCAATGCGGCCTATGCCATGGCGGTCAACATCAACCGCAGCTTCAAGCTCTACGGCTGGTGCACGATGATCCGCGGCGTGGAGTCGGGTGGCACCGTCGAGAACTTGCCGTGCCACACCTTCCCGACCGACGACGGCGGCTTCGACATGAAGTGTCCGACCGAAATCGCGATCTCCGACCGCCGCGAGGCTGAGCTTGCGAAAGCCGGACTGATTCCGCTGGTGCATCGAAAGAACACCGACCATGCCGCGTTCATCGGTGCCCAGTCGCTCCAGAAGCCACAGGAGTACATGGACCCGGACGCGACCGCCAATGCCAACCTGTCCGCACGGCTGCCGTATCTTTTCGCCAGCACGCGGTTCGCGCACTACCTGAAGTGCATCGTGCGCGACAAGATCGGCTCCTTCAAGGAGCGCGACGAAATGCAGCGCTGGTTGAACGAATGGATCATGCATTACGTCGACGCCGATCCTGCGAATTCGTCCCAGGAAACCAAGGCCCGGCGACCCCTCGCGGCTGCCGAAGTCGTGGTGGAGGACGTCGAAGGCAATCCGGGCTACTACAGCGCGAAGTTCTTCCTGCGTCCGCATTTCCAGCTCGAAGGCCTGACCGTTTCTCTGCGTCTGGTTGCAAAGCTGCCGTCGCTCAAGGAAGCGGCCTGACACCCAACCGCCATCGAATTGTTCGAGGAAGTGGCGCGCAGACGCCACGGCATTTCCAAGGACGCGCCATCAAGAGCGCTCGTGCATTCGTCATTTACCGACAAATTCAAATACAGGGAGTTTTCTCATGTCACAAGACATTTTTCTGAAGATCAACGGCATCGAAGGCGAATCGCAGGATTCGGACCACAAGAACGAGATCGAGGTTCTGGCCTTCAACTGGAAAGCCTTCCAGGAATCCACCATGCACGCCGGCTCGGGCGGCGGCGCAGGCAAGGCGACGGTCGAAGACCTCGAGTTCGACCACTACATCGACCGTTCGAGTCCCAACCTCATGAAGTACTGCCTGACCGGCAAGCACGTGCAAGAGGCCAAGCTCACGGTTCGCAAGGCCGGCGGCAACCCGCTGGAGTACCTGAAGTTCACCTTCTCCGACGTGATCATCACCTCGATCCAGCCCTTCGGCTCGAACTCGGACGAGATGCGTGTCAAGGAGCGTGTGCGCCTTTCCTTCTCCAAGATCAAGCAGGAGTACTCCGTGCAGAACGCGCAAGGCGGCAGCGGTGGTGCTGTCACTGCGGGCTACGACATCAAGGGCAACAAGGAGTCCTGAAGCCTTCGCTTCGCCCCGGATCCGTCCGGGGCTTTTCGACTTCGGTTCGCGCAAGGGGGTTGAGGAGGCGCAAATCGAAGTCGGTTCTTTTGCATTCTTTTTTCAGTTTGATTCCCACATGAATCTCGACATGCCAGGGCTGTGCCGGAGTGTTGCGTCCCGACGCGGGCTGTCCAGGTGGATGTCGCGTCTCGGGTTTCCATGCCTGTGGGGCTTTGCATTGGCAGTTGCGTTGGCAGGGCCTTCGCCGGCATATGCGCAGTTCTCACACCCAAGAGAGCAAACCAAGCTCGATATCACGGTCACTGCGGAAGCCGGTGTCAACCCGGACGACAAGGGGAGGGCGGCACCCATCATGGTCCGCATCTACGAGCTCAAGTCGGAGGCAACCTTCGAATCGGCCGATTACTTCTCGCTGCACAACAGCGACAAGACTGTGATGGGCGCCGACCTTCTGGTGCGCGATGAGTTCATCCTGCGACCCGGAGAGGTCAAGAAGATCCGGCGCATGTCGCACCCCGAGCTCGCCGCGATCGGCGTGATCGCCGGCTATCGGGAGCTTGCACAAAGCGAGTGGCGCCTTGTGCAGAAAGTCGATCCCGCCCCCGAGTCCGCCTGGTATCGCACCGTCATCCCCGCCAACAAGGTCAAGCTGGAGATCGCCCTTCAAGGCAAGGGCATCCAGCTGACGCCTATCAAGTAGCACGTCTGCGGCCCGAAAGCACAACGATCGAATCCATGAGCTGGTACAACAAAGTCGCCTGGAGCGAAGGGCTCTTCCTGCGTCCGCAGCTGTTTCAACAGCAGGAGCGCTACCTCGAACACCTGGCGCACAAGCGTGCCGCCTCGTTGACTCCCTTTTACTGGGGGTTCAACCACTACAGCATCGATGCGGAGTCGCTCTCACTGGGCAAGCTGGTGCTGGCCAGCGCGGCCGGGATCTTCTCGGATGGCACGCCCTTCGATGCACCAGGCCAGACGCTGCCGCCAGCGCCGCTCACGATCTTGCCGGAGCATCTGGAGCAGGTCATTCACCTGGCGGTGCCGATCCGAACGCCCAACGGAGAAGAAACGACGTTCGATGACGCCGGCATCTCAGCGTCGTCATTGGCCCGGTTTTCGGTGTTCGATGCGGAGCTGCGCGATGCCAACTCGATCGGACAGGGTGCAAAGACCGTTCAACTGTCCCGACTACGCCTGCGTCTCCTTCCGCAACGCGAACTGACCGACGCCTGGATCGGCTTGCCGCTCGCGAAGGTGACGGTGCTGCGCTCGGACGGAAGCATCGCCGTCGACCCGCACCTGATTCCACCGGTAGCCGGCTATGGCGCAAGCCCTTTGCTGGCGGACTGGATCACCAATCTGCACGGTTTGTGCAAGCTGCGCGCGCAATCGTTGGCCGCCCGACTGAGTGGCAACGACGGCAAGTCCAGCGAAGCTGCCGAAGTGTCCGACTTCTTGCTGCTGCAGATACTCAATCGCTACGAGCCCATGCTCGAGCACTGGCTTCGGGTGCGTGAGACCTCTCCAGAGATGCTCTACACCGCATTGCGCACGTTGAGCGGAGAGTTGGCCACGTTCGTTCGCGGAACCACCCGTCGTCCACAACCGCATCCTGCCTATCAACACCTCGACCCGTACCTCTCCTTCAGGGAGTTGATCGGGGATGTGCAGGCCTTGCTGAACGACGTGCTGGTGCGAAGCGCGCAGAGCATCCCCTTGGCGTCAAGACCCAATGGTGTGCGCGTTGCGAGCGTCGAACCCGCGGAGTTGCAGGGCTTCTCCAGCCTGGTGTTTGCGGTCGCGGCGCACACGCCGCCGGAACAGTTGGCGAGCCAGTTTCCCGCCCGCTGCAAGGTGGGGCCGAGCGACAGGTTGACCGAGCTCATTCGGTCCCATCTGCCGGGCATACCGCTGCAGACCTTGCCCGTTCCGCCGCGTCAGATTCCCTTCAATGCAGGCTTTGTCTACTTCCAGATCGACCCTCGTGGTCCGTTGTGGGAGCACATGGTCAAGCACGGTGGGCTGGCGCTGCATGTCGCGGGCGAGTTTCCGGGGTTGCGCATGGAGCTTTGGGGAGTGAGGGAAAAATGAATCCCCTGAAATTTCCGACCCATTTGTACGAAGGGGTCGTCTACGAGATCAAGAAGGGCGCCGAGCTCGCACTGTCGCATGGACCTTTGCGATCGGGCAAAGGGATGGTGAGCGGAATGATCACACTGGTGCTGGCCAACTTCAGCATGCTGGGCGTGTTGTTGTTCCAGTTTCCGGATTTCCTCAGCACGCCGAAGGTGCGTGAGTACCTGAGCTTCGATGTGATGCGAATCGTGTTGCTGAGCGCGATGGCATTGTGCGGAACCTTGGCGTTGTTCAACGTTGTCTTCGGACGGGTTCGACGCCTGTCTGCATGGGCATTGCTCTGGTCGGCCGTGGCCGTTGTGGGGTCAAAGTTGGGCGTCAGTGCAACGGGCAATGGCTGGCTTCCTGTTGCGGGGCAGCTGGCTGTTGTCCCCTATCTGGGGGTTGACTGGTTGATCTTCGATTTGCTGGCGACAACCTTGCTTTTCACCACGATCGAAAAGCTTCGACCCCTGAAGCCAGAAATGCCGGTTTTCAGGAAAGACTGGCAGACCGACTTCATGTACTTCGTCACAGGCCACTTGCTCATTGGCGTGACGTTGTTTCTCGTCTATGCCGTCTTGTATGGCGTGAGTGGTGCGCTTGCCGATCTCAATCCTGCCGCACAAGGCACGTTGCGTGGCTGGGTGCGGCAGCTTCCGTTCGGTTATGCACTGCTGTTGCTCTTGCTGATCACCGACTTCGGAAGGTACTGGCTGCATCGCTTCTATCACGAGACCGCCATTGGATGGCGACTGCACTCGATCCATCACAGCGCTGAACACATGGACTGGATCTCCGGAAGCCGGACCCATGGCGTGGAAACGGTGATCTCGACGGTGGTGATCCTGGCGCCAGCGTTCTTGCTGGGCTTTTCACAGAGCGTGATCAACGTCTACGTCTTGATCGCGGGCGTGCAGGCCGTGTTCAACCACACCAATGCATCGGTGCGGCTGGGGCCCCTGCGCTATCTCATCGTGACACCGAACTTTCACCATTGGCATCACAGCCGGGACGCGGAAGGCCTGGACCGATGCTATGCCGCGCATTTTGCGTTCTGGGACTACCTGTTCGGTACGGCGGTCAAAGCCGACAAGAACAAGATCTGGCCGGATGGCTATGGGGTCGTTGGCGACTACGTCCCGCGAGGGTTTTGGGCGCAGCAGCTGCATCCGATCCGATGGTCGGGGCGGTGGGTCGATGCGCACGGCGTCGAGCACAGAGAGAACCGTTGATCGGAGGCGCAGATGACCACACCCATCACCAGTCTCCAGAAAGAGTACATCCGTCTGCTCGACGGCAGCTCGGCCGCGATGACCATCGCCGGCGCGCACATGGCTTCGGGCGCCTTCGTCGGCGTGTCCTGGAAGAACCTGACCTTTGTCGGATGCGACTTCGCAGGGGACGGCAACATCAAGCTGGCATCGATGTCGGGCTGCAAGTTCATCGACTGCCGGTTTCTGGCACCCCATCACGACTTCGGCGTGATGACCGATGTGAGCTTCACCCAATGCAGTTCGGCTGGACGTTCGATCGTCAGTGGGGGCGATGGAAGCGCTGGCGTCCTGTTCCAGGAGTGCAGCTTTGACGGCGGAAGCTCTGCCCCCGCAGCGCACGAAGGCGTGGGATGCATGGGAGAGGTCACCTTTCGCAATTGCACAGGTCGCGGCGAAGTGCTGGTGGCCGGCACCCGCCTCACCATCGACAACTGCCGGTTCGACGACATGACCTTCGCCATCGGCCGCCAGCGCCGGCGCGGGGCACCGCTGGCGGCGACCGTCCTGATCGACAACTCGCAGGGCTCCGGCGTGTGGCGAATGGTCGACTGCCGCATGAAGACCAGCCACATCCAGAACAGCAGCTTCGAGCAGATCGTCAACGACAGCTCCGAGTGCGAGGCCTGAGCAGGCTTCGCCTTTTCATCGGGCTCGGCCCGTTCATTTTCCAACGCTCCAATGCTCTACAAAGAAGAATTCAACGAGACGCCTGCGGGAGGTGGTGGAACCGACCCGCGCGACGGATCCGGTGATGGCGAACTGTTCGGCGAGTCGGCCGATGTCGCGCATCTGGTGTCCGAGTCCTCGACGCAGGAGCGCCTGACCGCGGTCGCCGCGGCTCAGAATCCTTTGCTGGAGGCGGCCCAGCCCTTGCTGCGGGCCCTGGCAGACATGCCCGCTGCGCTGGAAAGCGACGGCGTGGCGTTGTTCCATCAGTTGCTCGAGCGCGAGGTGGCCGCTTTCCAATCCATCTGCACCACTGCGCAGGTCCGGCACGAACATGTGGTGGCCGCGAGCTACGCGCTGTGCACTGCGCTCGACGAAGCGGCCAACAGCACGCCGTGGGGCGGCGGGCAGGGCGGAGAGGCCGGTATCTGGGCTGGCCAACAGCTGGCCGCGAAATTTCACGGCGATACCAAAGGCGGTGACAAGTTCTTCCTTCTCGTGGGCCGCCTCGCCGCGAGCCCGCAAGAGCACGTGGATCTGCTCGAAGTGCTGTACCAGATCCTCGGGCTGGGTTTCGAAGGTCGCTTCAGCACCGCGGCGAACGGGCGCCGGCAGCTTGAAACGGTTCGTCATCGGCTGTTCTCTCTGCTGGGCAACGCGCGCGGCGATGTCCCGAGCGACTTGTCGCCGCATTGGAAGGGTGTGGGGGCAGGCAAGTTTCGCTTGCTGCGCAGCGTGCCGGTGTGGGTGACCGGCTCGGTGCTGACGCTGATCCTGTTTGGCCTGTTTGCCTGGTACAAGTACCAGCTGTTGCAGTCGAGCACCGATCTGCAGCAGCGCATTGCCGCCATCGGCCGGCTGCGTCCCCCGCCGGCGCCTCCCGTCAAGCCGCTGCGCCTGAAGGAATTGCTGGCGAGCGAAATCGAGCGAGAGACGGTGAGCGTGGATGAAGACGAGCGCCGCAGCATCGTCACCTTCAAGGGCGACGAGATGTTCGTTCCCGGTCAGGCGCGCCTCAGTGCACGGATTCTCCCCGTGCTGGCGAAGGTGGCCGACGAGATCAACCAGGTCTCCGGCACGGTTCAGATCACCGGCCATTCGGACAACCAGCCGATTCGCACGCGCGAGTTTCCCGACAACCAGGTCCTGAGCGAGAAGCGGGCACAGGCCGTGGCCGAAGTGTTGACCGGCAAGGGCGTCGTGCCGTCGCGCATCCAGACCGAGGGCCGTGGCGCCACGGTTCCCATCGCAGACAGCGCCACGGCTGCGGGACGTGCCCGCAACCGGCGCGTCGACATCATGGTCACGCAGGGCACTGGCGTCAGCGCCAACGTCAGCGCGGGTCCGGTGAAGCAGCCAGCCGTCGCCCCGCGCTAGACGCAAGGCAGGAATCCATCACTCATGCAATATCTCAAACAGTTCCTGGCCTTCCTGTTTTCCCGACAGATGCTGGCCTTCCTCGCGATGGTGCTGCTGGCCCTCGCGATCTGGTTCATCGGCCCGCTGCTCGCGGTGGATGGACTTCGCCCCTTCGCCTCGGTCGGGGTGCGCGTGACCTTCATCGTCATGCTGCTCGTGCTCGGCCTTCTCTGGATGGTGTCGGGCCCCTACAGCCTGTTGGGCGTGGCAGCGCTCTGCCTGCTTGTATGGCATGCAGGGCCTCTGCTGGCCATCGGGGCGGCGAAGCCATTGGCGCCGCTCTGGGTGCGCACCATGGTCATCTGCGCCATCCTTGTGATGTACGCGGTGTACTGGCTCTACCGTCTCTGGCAGGCCTTGCGCAACAACGACGATCTGCTCGCGAAGTTCCTGCGCTTTGGCCAGGATGCCGACAAGGACGACAGCGCAAAAGAGGAGCTCAAGACAGTCACCGCCACGGTCACCCGCGCCCTGGCCCAACTGAAGGGCTTGCGTGGGCGCGGCGGGCTTCGCCGGATCCTGGAGGGCAAGCGCTACCTCTACGAACTGCCGTGGTACATGATCGTCGGCAGTCCGGGCGCGGGCAAGACGACGGCGCTCCTGAACGCCGGACTGCAGTTTCCTTTGGCGCGCCAGATGGGGCACGCGTCCAGAAGCATGGTGCTCAGGTCGGAAGGCGGCACGCTGAACAGCGACTGGTGGTTCTCCAACGAGGCCGTGTTGATCGACACGGCCGGCCGCTACACCACGCAGGAAAGCAACCCGGTCTCGGACCCCATCGAGTGGCGGGGATTTCTGGGGCTGCTGCGCAAGCACCGCACGCGCGCGCCGCTCAACGGCGTCATCGTCGCGCTCAATGCGGCCGAGCTGCTCACGATGTCCGAGATGGAACGCGCAGAGCATGCAAGCATGGTGCGAGACCGGTTGGCTGATCTGCGCCAGGAGCTTGGCATCCGCTTCCCGGTCTACGTGATCGTGACGAAGATCGATCTGCTGCGGGGCTTCAGCGAGTACTTCCAATCCCTCACCAGTGAAGGCCGCACCCAGACCTGGGGCTTCACGCTGCCGTTCCACGGCATCCAGAGTTCGCGCGCGGCGGTGCGCGACCGCGAGCCGCTGCGCGCCCAGATCGAGGCGGAGCTGGCGTTGCTCAAGGACCGCCTGGCGGCGGGTTTGCGCGCCCGGTTGAACGAGGAATTCGACGTCGACCGCAGGAAGCGCCTGTTCGCGTTGCCCCAGGAACTGGCCGGCATGTCGGCGCTCCTGGTGCCGATGCTCGACGAGATGTTCCTGGCGTCGCGTTTCGACGGAACCCAGCTGCACGACACGCTGCGTGGTGTCTATTTCACGAGTGGCGCCCAGGCCGACCTGGAAATGCCTGCCGATGCCGGCACGCTGTTTCAGCGTCTGCAGCGCAGTCTGGGCCTGGGAGCGGGCGGCGCATCTGCGGCTGGCAACGAAGAGGGGGTCAAGCCACCGGGAAGAATGGCCTCGCCCATGCGGGGACAGCAAGGGTTCTTTCTGCAGGACCTGCTGACCAAGGTGATCATTCCCGAGGCGCATCTGGTGCGCCCCAATCTGCGCTGGGAGTTCCGCTTCCGGTTGCTGCGTCTCACGGGGCATGCGCTGGCCGTGGTGATCTTCCTGTGGCTTGCCGGCGCGCTGGCCCTGAGCTTCGGCAACAACCGCCAGTACCTGAGCGCCGTGGGCCAGCGCGCCGAAGCGCTCACCGTGCAGGTACGCCAGCTGTTCGCCGATTTCAAGCCTGCAGGGGTCCCGGACGTGCTCAGCGGGGCGCGCGAGTTGCCGGGCTATTCGGGCCTCGACATCGACAACCCACCCGGCAGCTTTCTCTACGGCCTTTATACGGTGCCTCCGGTGCTGGATGCGGCCAGCGATACCTACGCCCAGCTGCAGGATCACACCCTGCTTCCCTCTGTCCTGCAGCGCATGGAGAGCGTGCTGAAGCAGAGCATGAATGACGGCGATGCCAAGACCGCATACGAGGTCTTGCGCGTCTACAAGCTGCTGCACGACAAGGAGCGCTACATGCAGGGCGGTGCGCAGGATGTACGCAACTGGGTGCTGAAAGATTGGGAGAGGGCCGACAGCGCTGCCGCCTTTGGCGGCCGGGCATCGATGGTGGGGCATGTCACGGCACTGTTCTCCGGTGCCCGACCGGTGCAGTCCGCATCGCTGCCCAACGAGGCGCTGGTGCGCGCGGTACAGAACTTCCTGGACAGCAATACCTCGAGTCAGCGCGTCTATGAACGGGCCAAGGCCGCCATGCTGTCCGAGGCGCCCCAGGAGTTCACTCTGGTGCGCGCGGTCGGACCCCAAGCCGGGACCGTGTTTTCCCGCGCAGGCGGGTTGCCCCTGGAAAAAGGGGTGGCAGGCTTGTTCACCTATGACGGCTACCACGAAGTCTTCAACAAGCGCTTGCCGGAATTCGTGGTACGGGCCCTCGACGACGATGCATGGGTCATGGGTCGCGGCGCGCAGGGCGGCGCGACCTTGGTCACGCAAATGAAAACACCGGCGCTGCTCGATGAAGCGGCCCGCAAGTTGCGCAACGATCCGCTGCTCGATGACATCCGGCGCCAGTATTTGGCGGAGTACGCCCAGCATTGGGAGTCGTTTCTCGAGTCGATCCGCACCGTGAGCGGCAGCGACACCACGGGAACGAGCCTGGGCTTCGATCTGAGCGTGCTGCGGCAGCTTGCCGCCCCTGACTCTCCGCTGGCCCGGTTGGCGCGAGCGGCGGCCCGCGAGACCACCTTGTCGCGCCCGCTGGTGGTTCGCACGCAGGAGGAAAAAGGCTTCCTCGACAAGGCCACCGACGAACTGAACAAGCAGACCAACGCCATCGGCAGGAACCTCGGCATTCGGGCCGAGGAGCGGCTTGAAAAGCAGATCGTCGACAACCGCTTCGCCGCACTGCGCGAGGTCGTCACGGGGCAGGCCGACATTGGCGTGACCAGCGCCGGTGCCGCCGCGGGCAAGCCGGGGCTCGAAAACATCTCTGGCCTGCTGAACGAGTTCTACACCTTGCTGGTCGTGGCAGACACGGCGCTCACAGCCGGAAGCCTGCCTCCCGGAGGTGCCGAGGTCGGCGCCCGTTTGAAGCTGGAGGCCGGCAAATTGCCGGCGCCCTTTCGTGAGGTGCTGACGGCGCTGGCCGCAAGCGGTGGCGACAAGGTGATGCTCGGCTCCACCGGCATCCTGCGCAGCCAGGCTCAACTGCAGCTCGACCGCATCATGGGGTTGATGGCGATGCAGGTCAGCGAGCCCTGCAAGCGCGGCGTGGAAGGGCGATACCCGCTGGCCGCCGTGACGCAGGACGCGTCCATCGAAGACTTTTCGCTGGTGTTCGCTGCCGGCGGTGCGGCGGACGAGTTCTTCAACAAGCACCTTGCCCCTTATGTGGACATGAGCGTGCGGCCGTGGCGCTACAAGGATCCGAATGTGGCCAATGCCATGGTCGGCATCGACGCGGCGGCAGGCAACGGCGCCGGACTGAAGCCGGCCACTTCCGGCCCGACCTTGCTCGGTGAATTGCTCAAGCTGCTGGCCCAGAGTGGTCCGAGTCTCGATGCCTTCTACCGCGCACAGCAGATTCGCGACCTGTTCTTCCGCGACGCGGGTGGCAAGAAGCTGGCCTGGAAGATCGACCTGCGTGTGCTCGAACTCGAGCCCAGCATCACCGAACTGGTCATCGACATCGACGGGCAAGGGCAGCGCTACGTTCATGGCCCGGTGCAGGCCTTTGCCGTGAACTGGCCGGGGCCCCGCGGCGGGTCGATGGCGGAGATCACGGCCAACCCTCGCATTTCGAATCCGACCTCGACCCTCCTGGCCCATGGGCCGTGGGCCTTGTTTCGACTCCTGGAGAAAGGGCGCATCGTGAGCACGGCCACGCCGGGGCGATTGAGCGTGGAATATGCGTTCGACGGCCGCAGGGCGTTGATCGATGTCAGTTCGGGCAGTCAGCCGAATCCCCTCGGTAGCGATGTGCTCAAGGGCTTTCGTTGCCCTGGACGCGCAGCCTGACCCATGCGGATGTGGAGCATGCTGCGTGCCGCGTGGCACGTCACCCCGCCCGCCATCTGGGGAAAACTTCCCGGTCATGCGGATTTCGTTCGCAGCGGCGTCCGCCACGGGGAGCCGGACGCGTGGATGCCCTGGCTGGCCCAGCAGTGCCGCCATGTCGGGGCGGACGCCACGGCACGTGCCGTGGCGATTCCCGTCGCCTTCGTGCTTCCGCCAGGGACGCTGGCGTTCGCGCGCCGGCGCTTCGTGCTGGGGGTGATCGCGCCCTCCGTCGACAAGGTAGGTCGGCACCACCCGTTGCTCGTCTATCAACTGGCGCATCCGCGCTGGACGCAGGCGCACTTCGGCGCTCAGGTGCAGGAGCCCCTGGATTGGCAGTTCTGGCTTGCGCGTGCCGTGGCCCGTCATGCCTGTGTCCAGGGAGCGGCCGATCTGCGCGTGCTGGAGCGCACGGTGCGGGCGCTGTGGCGCGCGCAACCGTCGCAGGACGGGCGTGCGGCATTGAAGGACGAGAGCAACCGCGCGCATCGGCGCAGGCAGATGCAGGCATTGCTCGAACGTGGGGCGGGGCCCGCGCTGCCGGACGATCCCGCCGCGGCGCTGCAAGGCGTTCGCTTTCTGCCGTGGGCTGACTGGCCGAACCGTCTGCAGGGAGCCCGGGCGGAAATGGCGTTCTGGCAGCAGGACGCGCAAGGGCGCTTCATCGGAGCGGCCAACCGATTGCAGAAGCTGTGGGGGGACGCACCATGATCCGCATGGAGACAAGGGAGGGCGACCCCGAAAAGACCCCGTTGCGCCTGCAGCTCACGCACAGCAACGGGGAGCCGCGGCGTGGCGCGTTGTCGATCCCTCCCTCCGGCGCCGGCATGGCCGATGCGCTCCAGCTGTGCGGGGAGCGTCAGAGCGAAGCGCAATGGCGCGCGGCCAATCTGTGCCGCATCGCATGGAGCGACAGTGCGGGGGAATGGCGTTTGACGAACAGCAGCCACACGCTGATGTGCGTGTGCCGGGGCGAGCGCGTACCCGCAGGAGCGAGCGTGCCGGTCGCGCCGGGGGACACGCTGGAACTCGGGCTGTTGCGTTTCACGGTCGAGCAAGGCGCCCCGGCCGACGTGAGGCAGCCGGGCACGCAGGCGCCTGGCCGGCGCGCGTCCGCCGATGGCGACCGGGGCGCGGCGTCGCACACGCCCGCGTCCGCGTCCGCGTCCGACGCGCCGCCCTTTGATCTGCGTGTATTGGCCTTCAACGACCCTCCGGAGGGCGGCGAGGGCGACGAACACGTGGATGTGCTGGCGAACCCGTTCGGCGTTCTCGACATCGCGGGGGCGCAGCCGTCGCCCGTTGCCGATGTCCTGGCGGGGCTGCTCGGTGACGCGCCCGCGGCTGGGCAAACACGACCTGCCGTGCGTCCGGCAAGCCCGCCGGCCCGTGGCGATGGCCGCCCGGCCAGCCTGCTCGACGAACTGCACGAGGAGTTCGTCCGCGTCGTGCGCGATCCCGCTCAACTCTCGGGGCGTGTCGACTGGGAGGGCCTGCTGGCATCGGGCAACGAAGCCGCGCCGACGCTCGATGACTTGCGTCGGCAGGCCGAGCCGTACCCGTTGCTGCGCGACATCCTGCTGCCGCGCGAGGGCATCGACCGGATCATCGAAGACTTCGAGCCCCTCGTGAGATCAGGCTTGCTTGACCAGGAGGTGCCCGAGGACGTGCTGGGCCTGTTCGCCCCGGAACTGGCGCGCGACAGCCGTGCACCATTGCCCAACCTGACACGGCAAGAGCACCATGACCTGTCGCCGGACAGCCATCTTCACCTGGGGTCGACAACGCCGCACCGCGTGGACAGCGACGAAGGCGAGGGGAAGCCATGACGAAATCCCCGGAGACTGCCCCCGACGGGACGCTTCAAGACATGCTGGGACGATTGCGGCGTGCGCCGTGGAGGTTCGGCTTCCTGTCCCTGTTGAGGCGCTTCGGCGCGTCCTACCTGCAGCATCCCCCCGTCGGCTTGGCCAGGCGCCCCCAGCAGGAGCCGTTCCGTTTGGGGCAGGCGGCGGCCTTGACCTTCGCGCCGCGTGAAATCGCCAGCGTGGTGCTGCCCGGCGAGTCGGAGCGCCGGGTGCCGGGGGCGTCGCCGACGCGGTCCGGCAACAACCCGACGCTGCCGGTCGTGCGCCTGTACGGCCTCGGGCTTTTGGGCCCCAACGGCCCGTTGCCGCTGCACTACACCGAGCTGGTGCGGGACCGCACGGAAAACCACAACGACAGCACCCTGGCGGACTTTCTCGACCTGTTCCATCACCGCTACCTGACGCACATGTACCGGGCGTGGGCGCAAGGGCAGGCCGCTGCCGGGCTCGACCGGTCGGAGGACGAGGCGTTCAGCCGCTACATCGCACGCCTGACGGGGCACGACCCGCTCGAGATCCGCGATTCGGTGCTGCCCGCGCACGCCCGGTTGGCGGCCTCGACCCACCTGGCCCGCGAAGCCCGCAATCCCGACGGGCTGGCCGCCACGCTGGCGCACTTTTTCACCGTGCCCGTGCAGCTGCAGGAATTCGTGCGCCACTGGATCCGGATCGATCCCGAAGACCAGAGCCACCTGGGGCGCGCGCGGACCTCCAGCATCATGGGCGTCGGGGCCATGGCGGGGGAGGTCGTGGCCGACCGGCAGAACAAGTTCCGCCTCGTGCTCGGCCCACTGAGCCTGGAGCAGTACCTGCGTTTCACCCCTCAGGGGCAGGACCTGGGCTTGCTCGTCGAATGGGTGCGGGGCTTTGTCGGCTACGAATTCGTCTGGGAGGTGGAACTGCGTGTGCGCAACGACAGCACCCCGCCGGCACGGCTCGACGACGCCGAGAAGCTCGGGTGGTCCACCTGGCTCGGCGGTTCCGGCCGCGCGGAAGACGGGCGGCCTGCCGTCGATGCGCCGCGTTCGACGCCCGGCTACACCGTCGGCATGGTGTTCGAGCCCGAGGCGTACATCGGCTCGCGCCATCACGGCCACGCGGCCGCGGCGCGCTGAATCTTTCCTTGCGAGAACCTGTTCCATGACTGCTCCCATCCACACCGACGCCGAGCCCACCGCCTACGCCACGCGCGCCCCCAGCGAGGCGGGCGACCGGCTGTCCCCCTTCAGCGCGACAGCGCCATGCGGCCCCAGCCTGGAGTACGACGCCGAGTACGCCGTTCTGCTGGCGCGCATGTCCCCGCGTGGCGATGCGCAATACGGGCAGTTCGTCGGAGCCCCCGACGCGCCGAACTGGGCCGAGATCGAACGGGACTGCCGCCGGCTGCTGTTGCGGACGCGGGACATCAATCTCTTTGTCTGGCTGTGCCGCGCGCGCACCCGGTTGGCGCAGGCGGCAGGGCTTGCGCAGTCGTTGGTGCTGCTGGTCGAGGCGCTGCGGACCTGGCCCGAAGCGGTGCACCCCCAGCTGGTGATCGAAGGCGAGCGCGACCCGGCCGTGCGTGCCAATGCGCTCGCTGCATTGGCCGATCCGGAGGGCCTGTTGAGCGACGTGCGCGAGGTGGTCATTGCCGCCAATGCCGCGCGGCACCTGACGGTGCGTGAAGTCGAGCGCGCCTTTGCGATGCCCCGGGCGCCGGACGCAGCCAGTCCGGAGGCCATGGCGCAGCAGTTGGCAGACCTCGCGGCCGCTGCGTCAGGCGACGACCAAGCGCCGCTGCGCCTGTTGGCGCAAGCGGCAGAGGCGGCGGCGCAGATCGTCGCCTGGGCCGCCCAGCACCTGGGGCTGGACGCGCCTCCACTGCATGCGCTGGTGCGGTTGCTGGCCCCATTCCAGCGAACCGGGTCGTCGGCGCCGCCTGTCGTGGCCGCGGCAAGGCCTGACCCACTCCCGTCGTGGCCGGCAAGCACGCCAGCCGGTGAGGGCCTGGCGACACGCGACGACATCCTGCGTGACATTCGCAAGGCCCGCCGATGGTTCGAGAACCACGAACCAAGCAGTCCTGTCGCCGTGTTGCTCAAGCAGGCCGAACGCATGACCGGCCTGCGGTTTTCCCAGGTGGCCGATGCCATTCCACTCGATCTGCTGCGCAAGTGGGACGCCGACGAGGAGGCTTCGCTGTGACGCTGATCCAGGCCAATTTTCTTGTCGTCTGCTTCGCGGTCGGCGCCGCCGGCGCCTTGCTGGGCCTCTGGGTGTTCTCGCACAGGCTCGGCAGGCAACTCGACGCGCAGCGCCGTGCCTCGGATTCGGAGCGCGAACAGGTGCGACTGATGATCCGCGCCGAGTTGGCGCTGCTTGGGCAGCAGCAGACCGCACATCAGAAAGCGCAACGCTTGGCACTGGCGCGGTGGCAGGCTGAGCAAGATGCGCGGCGGATGGCTGAATGGCAGGCGTTGTCGCCAGCGCTCCCCCCTTTGGCGGGCAGAAGAGGAGGGCCGGTTGCGCCGCCCGTTGCACCGTTCCCCACACAGCGGCCGCGATCGCAACCAGGCCCCGCCTTTCACGAGGATTCGGAGCCGCAGAACTCGCCGGTCCCGCTCGCCCTGCCCACCGCTGTTGACCCGGAGGCAGAATCGGCCCCCGAGCGCGAACTCACCGACGAAGAAATCGACGCCTTGCCGCCCGATCTGCCGGTTCCGACCCGGGTGCCGGGCCGGAAATTGCCGGCGCCCAAAGGTCCCGTTCTGCGCAATCTGTAAAAAAGACCGGCAACCTGCCGGTTTTTTTACGTCTGTCTTCGTGCTGTCGTACACGACGCATGCCTCTTGATTTGTCGAATAGGCGTCACCAAGTCTGTTGGCGTCGGCACGGTGCTTGCACGCTCTATAGAATCTTTTTCATGGCAACGAGAATTCCCAAAACTCCCAGCACCCCACCGGCGCAGAAACCGGCGGGCGACGACGGAGATTCGGTCGTTCTGGAGCGCCGCCCGCAAAAAACGGCGCCGCCCCAGATGTACCAGGTCGTCATGCTGAACGACGACTACACGCCGATGGAGTTCGTGATCGTCATCCTGCAGGAATACTTCAGCAAGGACCGAGAGACGGCGACCCAGATCATGCTCAAGATCCACCTCGATGGCCGGGGTGTCTGTGGGGTTTATTCCCGCGACATGGCGGCCACCAAGGTCAATCAGGTGATGGAGGCCGCGCAGCAGGCAGGGCACCCGCTGCAATGTGTCAGCGAACCGGTCGCGTGAACCAGTTGAATTGCACGCGCTCCAACCCATCTGAGAACTTATTTACAGCAAGGCAAAAGGAAATCACATGATTGCCCAGGAACTGGAAGTCAGCTTGCACATGGCCTTCGTCGAGGCCCGGCAGCAACGCCACGAGTTCATCACCGTGGAACATCTGCTGCTCGCTTTGCTGGACAACCCGAGCGCCGCGGAAGTTCTGCGCGCCTGCTCGGCGAACGTCGACGACCTGCGGGCGTCGCTCACCAACTTCATCAAGGACAACACGCCCCAAGTGGCGGGTACCGATGATGTCGACACCCAGCCCACCCTGGGTTTCCAGCGCGTGATCCAGCGCGCCATCATGCACGTGCAGTCCACCGGCAACGGCAAGAAGGAAGTCACCGGCGCCAACGTGCTGGTCGCGATCTTCGGCGAGAAGGATTCGCACGCCGTGTACTACCTGCACCAGCAGGGCGTCACCCGCTTGGACGTGGTCAATTTCATTGCCCACGGCATCAAGAAGAGCGATCCACCGGAAGCCGTCAAGGGCAGCGGCGAAGCGCCTCAGGGCGAGGGCGAAGAGGGCGGCGGCGAACGCAACGAGAAGGCCTCGCCGCTCGAACAGTTCACGCAAAACCTCAACCAGCTTGCCAAGGACGGCAAGATCGATCCGCTGATCGGCCGCGAATACGAGGTCGAGCGCGTCATCCAGATCCTGTGCCGCCGGCGCAAGAACAACCCGCTGCTCGTGGGCGAGGCCGGCGTGGGCAAGACCGCGATCGCGGAAGGCCTGGCATGGCGCATCACCCAGGGCGACGTGCCCGAGATCCTCGCCGAGGCGCAGGTCTATTCGCTCGACATGGGCGCGCTGCTGGCCGGCACCAAGTACCGCGGTGACTTCGAACAGCGCCTGAAGGGCGTGCTCAAGTCGCTCAAGGACAAGCCGAACGCCATCCTGTTCATCGACGAAATCCACACCCTGATCGGTGCGGGCGCAGCCTCGGGCGGCACGCTCGACGCGTCGAACCTGCTCAAGCCGGCGCTCTCCAGCGGCCAGCTCAAGTGCATCGGCGCCACCACCTTCACGGAATACCGCGGCATCTTCGAGAAGGACGCGGCCCTGTCGCGTCGTTTCCAGAAGGTCGACGTGGTCGAACCGTCGGTGCAGGAAACCGTCGACATCCTCAAGGGCCTGAAGTCGCGCTTCGAGGAACACCATGGCGTGAAGTACGCCGTGGCGGCCCTGCAGGCTGCAGCCGAGCTCAGCGCCAAGTACATCAATGACCGTCACCTGCCCGACAAGGCGATCGACGTCATCGACGAAGCCGGTGCCGCCCAGCGCATCCTGCCGCCGAGCAAGCGCAAGAAGACCATCAGCAAGACCGAGGTCGAGGAAATCGTCGCGAAGATCGCGCGCATTCCCCCGGCCAACGTCAGCAACGACGACCGCAGCAAGCTGCAGACGATCGAGCGCGACCTCAAGAGCGTGGTGTTCGGCCAGGACAAGGCACTCGAAGTGCTGGCCTCCGCGGTCAAGATGGCACGCTCGGGCCTGGGCAAGGGCGACAAGCCGATCGGCTCGTTCCTGTTCTCCGGCCCCACGGGCGTCGGCAAGACCGAAGCGGCCAAGCAGCTGGCCTACATCATGGGCATCGAGCTGATCCGCTTCGACATGTCGGAGTACATGGAGCGTCACGCGGTGAGCCGCCTGATCGGCGCACCTCCGGGCTACGTCGGTTTCGACCAGGGCGGTCTGCTGACCGAGGCTGTCACGAAGAAGCCGCACGCGGTGCTGCTGCTCGACGAAATCGAGAAGGCGCACCCGGACATCTTCAACGTGCTGCTGCAGGTCATGGACCACGGCACGCTGACCGACAACAACGGGCGCAAGGCCGACTTCCGCAACGTCATCATCATCATGACGACGAACGCGGGTGCCGAGACCATGAACAAGGCGACCATCGGCTTCACGAACGCGCGGCAGGCCGGCGACGAAATGGGCGACATCAAGCGCCTGTTCACGCCTGAATTCCGCAACCGTCTGGACGCCATCGTCAACTTCAAGGCGCTCGACGAACAGGTCATCCTGCGCGTGGTCGACAAGTTCCTGCTGCAACTGGAAACCCAGCTCAGCGAGAAGAAGGTCGAGGTCACCTTCACCGACAAGCTGCGCAAGCACCTGGCGAAGAAGGGCTTCGATCCGCTGATGGGCGCACGCCCGATGCAGCGCCTGATCCAGGACACGATCCGTCGTGCACTGGCCGACGAGCTGCTGTTCGGTCGCCTGACCGACGGCGGTCGCCTCGAAGTCGACCTCGACGAGAAGGACGAAGTGCTGCTCGACATCCAGCCGATCCCGAAGAAGGAAGGCAAGTCGAAGCCCGAAGCCGAGGAAGCAGCCACGGGCTGATCCCGCCTCTCTGAGGAACGAAGTCAAAGGCCGGTAGCATTCGCTGCTGGCCTTTTTCTTTGGGCCGGCCGAAAACACCCCGCCTTCAACCGCTTTTGCCTTGATCCTCCCCGAACTCAGCCACGAATGGAAAACCGGCCTCTCCCTGGCGTGGAGCGGCTACATCGCCGTGCTGTCGATCTGGATCGTGATGCAAAAGCGTGCGCCGGTGTCCACCATGAGCTGGATCCTGTCGCTGGCGCTGCTGCCGTTCGCGGGCTTCATCGTCTATTACTTCCTGGGGCCGCAGCGGCTGCGCAAGCAGCGGCTCAAGCGCCTGCGCAACCGCGCGAACGCCCATGCGCAGGCCGACCTGGCGCGGCTGCGTGACGCCTCGCAGCATGCGCCGCCGGCACTGCAGCAGATGGCCCGGCTGGGCACCGCCGCCTGCGGCCTGCCGGTGTCGAGCGCCACGGGCGTCGAGCTGCTCTCGGGCGGCGCGCGCACCTTCGACGCGATCTTCGAGGCCGTGCGCGCGGCGCGCGACCACATCCACCTCGAGTACTACATCTTCGAGCCCGACCGCATCGGCACCGCGCTGCGCGACCTGCTGGTCGAGCGCGCGCAGGCCGGCGTGCGGGTGCGCCTGCTGCTCGACGCGCTCGGCTCCAAGCGCATCGGCCGCAAGTTCATGGCGCCGATGCACGCGGCGGGCGTGGAAGTGGCGCTATTCCACGACACCAAGATCGGCCGGCGCCTGCGCCCTGTGACCAACTACCGCACCCACCGCAAGATCGTGGTGTGCGACGGCCGCGTGGGCTTCACGGGCGGCGTGAACATCACCGACGAGGAAGACAAGCGCACCAACCCCAAGGACGCGTACCACGACGTGCACGTGCGCATCGAAGGCAGCGCGGTGCGCTGGCTGCAGACCACCTTCCTGGAGGACTGGAGCTACGCCACCGGCGAAAAGCAGCACCGCTCCGACGCCGTCCTGGACGCGCTGCTGCCCCAGGTGGAGGCGGGCGACATCCCGGTGCAGATCGTCACCAGCGGCCCCGACAACGCCTTCGAGGCCATCCACCGCATGCACGTCGAGGCCATCCATTCGGCCACGCGCCGGGCCTGGCTCACCACGCCGTACTTCGTGCCGGGCGAGCCCGCGCTGATGGCGCTGACCAGCGCGGCGCTGCGCGGTGTCGACGTGCGGCTGCTCGTGCCGCGCCGCAGCGATTCGGCCATCGTGAGCGCCGCCGCGCGTTCGTACTTCGACGAGCTGATCGCCGCGGGCGTCAAGATCTGGGAGTACAAGGAACGCATGCTGCACTCCAAGACGCTGGTGGTCGACGACCATTGCGCGATGATCGGCACCGCCAATTTCGACAACCGCAGCTTCCGGCTCAACTTCGAGGTCTGCGCCGTGGTCTACGGGCCCGCGCTGACCCAGCCGCTGGCGGCGCAATTCGAAACCGACCTGCACAGCTCCGGCGCGGTGCGCGCCCACCGCCCGCAGACTTTCTGGCGCCGCCTCGGCGATGCCATTGCGCGACTGTTTTCTCCCTTGCTCTGAATGAACCACACCTTTCTCTGGCACGACTACGAAACCTTCGGCGCCGTGCCGCGCCGCGACCGTCCCTCGCAGTTCGCGGCCATCCGCACCGACGCCGAGCTCAACGAGGTCGGCGAACCGCTGATGATCTACTGCAAGCCCGCGCCGGACTACCTGCCCAGCCCCGAGGCCTGCCTGATCACCGGCATCACGCCGCAGGTCTGCCTGGAGCGCGGCATTCCCGAGCACGAGTTCGCGGCGCACATCGAGCAGGCCTTCTCGCAGCCCGGCACCATCGGCGTGGGCTACAACACCATCCGCTTCGACGACGAGGTCACGCGCTTCCTGTTCTGGCGCAACCTCATCGACCCCTATGCGCGCGAATGGCAGAACGACTGCGGCCGCTGGGACCTGCTCGACGTGGTGCGCCTGACCTACGCGTTGCGCCCCGACGGCATCGAGTGGCCGAAGAAGGAAGACGGCAAGCCCAGCTTCAAGCTCGAAGACCTGGCGCGCGCCAACGGCCTGCTGCACGAGTCGGCGCACGATGCGCTGTCCGACGTGCGCGCCACCATCGCGCTGGCGCGGCTCATCCGCGACAAGCAACCCAAGCTGTTCGACTTCGCCTTCGGCCTGCACAAGAAGGACCGCGTGGCGATGGAACTCGGCCTGCCCGCGATGCGCGAGACCGCCAAGCCCTTCCTGCACGTGTCGGGCATGTTCCCGGTCGAGCGCGGCTGCCTGGCCGTGATGTGGCCGTTGGCCAGCCACCCGACCAACAAGAACGAGCTGCTGGCCTGGGACCTGTCGCAAGACCCGAGCGAGCTGCGCGACCTCGACGCCGAGACGCTGCGCCTGCGCTTGTTCACGCGCACCGCCGATCTGCCCGAAGGCATGACGCGACTGCCGATGAAGAGCGTGCACCTGAACAAGTCGCCGATGGTGGTCGGCAACCTGCGCACGCTGGCACCGGCCATGGCCGAGCGCTGGGGTGTCGACATGGACACCGCCATGCGCCACGCCGCCATCGCGCGCGACCTGCCCGACATGAGCGCCATCTGGTCGCAGGTTTTTTCCCGTCCGAAGGAGGCGACGCCCGATGTCGATGAAGACCTCTATGGCGGCTTTGTCGGTAACGGTGACCGCCGACGCCTGAACCAGCTGCGCGGGCTGTCGCCCGAGGGGCTCGCCAAGGAGCGCGTGGCCTTCGACGACGGGCGGCTCGAAGAAATCCTCTTTCGCTACCGCGCACGCAACTGGCCCGAGTCGTTGAACGAGGAAGAAGCCGAGCGCTGGGAAGCGCTGCGCGTGGCGCGCCTGTTCAAGGGCGAGGGCGGGGCCCGCACCATCGAGGCGCTGTTCAGCGAAGTCGATGCGCTGTCCGAGAACGCCGACGAGCGCGGCGAGGAAATCCTGGGCGCGCTGTACGAGTACGCCGAGTCGATTGCGCCCGAGGCCTGAACCAAGACCGAGGGGCCGGCATGAGCAACGTCGCACGCCACCGGCTGTTTCGCGCAGGCGTGGCGGGCGCGCTGGCCACCGCGGTGCTTGCAGGTTGCGCCGCACGGCCGTCCGGCCACTGCGCCACGGGCTTCGAAGCCTTCGAGCGCGACACCCTCTATTTCGGCCGCGCCATCCCCACGGGTGGTCAGGTGTCCGACGCCGACTGGGCCAACTTTCTCGACACCCGTGTCACGCCGGCCTTTCCGCAAGGCTTCACCGTGCTCGACGCCGCCGGCCAGTGGCGCGGCGCGTCGGGGCAGGTGGTGCGCGAGCCCTCGAAGCTGGTCGTGCTGCTGCACCCGCGCGACGCGAAGACCGACGCGACCATCGCCGCGTTGATCGATACCTACCGCCAGCGCTTCGCGCAAGAGGCCGTGTTGCAGGAAAGGCAGTCCGTCTGTGCCCGTTTCTGAAGCCGCTCCTACCGTTCGCCGTCTGGTTCCCGCCGACGCGCCGGCCTACCGCGCGCTGATGCTCGACGCCTACGCGCGGCACCCCGAAGCCTTCACCTCCACGGTCGAAGAGCGTGCCAGCCTGCCGCCGACGTGGTGGGAGACGCGCCTGCGCACGGACGCCGATGCCGCCGAGGTGGTGTACGGCGCCTTCGATGCCGCCGGCGCGCTGGTCGGTGCGGCAGGGCTGGGTCGCGAATCGCGGCAGCGCACGCGCCACAAGGCGACCTTGTTCGGCATGGTGGTGGCGGAATCGGCACGGCGCGCGGGCGCCGGGCGACAACTCGTGCGGGCCTTGCTCGCGCATGCACGCACGCTCGGCGGCGTGCGCGTGGTGCAACTGACGGTGACCGACGGCAATCGCCCGGCGCAGGCGCTGTACGAGCGCTGCGGCTTCCAGGTCTTCGGCGTCGAGCCGATGGCCACCGTGCTCGATGGCGTGTTCTCGTCGAAGGTCCACATGTGGTGCGACCTCGACGCTGCGCCGCCTGCGGCTTAGTCGCCGCGCTCGCGCACCATCAGCAACGCGGGCCCGTCGGGCGTGGTCACTTCGCCGAGCGCGTGGAAGCCGGCCTTGGCATAGCTGCGGATCGCGCGGGCGTTGTGCGGCGAAGGATCTGTCTGGATGCGCGTCACCGCCGGGTCGGCGAACAGCTGGTTCGTGAAGGCGCGGACCATCGCGCTGCCGAGTCCGCGATTCAATTGGTCCGCCTGAGCCAGGAACTGGTCGATGCCGCGCGCACCCGGATCGCGCTCGTCTTCCCACCAGCCGTCGCCCGAGCCCATCACGACGTACGACTGGATGAATCCCAAAGGCTGCCCGTCGTACAGCGCGATGTAGCCGCGGTCGGGCGAGTCAGGCGCCAGCATCGGCGTGAAGTCGGCCTCGACCTCGGCGAGCGTCGGCACGGGCGTCCACCATTCGGCCACATGCGGGCGGCACAGCCACTCGTGGAGCATCGCGAAATCCGTGGATTGCAGGGGCCGGAACGAGATCGAAGGCATGGCGGGCGTCCTAGCGGCAGATCCGGTCGACGATGTCCTGCGCCAGCGAGGCGATGGTCAGCGGCGCGCAGCCTTCGGCGTTGTTGCTCACGGTGACGAAGGCGTTCTGCCCGGCGCCCGTGGTGCCGGCGATCACCTTGGCCAGCGCGGCGCGGGTTTCGGGGTCGGGGTCGAGCACTTTGTCGAAGGGGCCGTAGAGTTTTTCGGCATCTTCATAGCCGAAGCGGCCGTGGCGGCGGTGCAGGTTCCAGCGGCACACCAGCGGCCCGGGCCACAGGGCGCGCAGCATCGGCAGCTGGTCTTCGATGGGCGGCATCTTCGCGTGCAGGCCCATGCAGAAGGTTGCGCCCACGCTGCGCAGCATGTCGGCGAAGGAGGGGCACAGCAACTGCGGGTCGCGCACCTCGACGGCGAGCACGGCGTCGGGTGCGGTCGGTTTCAGGTCGGGCATCGCCGCCAGCATGGCGCCGATGCGGGCGATCAGCGCGGGCTGGTCGGCCAGCAGGTGCGCGGGGATCGGGCTCAGCTGGAACACCAGCGCGCCGATGCGCTGGCCCAGCCCGTCGAGCGCTGGCTGCACGAACTCCTGTAGCGCGATCTCGTGGCTCAGGAACACCGGGTTGGCCTGCGTGCCGCGGCCGCTTTCGTCGCGCACGGTGGCGTCGGTCACGAGGCTCGGGGCCTTCACGACGAAACGGAAGTCGTCCGGCACCATGGCCGCGTAGCGCGCGTACTGGCTGGCGGTGAGGGCGCGGTAGAAGTTGCGGTCCAGGCTCACGGTGCGCAGCAGCGGGTGCTGGGCGAGCGCCGACAGGCCGTTCTTCGAGAGCACGGTCTCGGCGTAGTCGCCATCCCAGACCAGGCCGGCCCAGCCCGGGTAGCTCCACGACGAGGTGCCCAGGCGCAGCTGCGGCGGCAACTCGGCGGCGAGGGCGACCAGGGCCGCGTCGGGTGCCACCGGCTTCACGGTGGCGCCGCGCGGCTTCTTCGGCGAAGGCGCCGGCGCCTCGGCCGCTTCAACCGGGCGCGGAAGTTCGGGGAGGTCGGAAAAGAGGGAGTCCTGCACGTCAGCCATGTCTGGGTCCGCATTTTCGGCCAAGCGGGGAGGCCCGTCGGCGCCGGGCACAATCCGCGCCATGACACAGTGGTTGCGTACGCGGGGCGGTTGGTGGCTGGCTTGGGTGGTGCTCACGGCCGCCGGCGCCGTGTGGTTCGCGCGCGCCGAGCTGACCCGGCTCCAGCAGGATTTCGAGACCGACGCGCGCATTGCGCACCGCCTCATGAGCCAGCAGGTGGTGCAGTACGACGCCGTGCTGGCCACGCTCGCGCTGCTGGAGCCCAACGCCGGCGCCGACTACCCGGAGCGGCGCCTGCCGTCGGTGTACTCGTCGATCCTGCGCGTGCAGCGGCGCGCGGCCGAGGAGTCCTGGCCCGATGCCGAGCACGCCGACGCGCTGGCCGCCGCCGAGGCCCGCTCGCGCGCCGAGCGCCGCGCCGACCTGGCCGTGCTCGACCTGGCGCACGGCCGCTACCAGCTCGTGATCGGCTCGGAGCCGCTGAGCTATGCGCTCGAGATCGACCTCGTCGGCTCGGTGCCCTGGCGCGACTGGCCGATGAACCCGCAGCGCAGTCCCGTGCGCCTGGTCCTGCAGCGCGACGGCCAGCAACTGGTGCTGCAACACGGCCAGTCGGCCGCGCATGGCTGGCGCTACAGCCTGAGCAAGGAACTGGCATCGCCGAGCCAGCCGTTCGAGCTGGTGGCCGAGCGCGAGGTCGGCTGGGCCGAGCTGCCGTGGCGCACCATCGGCGGCTGGGCGGTGGCGATGGCGCTGTTGCTGGCGGGCCTGTGGGCCGCGCAGCGCCAGCGCATCGCGCGGCGCCGCGCGGAGGAGTTGCTGCGCCTGGGGCAGGTGGCGCGCCTCAATGCGCTGGGCGAGCTGTCGGCCGGGCTGGCGCACGAGCTCAACCAGCCGCTCACGGCCGTGCTGGCCAACGCCCAGGCCGCGCGCCGCCTGCTCGACGACGACCCGCCCGACCTCGCCACCGCGCGCGACGCGATGGGGCAGGCCGTCGAGCAGGCCCGCCGTGCCTCCGGCGTGGTCGGCCGCCTGCGCCGCGTGATCGAACGCCCCGAAGCCGGTGGCGACGTGAAGCCGCTGGTGCTGCAGGAGGTGGTGCGCAGCGCCATGCACCTGCTGGCGCCCGAGTTCGCGCGCCACGGCGTGGCGGCCCAGTTCGATGCCAGCGCGCAGGCGCCCGTGCGCGTGCAGGCCGAGGCCGTGGCGCTGGAGCAGATCGTGCACAACCTGCTGATGAACGCGATGCAGGCGTTGGACCTCGTGCCCGCCGCCGAACGGCGCCTCGTGGTCTCGGTCGGCCGCAACGGCGAGGAGGGCGTGCTGACCGTCACCGACAACGGCCGCGGCATCGCGCCCGAGGCGCTGCCTCGCCTGTTCGAACCCTTCTTCAGCACGCGCGAAGGCGGCCTGGGCCTCGGCCTGAGCCTGAGCGAAACGCTGGCCAGCGGCATGGGCGGCAGCCTGAGCGCCGCCAATGCCTCGCCGCGCGGTGCGCGCTTCACCTTGCTGCTGCCACTGGTGGCACCTTCGACATGAACACGTTGACCGCCGACCAGCCCCAATCGCCCCTGATCCACCTGATCGACGACGACCAGGCCGTGCGCGACAGCCTGTCGCTGCTGATCGGCACCGTCGGCCTGCGCGTGCAGGGCTGGGCCGATCCACAGGCCTTCATCGACGGCTTCGACCGCGCGAGCGTCGGCGCCATCGTGCTGGACGTGCGCATGCCCGGCATTAGCGGCCTCACGGTGCTGGACCGGCTGGTGGCGCAGGGCGTCGACCAGCCCGTGATCATGCTGACCGGCCACGGCACGGTCGAGATGTGCCGCCGCGCCTTCAAGGCCGGCGCGGCCGAGTTCCTCGAGAAGCCGGTGGACGACGAGCAGCTGCTCGAAGCCCTGCAGCAGGCCGTGCGCCAGCACGTGCGCACGCGCGAGCGATCGCAGGCCGACAACGCCGCGCGCGAGCGGGTGGCGCAGCTGTCGGAGCGCGAGCGCGAGGTGCTGGCCTTCATCGTGCAGGGGCTCACCAACAAGGAGATCGCGCGCGTGCTGGCGCTGTCGCCGCGCACCGTCGAGACCCACCGTGCCAACCTGTTCGCCAAGCTCGACTGCGACTCGCTGGCGCAGCTGATCCGGCGCTACGCCGTGCTGGCGTCGGACGCGGGAGAAGAGGGCGCTCCGTAGTTCTACGGAGTGCCGGGCGTAGCCGTACGAATGGTTGCAGCGGACCGTATTTTTTACAGTGACACCGTGGTCGGCACAGGCCGGCACGAACCCTCTCATCACTGGAGAAACAACACATGCAATCGATCATCCGCGTTGGCGGCCTCGCCGTTCTGCTCGCTGCTTCCGTCGCCCAGGCCCAGACGCCGGCCCCCGCTGTTCGCACCGAGAAGAACATCTCGCTCGCGCTGGCCAACCAGATCGCCGCAGAAACCGTGGCCGCCTGCGCCGCCAACGGCTACAACGTGGCCGCCACCGTGGTCGACCGCGCCGGCACCGTGCGCGCCGTGCAGCGCGCCGACAACGCCGGCCCGCACACGCTGTCGTCGAGCGAACGCAAGGCCTGGACCTCGGCTTCGGCCAAGAGCCCCACGCAAGCCATGATGGAAGGCGCCCAGAAGAACCCCGGCGCCGCCAACCTCGTGTACCTGCCGGGCTTCCTGCTGCTGGGCGGCGGCGTGCCGATCAAGTCGGGCAACGAAGTGATCGGTGCCGTGGGCGTGGGCGGTGCGCCTGGCGGCCACCTCGACGAGCAGTGCGCCAACGCCGCGCTCGAGAAGGTCAAGGGCCAGCTCTGATGACGGCGCGCGGTCTCTGGTCGGCGGTGCTCGCCGCCGCGATCGGCTGGAGCGCCGCGCCCGGCGCGGCGGCCCAGGTGCCGCCGCTGGCTGCCGAAGTGCTGGCCTATGAAGGCCTGCACCGCGCCGCCTGGCACGGCGACCTGCCCAAGCTCAAGAGCCTGATCGCCTCCGGCGCCAGCCTCGATGTGCGCGACGCGCGCGGCCGCACGCCGCTGCAGGTCGCCACCTATGCGCGCCAGCGCGACGCCGTGACGCTGCTCGCCAAGGCAGGCGCGAACATCGACCTGCTCGAGGACGACCGCTACGACGCCGTGACCATCGCGTCCGTGGCCGACGACGTGACCACGCTCACGCTGCTGCTGCAACTGGGCGCCAAGCCCGGGCAGGTCACCAGCCGCTACGACGGCACCGCATTGATTGCTGCCGCGCACCTGGGGCACGACGAGGTCGTGCGCCGGCTGGTCGCGGCCGGTGCGCCGCTGGACCACGTGAACAACCTGCACTGGACGGCGGTGATCGAGTCGATCGTGCTCGGCGACGGTGGTGCTCGCCACCAGCGCACGCTGGCCGCGCTGATCGCCGGCGGTGCCAACCTGCAACTGGCCGACCGCCAGGGCCTCACGCCGCTGCAGCTCGCAAAGGCGCGCGGCTACACCGCGATGGTGAAGCAGCTCGAAGCGGCACGCGCCAAGTAGCCTGCCGCACCGCAAGCCGGGGGCGACTCGGGGACAATCGGACCTCCCCACGAGGAACCGCCCCATGTACATGCCTCCGCAGTTCAACGCCAAGGACCCGGCCGTCGCGCTGGGCCTGATGCGCGCGCATCCCTTTGCCAACCTGATCTCGAATGACGACGAGGGCTTGCCCTTCGTCACCCATCTGCCCATCGTGGCCGAGCCGCGAGAGGGCGATGCGCTCGTGCTGCTGGGGCATTGCGCCAAGCCCAACCCGCACTGGCGCTACCTGCAGGCGCGGCCGCGCGCGGTGGTGGTGTTCCAGGGGCCGCACGCCTACCTGTCGCCTTCGGTCTATCCCGACCTGGCGCGGGTGCCGACATGGAACTACCTCGCGGTCCATTGCACCGTCGAAGCCCGGCTCGTCGAGACGCCCGAGGCCAAGGACGCGTTGCTCAAGAAGCTCATCGGCGACCACGAGCCGGCCTACGCCCAGCAGTGGAAGGACCTCGGCGAGGAGTTCCAGCGCAAGATGCTGGCCGGCATCATGGGCTTCGAGCTGCACGTGACGGCGCTGCAATGCAAGATCAAGCTCAACCAGCACCGGCCCGAATCGCATGCGGCGATGCGCGAGGTCTACCGCGCCGGCTCGGCCGACGAGCAGGCGCTGGCCCTGTGGATGGACCGGCTCGGCATGGCCGTCGCACCGGAGGCGCGCTGAGATGCGGATGTTCGGTTTGATCGGCCTCGTGCTCGCGCTGGTGGTCGTCGGCCTGCTGGCGAAGCAGCAGCTGTCGCGCACCGCCATCGCCAAACAACCGGCAGCGCCCGGCGTGTCGGCTCCTGCGGCGGTCGATGCACGCACGCAGGCGCAGCAGGTCCAGCAACAGGTCAAGGACGCCCTCGACGCCGCGGCCCAGGCCCGCAAGATGCCCGATGACAACTGAGCCGGCCGCATCGACATCGGACGCGCACTGGATGGCGCTCGCGCTGCAGGAAGCGCAGCGCGCGGCCGACGCGGGCGAGGTGCCGGTGGGTGCGGTGCTGGTGAAGGACGGCCAGGTCATCGCGACCGGCCGCAACACGCCCGTGGCGCAGCACGACCCGAGCGCGCACGCCGAGATCAACGCCCTGCGCGCCGGCGCCGCCGCGCTCGGCAACTACCGGCTCGACGGCTGCGAGCTGTTCGTCACGCTCGAGCCCTGCGCGATGTGCGCGGGCGCGATGCTGCATTCGCGGCTGGCGCGCGTGGTGTTCGGCGCCGCCGACCCCAAGACGGGCGCCGCGGGCTCGGTGCTCGATCTCTTCGCCGAGCCGAAGCTGAACCATCACACCCGCGTGCAGGGCGGCGTGCTGGCCGACGACTGCACTGCGCTGCTGCAGCGCTTCTTCCAGCAACGCCGCAGCGCCGCGCGCGCGCAGGCCGAGCCGCTGCGCGACGATGCCTTGCGCACGCCCGCCGAACGCTTTGCCGCGCTCACCGATTTCGGCTTCGCGCCGCATCACGCCCAGGACCTGCCAATCTTGCAGGGCTGGCGCCTGCACTGGATCGACGAAGCCGGCCCGGCCGGCAGCGACGGCCGCGTGGCGGACGTCCTGTGCCTGCATGGCCCGGGCGAGTGGGGCTACTTCTTCCGCCACCTCGTCGGCGCGCCCGGCGTGCGTACGCTGGTGCCCGACCTGATCGGCTTCGGCAAGAGCGACAAGCCCAAGCGCGAAGCCACGCACCAGCTCGAATGGCACCGCGACGTGCTGCTGGCGTGGCTCGAGCAGGTGCATCCCGAACCGCTCGCGCTGGTGCACAGCGAGGCGGGCGATGAACTGGCAACGCTGCTGCAAACGGCGGCACCGGGCCGCTTCACCGCAATGCTCGCCGCACCCGACAGTGGCGTGCGCGCCAAGGACGCCTGGCGCGCGCCGTTCCCCGACCGCGGCTACGAAGCTGCGCTGCGCGCGCTGGGTCCGCGTGCCGCATCGGGCGGTCCCACGGCCGCGCAGGCCGCCCCCCTGGCCCGGCAGATCCGGGACGCAATGGGATACTCGACGACGTGACGTCCAAACATATCTACATCTATTCCCCCTCCAGTGCCATCCGCGACAAGGCCGCCTTCCGGCGCGGCGTGGCGCGGCTGAAGGCCCTGGGCCATGAAGTCGAAGTCGATGAAGCCGCGCTCTCGGCGCACCAGCGTTTCGCGGGCGACGACGCCACCCGGCTCGCCGCCATTTCGCGCGCGGCCGCCAGCGGCGCCGATGTGGCGCTGATCGCGCGCGGCGGCTACGGCCTCACGCGCATCCTCGATGCGTTGCCGTACAAGGCGCTGGCCAAGGCCATCGACAAGGGCACCGAGTTCGTCGGCTGCAGCGACTTCACGGCCCTGCAGAACGCACTGCTGGCCAAGAATGGCGCCGTCACCTGGTCGGGCCCCGCGGTCGGCGAAGACTTCGGCGCCGAAGGCGGTGCCGACGACATCATGGAAGCCTGCTTCGACGACCTGTTGAGCGGGCAGGGCGAAGGCACCGGCTGGCGCATGCCGGCACGCGACGCCGAGCTCAAGGTCAAGCCGGTCGAAGACGCCGTGCTCTGGGGCGGCAACCTCTGCGTGCTGACCAGCCTGCTGGGCACGCCGTACTTCCCGGTGGTCGACAAGGGCGTGCTCTTCATCGAAGACACCAACGAACACCCGTACCGCATCGAACGCATGCTCGACCAGCTGAAGCTCGCGGGCGTGCTGGCGCGCCAGAAGGCCGTCGTGTTCGGCCAGTTCACGGGCGTGCGCAACATCGCCGGCTACGACCGCGGCTTCGGCATGAACACGGTGATCGAACGGCTGCGCGCCAGCCTGAAGAAGGTGCAGGTGATTGCCGGCCTGCCGTTCGGGCATGTGCAGACCAAGGTGCTGCTGCCGGTGGGCGCGAAGGTGGCGCTGGCCGCCGAGGGGCGCGACGTGTTCCTGGTGTGGGGCCATCGGCACGGCCACCATGACCATGCTCACCACGGTCACGACCATCACGGCCACGACCATTGAGCCAGCACGCAGGCGGCCACCGGTGCCGCTGCGATGCCGGCCGATCAGGACATCACTGGTTGGTGAAACGCTGATGGACGCGCGGGCCCATCGAGCCGGGCAGGCCGCCCTTGAACATGCTGTTGATTTCTTTCATCTGGCGCCGCGCGGCCGATTCGCCGTCGATGGCGCTCAGCGCCACCATCACGTCCTGACGCAGGTACCAGAGGGTCTCGACATCGACCGCAAAGCGCACGCGTTGGCTGACACGCTGGATCGATTGGCCACCGCGGCCCTGGAGCACCGACAGCATCGCCGTGCGGATGCGCCCGAGCTGACTTTCCGCAACCTGCCGCGAGCCCAGGCCGGGTACGTTCAGGAGCTGAAAAAGGCGGCGAAAGAGCAGCATGTCACGAAAAGCGTATTGCCGGGAGCTGAGACGGTCGCTACCTTAAGCCTCAGTTCGCCGGGACACAAGATGTGAAACACCGTTTCTTGTTTGCAAACAACAAGCTTTAGCGGTCTCTTTTGTTGTCATTTGAATTTTGAGCGCAAAAGTATTAAAAAACTTTGGCATTCATCTGCACGATGCGCCAAGCTGGCCCTGTCGCTGCAGCGTCAACAAGAAGCTTCTGCGGATCGTTCCTTGCATGTGAAGGCGCATGTCGGGGAAACTTCTCGCAGGAGCGGCGAAAGGTCCAGAGCAACATAACCAGCGCTTGCCGCCAAGAAAAAACAGTATGGGTGTCAATTCCACAGTCGTTTTCGCGGACTTGACCGGAAGTACCAGGGTCTTCGAGGCCATGGGGAATGCACGTGCCACCGAGACCGTGACGCGGCTGACCCAATGGATCGGACGCGTGTGCGAGGCCCACGGCGGCCGGGTCGTGAAATCGCTCGGCGACGGCGTGTTCGCCATCTTCACCAGCGGCGCTGCCGCCACGCACGCGGTCATCGAGTTGCAGCGCTACCACCAGAAACGCCTGGCCGGCTGGCCCGTGCCGCTGCGCATGGCGCTGCAGATCGGCGTGGCCAGCGGCGATGTGGTCGAGGTGGAGGGCGACTGCTTCGGCGATGCCGTCAACCTGGCCTCGCGCCTGAGCGACCTGGCCGGCCCCGGCCAGATCTGGGTCACCGAGGCGGTGATCCAGCAACTGCACGAAGGCGCGGTGCAGCACCGCGACCTCGGGCCCATCAGCATCCGCGGGCGCACCGAGATGTCGATCGTTCACCGCATCGACTGGCAGGAAGACCTGACCAGCTTCCTCACCGTGCCGGCCGCGCTGCTGCCGGCGCGGCTGCCCGATTCCACCTTCGGCCGCATCGAACTCGCGTGGCTCGACGTGCGCTCCATGTTCCGCATCGACCAGCTGCCCATTCACCTGGGTCGCGTGGGCGACGCGCAGTTCGTGGTCAACGACCCGCGCGTGTCGCGGCTGCATGCGCGCATCGAGGAGCGGCAGGGCAGTTGCGTGCTGATCGACGTCAGCACCTACGGCACCTGGGTGCGCTTCCACGGCAACGGCGGGCCGAGCCACGAGATCGCGCTGCGGCGCGACGAGTGCGTGCTGCACGGCCGCGGCGAGATCGGCCTGGGCGCGCCGCTGAGCGATTTCAGCGCGCCGACCATCGCCTTCAACACGACGGGCGACGACGTGATGCTGTCGCGCCGGGCCATCGTGAACTGAAGGCCGACTGGGAATCCCGTTCACGTTTGGCAACCAGCTGGTGCGCTTCGAGGTGCACCACGCAGGGACATGTGGCGTTGCAGGACCACGCCGGCGCCGTTCGCGCCAGGCCTGGAGCCACCATGCATTCCCCAAGTGATTCTTCTGTTTTCAGATGGGCCGCCGTCGCCGCGATCGCCGCCGGCGCGCTGCTCGCCACGGGCGCTGCCAGCGCGCGCACGAGCTGGTCGGTGCAGATCGGCACGCCCGGTGCGGTCTATGCACCGCCGTACTACGTGCCGCCGCCCGTCTATGCGTACCCGGCCCCGATCTACTACGAACCGCCACCGCCGCGGGCCTACTACCGTCCGCCGCCGCCCGTGTACTACCGGCCGGCCCCGATCTACGTCCCGCCGCGCGGGCGCCTGTACTACGGCCCCGGCTATCCCTACCGTGCGCCGAACGATGACGACGACGATGACGACCGCGATTGACCGGCGATCCGCAAGCTTGCAGGCATGCCAATTCTTGGCGTGAACTCTGACGAAAACGTCACATTCAGTCACATTTGTAAGATCAAAGAATTCATTTCATGCCTGCGGGAGGGTTCGGGCCTGGGGCATGACACTTGCCTTGCATCGTTCAACAGGCGCGCAGAGTGCCGAAGGAGCGACAAAAAATGCAGACCAGCGTTCGGCCTTTCACCGATGTCGAGGCCGCCATTGCGGCGGTGGAGGCCCTGGACGGCGAACTCCGTAAGTTCGAGCTGGCCGTGGGGGACAACCTCCAGGACAGCATCGGCCTGCAGATGGCGCAGATCACCGACCGTGCGCTCGCACGCGGCTGGGAGCCCAGCGGCTTCATCCAGAAGGAAGGTTTTCGCCTCTACCGCTACCGCGCGATGCGCTGAAAGGCGAGGGGAGCCGAATCAGCCCGGCGCGAGGATGCGCTCGAGCGCCCCGATGTCGATGGGCTTTTGCAGGTGGTGGTCGAACAGCACCTCGCCCGGCGCCGCATTCGCCGCGTCCCGTTCCGAAAAACCGGAAATCGCCACCAGCAGCCGCGGCGTGCCTTCGGCGGCCGTGGCACGCAGCCGGCGCGCCACCTCGGTGCCCGGAAAGTCGGGCAGGGTGAGATCGATCAGCGCCGCATCGAAGCGCTCGCCGGCCGCCGCGTCCAGCGCCTGTTGCGCCGTGTAGGTGCAGCGGGCGGTGTGATCCTGCAGCGTCAGCAGCTCCCGCAGCAGGTCGGCCGCGGCCTCGTTGTCGTCGACGATCAGCACATTCACAGTTGTTTTCTCTCGGCATCCATTGATTGCGATCCCGCAGTATCGACGCTGTGCCTACCGGAATCCGTAACAGAGGCCTTGTTTGTTACTTCCCGGCGTCGGCCGTGGCAGGCGGCGGCTGCAGCGGCAGCTCGACGAAAAAGCGCGCGCCGTGGCCCGGCGTGCTCTCCACGCCGATGCGGCCCGCATGCAGGCTGACGATCTTGTGCGTGATGTACAGGCCCAGGCCCAGGCCGGCCGCGTGCTTGCGGCTGACGTCGGTGCGCTCGAACTGCTCGAAGATGCGCTGGTGGTCCTCGGGCGAGATGCCGATGCCCTGGTCGCGCACGCTCACGACCGCGTGCTCGCCGTCCTGGCGCACCGTCATCTCGACCGGCTTGCCGCCGCCGTAGCGCAGCGCGTTGGTCAAGAGGTTGGTCAGCACCTGTTCGATGCGGAACTCGTCCCACACGCCGCGCAGCGCCGGGGGCGCGTCCAGGCTGATGCTGCAGCCCGCGGCCTCGGCCTGGTGGCGCAGGTTGTCGACCACGGCGCGGGCCAGCTCGGCCAGGTCGACCGGCTTGGTCTGGATCGACAGCGCGTCGCGGCGCAGCCGCGTCACGTCGAGCATGTCGTCGATGAGCCGCACCATGTTGCGGATCTGGCGCTGGTCGCGCTCGATCATGGTGGGCAGCTTCTCGGGCGAGAAGGTGTCGAGCTTGCCTTTGGACAGATGCAGCTGCCGCAGCTGCGCCTCCAGGTAGAGCGTGTTCAGCGGCGTGCGCAGCTCGTGCGACACCATCGACATGAAGTCGTCGCGCATGCGCACCGCGCGCTCCAGCTCGCGCTGCGTGTGCTGCAGCTGCTGCACCAGCTCTTCCTGCTTGCGGTGCGCGGCGGCCAGCGATTCCATTTCGTGGCGCAGCGCCTTGCGGTGCTGGTGCAGGTCGACGAACACGCTCACCTTGCTGACCACCGCGTGCGGATCGAGCGGCTTGTGCAGGAAGTCGACCGCGCCGCTTTCGTAGCCCTGGAAGGCGTAGTTCATCTCGCGCCCGGCGGCGCTCACGAAGATGATCGGGATGTGCCGCGTGCGCTCGGTGCCGCGCATCAGCTCGGCCAGCTCGAAGCCGTTCATGCCGGGCATCTGCACGTCGACGATGGCGAGCGCGAATTCGTGCTCCAGCAGCAGTGCCAGCGCGGCCTCGGCAGAACCGGCGCGGTACACCAGCCGCCCGGGCGCGCGGATCAGCGCCTCGAGCGCCAGCAGGTTCTCGGGCAGGTCGTCGACGATCAGCAGCTTGCTTTCGACCTCAATGGGCATGGGCGGGCTCCAGTAGCTGCAGCAGGATGCGCAGGTCGCGCAGCCGAAGCACGTGGTCGGGGGCGTGGCGCGCAATGGCGGCGAGGGGCATGGTGGGAACCAGGGCTTCTTTCGGGTCTTGCACGGCGGTGAGTCCGCCGGCGCGGTGGATGCGCAGCAGGCCTTCGGCGCCGTCCTCGTTGGCGCCGGTCATGAGAAAGCCGGCCACCGAGGGCCCGTAGGCGTCGGCGGCCGAGGCCATGAGCACGTCGATGGACGGGCGCGAGAACAGCACGGGCGGCTCGCAGCTCAATGAAAAGCGGCGCCCGCGCTCGATCGACAGGTGGTAGCCCGGCGGCGCGAAGTACAGGCAGCCATCCACCAGCGGCATCTTGTCGAGCGCCTCGTGCACGGGAATTGGCAGGCGCTGCGCAAAGATCTCGGCTAGGTGGCTCTCGTGCGATTCGGGCAGGTGCAGCACCACCGCCATCGGAATGCGCCAGTTGGCCGGCAGGCCGTCGAGCACCGCACTGAGCGCGTCGATGCCGCCGGCCGAGGCGCCGAGCACCACGGCCTCGACGCGGCGAACCGGGAACGGACGGTGCTGCGTGCCGCCGCGCTTCATGCGACCTTGCGGTAGATGCGCTCGGCGCGCGCGTGGGCGTCGAAGCGGTCGGCGTAGCCCGAGAAGTCGATGCTCTCCTTCGAACCCAGCCCGAGAAAACCGCGGTGCGACAGCGACTCGTGGAACAGCCCGAGCGCGCGGTCCTGCAGCTGGCGGTTGAAGTAGATCAGCACGTTGCGGCACGACACCAGCTGCGTCTCGGCGAACACGCTGTCGGTGGCCAGGCTGTGGTCGGCAAAGATCACGTCGGCGCACAGCGACGGGTCGAAGCGCGCGGCCTCGTAGGCGGCGGTGTAGTAGTCGGAGAACGCGCTCAGGCCACCCGCGCGCTGGTAGTTGGCCGTGTAGCCGCGGATCGCCTCGAGCGGAAAGATGCCCTGGCGCGCCTTCTCGAGCGAGGCCGGGTTGATGTCGGTGGCGTAGATCTGCGTGCGCTCCAGCAGGCCTTCCTCGCGCAGCAGGATGGCCAGCGAAAACACCTCTTCGCCCGTGCTGCAGCCCGCCACCCACACCTTCACCGACGGGTAGGTGTGCAGGATCGGCACCACATGCCGGCGCAGCGCCAGGAAGTAGGCCGGGTCGCGGAACATCTCGCTCACGGGAATGGTCAGGAACTGCAGCAACTGGCCGAACAGCGCCGCGTCGCGCAGCACGCGGTCCTGCAGCGCCGAGATGCTGGGCAGCTCGAGCTGCTCCAGCGCATACAGCACGCGGCGCTTCTGCGAGGCCGTGGTGTAGTTGCGGAAGTCGTAGCTGTACTTGAGGTAGATGGCCTCCATCAGCAGGCGCAGCTCGATCTCGGTGTCGCTCAGCGGCTGAGGCTGCATGGGGGCGGTGGCCGGGTCCTGCAGCGCGGCGGGGAGGGGCTTGCGGGTCACAGGCGCTCCATCTTCGGCATCCACACGCGCAGCAGCGAGAACAGGCGCTCCAGGTCGACCGGCTTGGCCAGGTAGTCGCTGGCGCCGGCGGCCAGGCACTGGTCGCGGTCGTCCTTCATGGCCTTGGCGGTGATGGCGATCACCGGCATCTTCGCGAAGCGCGGGTCGGCGCGCAGGTGGCGCGTGGCTTCCAGGCCGTCCATCTCCGGCATCATCACGTCCATCAGCACGAGGTCGATCTCGCTGACCTGGTCCAGGCGCTCCAGCGCCTCGCGGCCGTTGCGCCCGATCTCGACCGTGGCGCCGCGCTGCTCCAGCGCGCTGGTGAGCGCGAAGATGTTGCGCACGTCGTCGTCCACCAGCAGGATGGTGCGGCCCTCGAAGATGCGGTCGCGCCCGCGCGCCGTCTTCAGCATGCCCTGGCGTTCGCTGGACAGCGAGGCCTCCACCTTGTGCAGGAACAGCGTCACTTCGTCGAGCAGCCGCTCGGGCGAGCGCGCGCCCTTGATGATGATCGAGCGCGAGTAGCGCTGCAGCTCCGTCTCCTCGTCGCGCGTGAGGTTGCGTCCGGTGTAGACGATGACCGGCGGGAACGACACGATCTCTTCCGCCGCCATGGCCTTGAGCAGCTCGCTGCCCTGCATGTCGGGCAGCCGCAGGTCGGTGATCATGCAGTCGAACACGCGCGTGCGCAGCAGCGCCAGCGCCTCCTCGCCGGAGCCGACCGCGACGATCTCGATGTCGTCGTCGCCGATCAGCCGGATCACGCTCTCGCGCTGCAAGGCGTCGTCTTCCACCAGCAGCACGACCTTGACCTTCTGCGTGAGCTTTTCTTCCAGCCGGCCGAACACCTTGGTCAGCTCCTCGCGCGTGGCCGGCTTCAGCGCGAAGCCGATGGCGCCCATGTGCAGCGCGGCGGCCTGCGCGTTGTCGGCGGCCGAGACCACGTGGATCGGGATGTGGCGCGTGTGCGGCGAGTCCTTGAGCTTTTGCAGCACATCCAGGCCGGTGCTGTCGGGCAGGCGCATGTCCAGCAGGATCGCGTCGGGCACGAACTGCGTGGCCAGCTCGAAGCCGTCGGCCGCGCCGTGCGCCACCAGGCAGCGGTAGCCCAGCTCGTGCGCCAGGTCGTACAGGATGTGGGCGAACTGCGGCTCGTCCTCGATGACCAGCACGCGGCGCACCTGGTCGCGCGGAATCGATCGGTCGTCCGCGAAGCGCGGGGCCGGCACCACGGGCGCCGGGGCAGGGGGCGCGAGCGGCGGCGGCGACAGCACGGCGGGCGCATGCGAAGACGTCGACACCGAACGCAGCGTGCCCACGGGCGTGGCCGGCGCGGGCGAGGTCTGCGGCGCGCGCGGCGGCAGCTGCAGCGTGAAGGTGCTGCCCTGGCCGGCTTCGCTCTTCACCGTCAGCGAGCCGCCCAGCAGCTGCGTGAGATCGCGCGAGATCGACAGGCCCAGCCCCGTGCCGCCGTAGCGCCGGCTGGTGGTGCCGTCGGCCTGGCGGAAGGCCTCGAAGATCAGCTCGTGCTGCTGCGGGTCGATGCCGATGCCCGAGTCGTGCACCGCAAAGGCGGCGCCGCCATCGGCCGTGGCCGACACCGTGAGCGCCACCTCGCCGCGCTCGGTGAACTTGATCGCGTTCGACAGCAGGTTCTTCAGGATCTGCTCCACGCGCTGGCGGTCGGTGACCAGCAGGGCGGGCGCGTCGGGCCGCAGCTCCAGGCGGAACTCCAGGTTCTTGTCGGTCGCGAGCGGGCGGAAGGTGCTTTCCAGGCTCTGGGCCAGCTTGTCGAGCGGCACCTCTTCGGGCACCAGTTCGAGCTTGCCGGCCTCGACCTTGGCGATGTCCAGGATGTCGTTGATCAGCACCAGCAGGTCGTTGCCCGAGGCGTAGATCGATTCCGCGAACTTCACCTGCTCCAGCGACAGGTTGCCCTGCGGGTTGTCGCCCAGCAGCTTGGCCAGGATGAGCGCGCTGTTCAGCGGCGTGCGCAGCTCGTGCGACATGTTCGCCAGGAACTCCGACTTGTAGCGGCTGGCGCGCTGCAGCTCGTCGGCGCGGTCTTCCAGGTCGCGCTGCACGCGGCGCAGCGCGGTGTTGCGCTGGTCGAGTGCTTCGGTGCGTTCCGACAGCTGGCTGTTGGTCTGCTCCAGCTCGGCCTGCTGGTTCTCCAACATGGCCTGCGAGGCGCGCAGGGCGCGCGACTGTTCTTCGAGCTCTTCGTTGGCGGTGCGCAGCTCTTCCTGCTGCACCTGCAGTTCTTCGTTGAGCTGCTGCGTTTCAGCCAGCACGTCCTGCAATTGCTCGCGGTAGCGCGCCGCCGCCAGCGAGGTCCCGATGTCGTCGGCCACGAGGTCGAACAGTTGCTCGCTGCGCGCGTCGGGCGTGCCCGGCAGGCCGAGTTCGAGCACGCCGTTGACGGCGCCGTCGGCCGCCACCGGCAGCAGCAGCACGGCCTTGGGCGCCATCTCGCCCAGGCCGGAGTTGACCTTCAGGTAATCGGCCTGCACCGGGTCGATCAGCATGCGGCGCTGCTCGGCCGCCGCCTGGCCGATCAGGCTCTCAGTGGGGGAGAACACCTGCGGCGAGGCTTCGGCCTCGCTCGAAAAACCGTAGCTCGCGGCGCGGCGCAGCGGGCCGTGGCGCTCGCGCACATAGAGCGCGCCGACCGAGCTGCCGAGGTGGCGCGAGAAGAACGCCAGGATCTTGCGGCCCATGTCCGGCGCGCTGAGTTCGCCGACCAGCTCGCCCACCAGCTCGGTCTGAGCGTTGCGCAACCAGGCCTCCTGCGACAGGCGCTCGGCGTGCGCCGCCTGTTCGCCCAGCACCACGTCGTAGCTGTCGGACAGGCGCATCAGCTGCCGGCGCCCGAAGAACGCCACCAGGCCGGAGTACACCAGCGTGAACAGAAGGAACAGCCCGACCACCCACCAGCTCGTGCGGTTGGCTTCGGTGTTGCGCTGGAAGCGCAGCGTCTGCTCGGTGTCCATGAAGGCCGTGAACTCGGCGCGCAGGTCGTCGGTCAGGCGCTTGCCGCGGCCCAGCCGAACGGTGGCCTGCGGATTGATGCCGTTGCGCCGCGCCTCGATCATTTCCCGCGCGAAGGTCAGCCACGACTCCTGCAGGCCGACGATGCGGTCGACGCGCTCCACCTGCTGGCGGTTGTCCGACACCTGGCGGCGCAGCGCGTCGGTGTCGGCCTTCAGGCGCGGCAGGGCGGACTGGTAGGGCTCGAGAAAACTCTCCTCGCCGGTGATCAGGAAGCCGCGCATGCCCGTTTCCATGTCGATGGAGCGGCGTTGCAGTTCGCTGGCGGCGCGCGTGACCTGGTCGGTGTGCTCGACCCAGCTCAGGCTCGTCAGCAGATACAGGATCAGCGCGACGAACGCCACGGCGCCGATCAGTCCGCCCAGCAGCGGCAGCTTGAGGTTGCGGCTGAGCAGGCGGTCGAATTCGACGGGGTCGATCGCGGAGGGAGTTTTCATGAATGCATTTGTAAGCAAAACTTGTCAAGTCTTGCCGAAAAAGATCATTTGACCTGTCGGAGAAGGCCTCGATACCGATTTGTGTGACGTATTGCCGCATTCGGCGCTCGCTATACTGTAATTTCATCCAGTATCGGCAGCATGCCTTCCGACCTCCATTCCGCTCCGTCAGCCGCCGTTTTGGCGGCGCACGTCGTGTCCGTCAAGGCCCTGTGCGCCTTCGGCGCGAAGGCGGGCGATCTCGACCTGCGCTTCGTGCCCGCGCCCAGTGCGCTCGAAGGCATGGCCGGCCACGCGCTGGTGCAGGCCCGGCGCGGCGGCGACTACCAGAGCGAGGTGCCGCTGGCCACCACCTGCGGCACGCTGCGCGTGCGCGGCCGGGCCGACGGCTACGACCCGGCGCAGGCGCGGGTGGAAGAAATCAAGACCTTCCGCGGCGACTTCGACGCCATCCGCGCCAACCATCGCGCGCTGCACTGGGCCCAGGTGCGCTGCTACGGCTGGATGCTGTGCGAGCAGGAAGGGCTCGAGCAGCTGACCGTCGCGCTGGTCTACCTCGACCTGGCCAGCGGCGACGAGACCGTGCTGGAAGAGCAGCACACGCGCGACACGCTGCGCACGCATTTCGAAACCCTGTGCGCCTGCTACAGCGACTGGGCGCAGCGCGAGGCCGCGCACCGCGGCGCGCTCGACGACGCACTGACGCAACTCGAGTTTCCCCACGCCGACTTCCGCACCGGCCAGCGCGAACTGGCCGAGGCGGTCTACCGCGCCGCCGTGGGCGGGCGCTGCCTGCTGGCGCAGGCGCCCACGGGCATCGGCAAGACGCTGGCCACGCTCTTTCCGCTGCTCAAGGCGCGCGCGGCGCACAAGCTCGACAAGGTGTTCTTCCTTACCGCCAAGACCTCCGGGCGGCCCGTGGCGCTCGACGCCTTGCGCGTGCTGGGGCAGGGCGGCGCGCACCGGCCGCGCGTGCTCGAACTCGCGGCCCGCGAGAAGGTCTGCGAGTACCCCGACCGCGCCTGCCACGGCGAGGCCTGCCCGCTGGCGCGCGGCTTCTACGACCGCCTGCCGGCCGCGCGCGCCGAGGCCGCGCAGGTGGGCTGGCTCGACCGCGAGGCGCTGCGGCGGGTCGCGCTCGCGCACGAGGTCTGCCCCTATTTCCTGGCGCAGGAAATGACGCACTGGAGCGACGTCGTCGTGGGCGACTACAACTACTACTTCGACAGCAGCGCGTTCCTGTTCGCCAGCATGAAGGACGCCGGCTGGCGCGTCGCCGTGCTGGTCGACGAGGCGCACAACCTGCTGGAGCGCGCACGCGGCATGCACACCGCGAAGCTCGAAGGCGCGGCGCTCGAAGAAGCGCACCGCGCCGCACCCGCCGCCGTGCGCGGCCCGCTGGCGCGGCTGTTCCGCGAATGGGACACGTTGCAGCAGGCGCAAACGGCCGACTACGACACCGCCGACGAGATCCCCGAGCGCTTCCTGCGCACGCTGCAGGCCGCCAACACCGCGATGGCCGAGCACTTCGCCGCCACGCCCGACGCGGCGCAGGGGCCGCTGCAGCGCTTCTTCTTCGACGCGCTGCACTTCGCGCGGCTGGCCGAGGTCTTCGACGACCACTCGGTGTTCGAGCGCACGCTGGGCGCCACGCAGGAACAGCGCGGCCTGGCCATCCGCAACCTCGTGCCCGGGCCCTTCCTCGAAGGCCGCTTCGCCGACGCGGTGTCGGTCACCTGCTTCTCGGGCACGCTCGCGCCGTTCGCGTTCTACCGCGACGCGCTCGGCCTGCCCGAAGACACGGCGCTGCTCGACGTCGAATCGCCGTTTCGCGGCCAGCAGCTGCGCGTCGAGGTGGCGACCGGCGTCTCCACACGCTTTCGCGACCGCGCCGGCTCGCTGCGCCATGTGACGGACATCATCGGCGCGCAGTTCGAACGCCTGCCCGGCAACTACCTGGCTTTCTTCAGCAGCTTCGATTACCTGGACAAGGCCTGCGCCGCGTTCTCGCTGCGCCACCCCGGCGTGCCCGTGTGGACGCAGACGCGCGGCATGCGCGAAACCGACCGCCACGATTTCGTCGCGCGCTTCGAAGAAGGCGGGCAGGGCATCGGTTTTGCCGTGCTCGGCGGCGCTTTCGGCGAAGGCATCGACCTGCCGGGCAGCCGGCTCATCGGCGCCTTCGTCGCGAGCCTGGGGCTGCCCCAATACAACGAACTCAACGAGATCACGCGCGAGCGCATGCAGTCGCGGTTCGGCAAGGGCTACGAGTACACCTACCTGTACCCCGGCCTGCAGAAGGTGGTGCAGGCCGCCGGCCGCGTGATCCGTACCGAGGCCGACACGGGCGTGCTGCACCTGCTCGACGACCGCTTTGCGCGCGCCGAGATCCGCGAATTGCTGCCGCGCTGGTGGCATGTGCAGCTGGCCGGGGAGGCCGGGCAGGCCGGGGAAAACGATGCGCGCCACCCGACGCCTTGAGCACGCCGGCCAGCCCGACCTGTTCGGCGAGGCGCCCGTCGCGGCCATCGAGGGCCTGCGCTACGAAGCCGGGTTCCTGTCGCGCGACGAAGAGGCCGGCCTGCTGCGCATCGTGCAGGGCCTGCCGCTGAAGGAAATGCGCTACAAGGAATACACGGCCCGCCGGCGCGGCACCAGCTTCGGCGGCAGCTACGACTTCGACACCAACCGCCTCAAGCCCGGCGCGCCGCTGCCCGAGGCGCTGCACCCGCTGCGCGCGAAGGCCGCCGCCTGGGCCGGCCTGGCGCCCGAAGACCTCACCCACGTGCTGATCGCCGAGTACCGCCCCGGCACGCCGCTGGGCTGGCACCGCGACGTGCCCGACTTCGAGGACATCGTCGGCGTCTCGCTGCACGGCGATGCGGTGATGCAGTTCAGGTCCTACGTGCCCAGCGCGCCCGCGTCGGGGCCGGCCGCGCTCGAATTCCTCATCGAGCCGCGCTCCGTGTACCTGCTGCGCGGACCGGCGCGCTGGGCATGGCAACATGCCATCGCCCCGACCGAGGGCCTGCGTTATTCGATCACCTTGCGTACCCGGAGACCCCGCGCGCCATGAACCGCACCACCTTCCTCAAGCTGCTCACGCACCACCTCTTTCCCGTGCTGAAGGCCGAAGGCTTCCAGGGTTCGGGCCAGACACTGCGGCGCATCGACGGGCCGGTGATCCACGTGTTCAACGTGCAGGGCGCCAGCGGCGGCAAGGCCTGCTACCTGAACCTCGGCGCGCACCTGGACTTCTTGCCGCCCGAGGGCGGAACGCCGGTGGCGCCCGAGGCGCTCGAAGAATCGCACTGCGTGTTCCGCGACCGCCTGGACCCCCCGCCCGGCGCCGCGTTCGGATGGGCCTATGGCGAGACGAAAGAACAGGCCGAGGAAAACGTCGAATTCATCGTGAGCGAGTGGGAAGGGCCGGGGCGTACTTTCTTCGCACGGCATGGCAGCTATCCGCAGAGCTTCGAACAGATGCTGCGCGAGACCGACCCGCACCAGATCCATGCGCGCACCGCCTTGCACTTCGCACGGATCGCGATGCACCTGGGCGACCGCGCACGGGCACAGGCGCTGGTCGAGGCGGGGCTCGCGCGGGCGCCGGAACGGGCCACGGCCCTGAAGGCCGACCTCGCGAACGTGTTGTCGGCCTGAGCGCGCACGACAGACTGCGCTGACGCGCAGCGCCTGCCTCTTCCGACCCATGGCGGCTCACAGGCGGCCAGCATGAAGGCTTCTTTCATCCCATTTGATTGAAGGAGCGCAGACATGCCACGAGGCGACAAGTCGTCCTACACGGACAAGCAGAAGCGCAAGGCCGAGCACATCGAGGCAGGCTACGAGCACCGCGGCGTGGCCAAGGGCGAGGCCGAGCGTCGTGCCTGGGCCACGGTGAATGCCGAGACCGGCGGTGGCAAGAAGAGCGGTGCGGGCCGCGGCAAGGCCGAGAACCACGGGCCCTCGCGCAAGGGCGGGCGCCTCGGTGGCGCCGCCGCGGCGAACCGCACCGCCGCCGAACGCTCGGCCTCCGCGAGGAAGGGCGCCGCCACGCGCAAGCGCAACGCCGAGAAGCGCGGCTGAAGCCGGTTGCGAATATCAGCCATATCTTCTGTCCGAAAATCGGAGTCCACCCACCGCACACCCTGAAAAGCGGACATTCCTTCGCCATCTGTGACGGCAGCCGGACAACTTGCGTCGGCCCTGCGCCGGCGCGGCCCCGCACGAAGTCGCCAGCTTGCGCGACGTTGGCCTGAACGCACGCGCTACACCGCCCAACCTCGGTCATTCCGCCTTCTTTTCGCACGCGTTCCGGGCGTTTGCCGGGGCGCGTTCGCGTCGATACGATCCGCCGCCTTGCCCTCCAGAAAGGAACGCGCGGGTGCCTCCCTCGAACGTTTTCTCCCCCACGACCGCGCCAGCCGCCGCAGGTGCCGATGCCGCCAATGCCAACGCCGACTGGCAACAGCGCAGCCGCCGCCATGTCTGGCACCCCTGCACCCAGAGCATCCGCCTCGACGTGGCGCCGCCGCTGCCCATCGCGCGCGGCGAGGGCGTCTGGCTGACCGACCACGAAGGCCGGCGCTACCTCGACGCCACCAGTTCGTGGTGGGTCAACCTGTTCGGCCACGCGCACCCGGCGATCAATGCCGCGCTGAAGGCGCAGCTGGACACGCTGCCGCACGTGATGCTCGCCGGCTGCACGCACGCGCCGGCGGTCGAGCTGGCCGAGCGGCTGGCGGCGCTCACGGGCCATGCGCTGGGCCATTGCTTCTATGCCTCCGACGGCGCCTCGGCCGTGGAGATCGCGCTCAAGATGAGCTTCCACGCCTGGCGCAATGCGGGCCGCGCCGGCAAGCGCCGCTTCGTCGCGCTGCGCGGCGGCTACCACGGCGAGACGCTGGGCGCGCTGCACGTCACCGACGTGCCCGTGTTCCGCGACGCCTACGCGCCGCTGCTCGCCAGCGCGCACCTCGTGGCCTCGCCCGATGCGCGCGCCGCGCGGCCCGGTGAAGACGCCGCCGCTGTCGCGAACCGCGCCGCCGACGAGCTCGAGGCGCTGCTGGCTGCGCAGCACGACAGCATCGCCGCCGTGATCGTCGAGCCGCTGGTGCAGTGCGCCACCGGCATGGCGATGCACGATCCGGCCTACCTGCGCCGCGTGCGCGCGCTGTGCGACTGCTTCGGCGTGCACCTCATCGCCGACGAGATCGCGGTCGGCTGCGGGCGCACCGGCACCTTCTTCGCCTGCGAGCAGGCCGGCATCTGGCCCGACTTCCTGTGCCTGTCGAAGGGCATCAGCGGCGGCTACCTGCCGCTGGCGCTGGTGATGACGCGCGAGGCCATCTACCAGGGCTTCGTCGACGACGATGCCGCGCGCAGCTTCCTGCATTCGCATTCCTACACCGGCAACGCACTGGCCTGCCGCGCGGCGCTCGCCACGCTCGATCTGTTCGAGCAGGAAGACGCGCTGAACCGCAACCTCTCGCGGTCCGCGCGCCTGCTGGCGCGGCTGCGCGAAGGGCTGGCCGGCCAGGCGGTCGACCACCTGCGCCAGCGCGGAATGATCACGGCCTTCGACGTGCGCGAGCCCGGCGCGCGCTTTGCCGAGCGCTTCCACCTCGCGGCGCGCGACCACGGCCTGCTGATGCGGCCCATTGGTGCGACCGTGTACCTGATGCCACCGTACGCCATCGCCGACCACGAAATCGACCAGCTCGTGGACGGCACGCTCGCCACGCTCCAGGCCGTCACCCACGCACCCGGCGCCCGCGCCGACGAAGGAGCCCGCGATGCTGCGCTTGCTTGAACGCCTGCAGGACGAGATCACCGCGCTCGACGCGCGCTCGCTGCGCCGCCGCCGGCAGATCGCCGAGACCGCCTGCGCGCCCGAGCAGATCCTCACGCTGGCCGGCGCCGCCGCGCCGCGCACCATGCTCGGCTTCAGCAGCAACGACTACCTGGGCCTGGCCGCGCACCCCGCGCTGGCCGAGGCGCTGGCCGAAGGCGCGGCGCGCTACGGCACGGGCAGCGGCGGCTCGCACCTCATCCTGGGCCACTCGCGCGCCCATGCGCAGCTCGAGGAGCGGCTGGGTGAATGGATGGCGCCGCACATTCCGCAGGCGCGCAGCCTGTTCTTCTGCACCGGCTACATGGCCAACCTGGCGGTGCTGTCGGCGCTGGGCGACGGCGAGGCGGTGATCTTCTCGGAGACGCTGAACCACGCCTCGCTGATCGACGGCGCACGGCTGGCCCGCGCCCGCGTGGAACGCTACCCGCACTGCGACCTGCAGGCGCTCGACGCGCAGCTCGCCGCCTGCGACGCGCCGGTCAAGATCATCGTGAGCGACGCCGTCTTCAGCATGGACGGCCACATCGCCCCGGTGGCGGGCCTGCTGGCGCTGGCCGAGCAGCACGACGCCTGGCTGGTGATCGACGACGCGCACGGCTTCGGCGTGCTCGGCGCCACCGGGCGCGGCGCGCTGCAGGCGCTGGCGCTGCGCTCCGAGCGGCTGGTGCTGATCGGCACGCTGGGCAAGGCGGCCGGCGTGTCGGGCGCCTTCGTGGCGGCGCACCGCACGGTGATCGACTTCCTGGTGCAGCGCGCGCGGCCCTACATCTTCACGACGGCCGCGCCGCCGGCGGTGGCGCATGCGCTGCTCACCAGCCTGGCGCTCATCGAGGGCGAGGAGGGCATGCGCCGCCGCGCCCAGCTGCGCGCCCGCATCACCCAGCTGCGCAACGGCCTGAAGCAGGTGCTGCCGGCCGACGGCAGCGCCTGGCTGGCCGATTCGCCGACCGCGATCCAGCCGCTCATCGTGGGCGACAACGCGCGCGCCATGCAGACGATGGAACGGCTCGACGCCCACGGCCTGCGCGTGGGCGCGATCCGTCCGCCCACGGTGCCCGCCGGCACCGCGCGGCTGCGCATCGCGTTGTCGGCCAGCCACACCGAGGCCGACGTGGCGCGGCTCATCGGCGCGCTGGGCGAGGCCCTGGCCGAACCGTGGCCGGAGGCGGCATGACGACGGCAGCCGCTGCGCAGCGCCGCTGGTTCGTCACCGGCACCGACACCGGCGTGGGCAAGACGCTGGTGAGCAGCGCCATGCTCGCGCTGCTGGCCGCCTCGGGCCTGCGCGCGGTCGGCATGAAGCCGGTGGCGGCGGGGCTCGATGCCATCGACGGCGAATGGCGCAACGAAGACGTCGAGCGCCTGCAGGCGGCCGGCAACGTCGACGCGCCGCAGGCCTGGCGCTGTCCTTACGTGTTGAAAGCGCCGATGTCGCCGCACCTGGCGGCGCGGGAAGAGGGCGTGCAGGTCGCGCTGCCCGTGCTGCTCGATGCCTTCGAGCGGCTGTCGGCGCAGGCCGATGCGGTGGTGGTGGAAGGCGTGGGCGGCTTCTGCGTGCCGCTGGGCGACGACCTGGACACGGCCGACCTCGCGGTGGCGCTGGGCCTGCCCGTGATCCTCGTGGTCGGGCTGCGGCTGGGCTGCCTCAACCACGCGCTGCTCACCGCCGAGGCGATCCGCGCGCGCGGGCTGGTGCTCGCGGGATGGGTCGCGAGCGTGGTCGAGCCGCAGATGCTCTCGCCCGAAGGCAACCTGCAGACGCTGCGCGCCCGGCTCGGCGCGCCGCTGCTGGGCGTGGTGCCGCACCTGGCCGCGCCCTCGGCGGCGCGTGCCGCCGAACACCTCGACCTGCGCGCGCTGCGGGCCAGCGCGGCCCATGCCGCGCGTCGCACCGAGGCCCCGCTCGTGTCAGCCGCGACGGCCTGAATCCGCCAGCCGCTGGGCGCGCACGCCGCCCTGGCGCGCGAGCATCCAGCCCGGGTACTCGGGCGCCAGCGCGCTGGCCTTGTCGATCGCCGCCAGTTCGTCGGCCGTGAGCCGCACCTCGGTGGCGGCGATGTTGTCGTCCAGCTGGTCGATGCGCTTGGCGCCGACGATCACGCTGGTCACCACCGGCTGGTGCAGCAGCCAGGCCAGCGCGATCTGCGCCACCGACACGCCGCGCGGCTCGGCGAACTGGCGCATGAGGTCGATGCAGTCGTAGGCGCGCTCCACGTTCACCGGCGGAAAGTCGAAGCTCGCGCGGCGGCTGCCTTGCGCGGTGGCGGTGTGGCGGTCGACCTTGCCGCTGAGCAGGCCGCCGGCCAGCGGGCTCCAGACCATCAGGCCGAGCTGCTCGCTGCGCAGCATCGGCACCAGCTCGCGCTCCAGGTCGCGCCCGGCCACGGTGTAGTAGGCCTGCAGGGACTCGAAGCGCGCGAGCCGGTCGCGCTCGGCAATGCCCAGCGCCTTGGCGATCTGCCACGCGGCCCAGTTCGACACGCCCACGTAGCGCACGTGGCCCTGGCGCACGAGGTCGTCGAGCGCGCGCACCGTTTCCTCGATGGGCGTGATCGGGTCGATGCCGTGGATCTGGTACAGGTCGATGTGGTCCAGCTGCAGCCGCTTCAGGCTGGCCTTCACGCCGTCCATGATGTGGTAGCGCGAGGCGCCGGCCGAGTTCACGCCCTTGCTGCCGGTTTCGCCCAGCACCTTGGTGGCGACCACCACGCGGTCGCGCGGCACCTTCAGGTTCTTCAGCGCCTGGCCGGTGATGGTCTCGGACAGGCCCTCGGAGTACACGTCGGCCGTGTCGATGAAGTTGATGCCGGCGTCGAGCGAGCGGGCGATGAGGCCTTCGGCCTCGCCTTGCTGCAGCTGGCCGATGTGCTCCCAGATGCCCGGCGCGCCGCCGAAGGTCATCGTGCCGAGGCAGAGTTCGGAAACCAGGAGGCCGGTGCGGCCGAATTGGCGGTATTGCATCGAAAGTTGTCCTTTGCGGGTGGAGGGGCCGTCCGGCTGTCAGGAATGCCGGCGGTTGCGAAAAAGTATCCCGCCGGCGCGCCCCGGCGGGCGAGCGCGTTTCTGCAAAGTCTTTGCCTATTTCTCCAGACCTCGTGCGCAGGCCGTGCGAAGGAGAGGATGCGACGCTAAGCTGCGGGCAGCCCAATCCTCCATGGCCGTCACCGCGGCCGCTCCCCTTTGTCAGAGGCCTACCCATGTCTGATGAAACCCCCGACACCGCCACCGTCCTCGCCATGCCGATGCCGCTGGAACCCGAACTCGATGCCGCCCGCGAAGAGCTGGTCCAGCTCATCCGCCACATCACGCGCGGGCAGGACGGCACGGTCGAATGCGCCGTGCCCGGCCTGCAGGTGCACTGCATCAGCAAGCCCGACGGCCCCAAGCACGGCTTCGCCACGCCGGCGCTGGGCCTCATTGCGCAGGGCTCCAAGCGGATCATCGTGGGCGACGACATCTACGTGTACGACCCCATGAACTACCTCGTCACCTCGGTCGACCTGCCGGTGTGCGGCCAGGTGTGCGTGACCAGCGAGAACGAGCCCTACCTGGGCGTGCGGCTGGAGCTGGCACTCGACGAGATCGGCGACCTCATCGGCGACGAAAAACTGCCGGCCAAGGCCAACGCGCCGGCCTCGCGCGGCATGTACGTCAACCGCATCGCCATGCCGGTGCTGGAGCCCGTGCTGCGCCTGCTGCGGCTGCTCGACACGCCCGAAGACATTCCGATCATGGCGCCGCTCATCAAGCGCGAGATCATGTACCGCCTGCTGGTGAACGGCGAGGGCGCGCGGCTGCGCCAGATCGCGCTGCACGACAGCCACACGCAGCGCATCGCCAAAGCCATCAGCGCGCTGCGCACCAACTACGCGCAGTCGCTGCGCGTGGAAGACATGGCGCGCGCGGTGCACATGAGCGTGTCATCGTTCCACCACCACTTCAAGGCCGTGACGGCGATGAGCCCGCTGCAGTACCAGAAGCAGCTGCGCCTGCAGGAGGCGCGCCGCCAGATGCTGATCGCCGGCACCGACGTGGCCAGCGCCGCGCACAACGTGGGCTACGAAAGCCCTTCGCAGTTCGCGCGCGAGTACGGTCGCATGTTCGGCGCGCCGCCGCTGCGCGACAAGCGCCGCTGGCTCGGCGAGGCCGGCAACGACGCGACCTCGATGGAAGCCGCGTAGGCCGCCCGGGCCCCGCGCGAGGGGTTTTTCAACATAGCACCTGCCGCGATTTCTTGCGTCGTCGTGGAAATGCAGGTTTCGCAAATTCTCGCTATCGTTTTGTTCGCTGCAGCACCCGTCCGCCCGTGGAGGCGGGACTACTCAACAACTCGGAGAGATGCATGCTTTGGGAAAAGAAGCTGGCGCAGTGGAGCGCCGCGGTCCGCGCACGGGCCAACCTGCCCGCGCGGCTCACCTTGTGGGACGGCCAGTCCTACGACTTCGGTGACTTCAGCGGGCCGGCGGTCACGCTGCACGTGAAATCGCCCGCGGCGCTGTCGCTGATGCTGCAGCCCACGCTCGACAACCTGGGCGAGGCCTATGTCAAGAGCAAGATCGACATCGAAGGCAAGCTCAGCGACGTGATCGACATCGCCTACGGCCTGGCGAAGACCTCGCTCGACAAGCCCGGCGGCGCGCTGCAAAGCATGGCCCGCTACTTCGCGCACACCAAGTCGTCGGACAAGAAATCCATCGAGTACCACTACGACGTGTCGAACGCGTTCTACCAACTGTGGCTCGACGCGAACATGGTCTATTCGTGCGCCTACTTCGAGAACGGCGACGAAGACCTGGCCACCGCGCAGCTGAAGAAAATAGATCACATCCTCACCAAGATCGAACTCCAGCCCGGGCAGACGCTGCTCGACATCGGCTGCGGTTGGGGCGCACTGGTCATTCGTGCGGCGCAGAAGTTCGGCGCGCGCTGCGTGGGCGTCACGCTGTCGCAGAACCAGTTCGACCTGGCGACCGAGCGCGTGAAGGCCGCCGGCCTGCAAGACCGCATCGAGATCCGCCTGCAGGACTACCGCGACGTGACGGGCCAGTTCGACCGCATCACCAGCGTCGGCATGTTCGAGCATGTGGGCCGCAAGAACCTGCCCGAGTACTTCAAGCGCGTGCAACAGCTGCTGGCCGACGACGGCATCGTCATGAACCACGGCATCACCTCGTCCGACCCCGAGGGCGGCGGCGTGTCGTACGGCGGCGGCGACTTCATCGACCGCTACGTGTTCCCCAACGGCGAGCTGCCGCACATCAGCCTGGCGCTGCAGGCCATGCAGCAGGGCGGGCTCGAGGCCTTCGACGTGGAGAACCTGCGTCGCCATTACGCGCAGACGCTGCGCCACTGGAGCGACGCCTACGAGGCCCATGCCGACGAAGCGCGCGCGCTGGTCGACGAAGAGAAGTTCCGCATCTGGCGCATCTACCTCGCGGGCTGCGCCTACGCCTTCGAGAACGACGACGTGGCGATCTACCAGATCGTCGGGCGCAAGGCGGGCAGGGCGGCAAGCACGCTGCCGTGGTCGCGCCGCTTTATCTACGACGGCACCTCGGCGCTGCGCGCCTGACCCGTCAAGGCCGCGTTGCGGCTACTCGAGCGTGAAGCCGATCTTCACCGTCACCTGCCAGTGCGCGACCTTGCCGTCGACCACATGGCCGCGCGTCTCGGTGACGGTGAACCACTGGATGTTGCGCACCGTCTCGTGCGCCTTCGCGATGGCGGTCTGCACCGCGTCCTCGATGCTGGTCTTGGACGAGCCCGTCAGCTCGAGCGACTTGTAGACATGGTTCGACATGGCGGCTGCTCCTTGGGTGGTTGCGTGCCCATCGTAGCCATCGCAGGGGGCGCGAGGCAACACCTTTGGGCGCGTGGATGCGATGCAAACCGCATCAGGACATTCGCAATCCGTCGTTGGCAACGGCGGGTGCGCTTCGCAGAATCGGCGGCATCGAACCAGGGAAACCGCCCGCCATGCCACTGCACACCGTCGCCTCTTCATCCCCGGCCGCACAGGCCCGCCACGTCCTCGCGCTGACCGCCATCGCCTGGTGCATCGCGCCGGCGTCGCCGCATGAAGTGGCACGCCGCGCACCGCATGGCCATGTGCCGTTGCGCGTGCGCAGGCGGCTGCACGCCACGGCGGTGGCGGCACTGTTGCCCTACGCGTGGTGAGGCATGGTGAGCCGCGCGACCCCGCAGATTCCAGATATCGATAGAGGAATTCAGCGCAAACGGCCCGTGCGATGGCTCGCAGAATTTGAAGCACACCCGCTTCCACTGCGCCATCGCCGAACACCGTGTCCTACTTGCTCTCCCTGCTCGACAAGAGCCTGATCCCCGAAGGTGCCGACGCCGCGCAGGCGTTCCAGCACACCATCGCGCTGGCCCGGCGCGCCGAACGGCTGGGCTACCGCCGCTACTGGCTGGCCGAGCACCACGGCAACCGCACCTATGCGGGATCGGCGCCCGAAGTGCTGGCCTCGCACCTGCTCGCCAAGACCTCGCGCATCCGCATCGGCACCGGCGGCGTCATGCTGCAGCACTACAGCCCGTTCAAGGTCGCGGAGACCTTCAAGGTGCTGGCCTCGCTGGCACCGGGCCGTGTCGACCTGGGCATCGGCAAGGCGCCGGGCGGCCTGCCGCTGACCAGCAAGGCGTTGCAGTCGCTGCACGACCCGGTGAAGGCAAAGGCCCTCGATTTCGAAGCGCGCCTGCGCGAGCTCGATGCCTTCCTGCACGACGGCGTGCCCGCCGACCATGCGCTGGCCGGCGCCGTGGCCACGCCGTTCCCGCCGGTGGCGCCGCAGCGCGTGCTGCTGGGCGGCAGCCCCGAGAGCGCGCTGCTCGCGGCGCGGCTGGGCTGGCAATTCGTCTATGCGGGCCACTTCAACGGCGACCCCGTGAACATCGGGCAATCGATCGACGCCTACCGCGGCGCGACCGGCCGCGCGCCGCTGCTCGCGCTGTTCGCTTTTGCCGCCGAAACGCACGACGAGGCCGCCGAGCGCGTGGGCGCACTGCGCAGCTTCCGCGTGACCTTGCCCACGGGCCAGAGCGTGAACCTGCCCAGCCTCGAAGCCGCCGCCGAGTTCGCGCGGCAGGCCGGCGCCAGCGACTACCGCACCGAGGAGCGGCGCCCGCATGTCATCGCCGGCACCGGCGACGAGGTGCGCGACGCGCTCGAAGCCCTCAGCGCGCGCCACGGCATCGAGGAGTTCGTGATCGACATCCCGGTGGCGGACTTCGGCGCGCGCGCCACGGCGGTCGAGCTACTGGCGCAGGCCCGCGAACCCGCCCTGGCCTGAGCTTCTTCCTCTTTCCTTTCCCATCACAAGAACGATCGTCATGAGCAACATCCAGTTCGGCGTCATGCTGCAAGGGGCCGGCAGCCACATGAATGCCTGGAAGCACCCGGGCGGCCCGGCCGATGCCAGCGTCAACCTCGACTTCTTCATCCGCAGCGCGCAGAAGGCCGAGGCCGCGGGCATCGCCTTCGCCTTCGTGGCCGACGGGCTCTACATCAACGAGAAGTCGATCCCGCACTTTCTCAATCGCTTCGAGCCGATTTCCATCCTCTCGGCGCTGGCCGCCGTCACCTCGAAGATCGGCCTGGCGGGCACCATCTCCAGCTCGTACAGCGACCCGTTCACGGTGGCGCGGCAGTTCGCCTCGCTCGACCTCATCAGCGGCGGGCGCGCGGGCTGGAACGTGGTGACCACACCGCTGGAAGGCAGCGCCAAGAACTACAGCCGCGCCCACCCCGAGCACGCGCTGCGCTACGAGATCGCCGACGAGTACCTGGCCGTGACGCAGGGCCTGTGGGACAGCTGGGACGACGACGCCTTCGTGCGCGACCGCGAGAGCGGCCGCTTCTTCGACCGCGACAAGCTGCACACGCTGGACCACAAGGGCCGCTTCTTCCAGGTGGCGGGGCCGCTGAACATCCAGCGTTCGCCGCAGGGCCAGCCGGTGATCTTCCAGGCCGGCTCGTCGGACGCGGGCATCGGCCTGGCGGGCAAGTACGCCGACGCGGTGTTCACGCATTCGCCCTCGCTCGAAGACACGCGCGCCTTCCTCAAGCAGGTGAAGGCCAGCGCCGTGGCGCAGGGGCGGCAGGCCGGCGACGTGAAGATCTTCCCGGGCATCGGCCCGGTGGTGGCGGCCACGGAAGCCGAGGCCGAGGCCAAGTACCTGGCCATCCGCGCGCTGCTGACGGTCGAGGAGGCGCTGGCCTACCTGGGCCGCTTCTTCGACCACCACGACTTCAGCCAGTACCCGCTCGATGCGCCGTTCCCCGAGCTGGGCGAGATCGGCCGCAACAGCTTTCGCTCGACCACCGACCGCATCAAGGCCAATGCCAAGGCCAAGGGCCAGACGCTGCGCGAGGTGGCGCTCGAAGTCGCCACGCCGCGCACGCAGTTCGTGGGCACCGGCGAGCGCATCGCCGACGAGATCATCCGCTGGGTGGACGAGGGCGCGGCCGACGGCTTCATCCTCGGCTTTCCGGTGCTGGGGCAGGGCCTGGACGATTTCATCGAATTCGTGGTTCCCGCGCTGGAGGCGCGCGGCCGCTACCAGCGCACGCTGCCCGGCCAGACCCTGCGCGACCACCTGGGCCTGCCGCGCAAGGCGAGCCGCCATGCCGCGCCGCAGGGCGGCGCCACCGCCGAGCGCAAGGCCGCCTGATGGGCGCCGCGCTGCCACGACCGGCCCTGAAAGACATCCACCGCGTCGAATCCACCATCGCCGGCTACGGCGACGAATTCATTGCGCTGCGACGCGACATTCACCAGCACCCCGAGCTGTCGTTCAAGGAGCACCGCACCTCGGCCCTCGTGGCCGAGCGGCTCGCGGCCTGGGGCTACGAGGTCACGACCGGCCTGGCCGGTACCGGCGTGGTGGGCACGCTGCGGCGCGGGCCGGGGCGCAGCCTCGGCATCCGCGCCGACATGGACGCGCTGCCGATCCACGAGGCCACGGGCCTGCCGTACGCCAGCGAGAACGCGGGCGTGATGCACGCCTGCGGCCACGACGGCCACACGGCGATCCTGCTCGCGGCGGCGCGCTTCCTGGCCGAGGCGGGCACTTTTCGCGGCACGCTGCACCTGATCTTCCAGCCCGCCGAAGAACTCGGTGCGGGCGCCAAGAAGATGATCGACGAGGGCCTGTTCACGCGCTTCCCGTGCGACGCCGTCTTCGGCCTGCACAACTGGCCCGGCGTGGGGGCAGGGCACGTGGGCTGCGTCACCGGGCCCGCGATGGCGGCCATCGACCAGGCGCACATCACGGTGCGCGGCAAGGGCGGCCATGGCGCACAGCCGCACGAGACGGTGGACCCCGTGGTCGCGAGCGCGCACCTGATCGCGGCGCTGCAGACCGTGGTGGCGCGCAACGTCGATCCGCTGGACATGGGCGTGATCACGGTGGGCTCCATCCACGGCGGCGAGGCCTCCAACGTGATTCCGAACACCGTCGAGCTCAAGCTCACGGCGCGTTCGTTCAAGCCCGAGGTGCGAGCGCTGCTGGCACAGCGCATCCCCGCGCTGGCGCGGGCACAGGCCGAGAGCTTCGGTGCGCAGGCCGAGGTCGACTACCGCCCGGGCTTTCCACCGGTGGTCAACCACGTCGAAGAAACCGCCTTCGCACGCGCCGTGGCACTCGACACCTTCGGCGCGCAACGGGTCGACCCGGCCTTCCGCCCGCGCACCGCCAGCGAAGACTTTGCCTACATGCTGCAGGCGCGTCCCGGCAGCTACGTGTTCTTCGGCAACGGCGAGAGCGCCTCGCTGCACAGCCCGCGCTACGACTTCAACGACGCGATCCTAGCGCCCGCGGCCGTGTACTGGGCCCGGCTGGCCGAGCGTTTTCTTTCCGCCGACGGCGACACCCAGGAAACCACCCCATGAGCGAACAGTTTCTCTACACCACGCCGCTGGACCCGCTGGCCCGGCCGTTGATCGAAGGGCTCACCTTCGAGTACGACAGCCGCTACGGCGACGTGCTGCGCGAGCCCGGCGCACCGCGCGAGATCGACCGCTACGCGCCCGAGGTGTTCGCACCGCCGCACGGCAACTTCGTGCTGCTGCTGCGCGACGGCGTGGCGATCGGCGGCGGCGCCTTCATGCGCCACGACGAGCGCACCGCCGAGCTCAAGCGCGTGTGGACGCACGGCGCGCTGCGCCGCCAGGGCCTGGCCAGCCGCGTGCTGGCGGAGCTGGAGGCGCAGGTGCTGCGCCAGGGCTACGAGCGCATCTACCTCACGACCGGCTTTCGCCAGCCCGAGGCCGTGGGCCTGTACCGCAGCCATGGCTACACGGCGCTCTTCACCGACGACGCCGACCCCGAGACGCCGCGCAAGCTGCCGTTCGAGAAGCACCTGGCGCAGTGGGCCACGCAAGGCCGCGCGGGTGCGGCGCTGAGCGGAGCGGTGTCGCGATGAACACGACCACCGTGCTCGACGCCGGCCCGGAGCCTCGTACCCCCACGGCCCCCCTGCGCCGCAGCGATGCGGCACCGCCCGCCAAGGGCGACTACTCGCACTTTCGCATCGTCCCCGCAACCTACCCGGCGCGCACCGTCGGCACCGTCTTCGCGGTGGCGGTGATCGGCCTCGTGCTGCATTCGGTGCTGACCAACCCGCGCTGGGGTTGGCCGGTGTTCGCGCAGTGGTTCTTCTCGGAGCCGGTGCTGGCCGGGCTGGGCCGCACGCTGCTGCTCACGGCACTGGGCGCGGTGCTGGGCTTCTTCTTCGGCACGGGGCTGGCGCTGGCACGGGTGTCGCGCTCGCCGCTGCTGGCGCGGCTGGCCTGGTTGTTCACCTGGCTCTTCCGTTCGGTGCCGGTGATCGTGCTGCTCTTGATCATCAACAACCTGGGCTACCTGTACGAGACCGTGTCGCTGGGCGTGCCGTTCACCGACCTCACATTCTTCTCGTACCCGACCACGCAGCTCATCAGCCCCTTCGTGGCGGCGCTGCTGGGACTCACGCTGAACCAGGCGGCCTTCGCTTCGGAGATCGTGCGCGGGGGCATCCTGTCGGTGGACCAGGGCCAGCTCGAGGCAGCGGCTGCACTGGGCCTTTCGCGCCGACGCCAGGCCTCGCGCATCGTGCTGCCGCAGGCCATGCGCAGCATCCTGCCGACGGCCTTCAACGACATCATCGGGCTGGCCAAGGGCACCTCGAACCTCTACATCCTGGCGCTGCCCGAGCTGTTCTACACGATCCAGATCATCTACCGGCGCAACCTGGAAGTGATTCCGCTGCTCATGGTGGCGACCGTGTGGTACCTCGTGATCCTCACGGTTCTGTCGGTGGCGCAGCACTACATCGAGCGGCATTTCTCGCGCGGGGCCCTGCGCCATGCGCCGCGCTCGTGGCTGGGCGGCGTGGTGCACGGGCTGTGGGCGCGGGGCAGGGCGCCGGCCGTGGTGCCCGTGTCGGCACCGGCGCCGGCCCCCGCGCAGGTGCCGCGCTGGAACGGCTCGCGCGCGCCGGGCGGCGAGGTGACGATCCACGGCGTGTCCAAGCGCTTCGGCGCGCTGCAGGTGCTCGACGACGTGACCTTCACCGCGCCGCGCGGCAGCGTCACCGTGATCCTCGGGCCCTCGGGCTCGGGCAAGTCGACGCTGCTGCGCACCATCAACCACCTGGAGCGCGTGGACGACGGCTTCATTGCCATCGACGGCGAGCTCATCGGCTACCGGCGCGACGCCGACACGCTGTACGAGCTGCACGAGAAGGACATCCTCACGCGCCGCGTCGACGTGGGCATGGTGTTCCAGAACTTCAACCTGTTCCCGCACCTCACGGTGCTGGAGAACATCGTCGAGGCGCCGCAGTCGGTGCGCGGCCTGCCGCGCGCCGAGGCCGAGGCGCTGGCCACCGACCTGCTGGCCCGTGTCGGCCTGGCCGACCGCAAGGGCGCCTACCCGCGCCAGCTCTCGGGCGGCCAGCAGCAGCGCGTGGCGATCGCGCGGGCGCTGGCGCTCAAGCCCAAGGTGCTGCTGTTCGACGAGCCCACCTCGGCGCTCGACCCCGAGCTGGTGGGCGAGGTGCTCGCGGTGATCGAGGAACTCGCGAGCTCCGGCACCACGCTGGTCATCGTGACGCACGAGATCGGCTTTGCCCGCGAGGTGGCCGACACCGTGGTCTTCATGGAGCAGGGCCGCATCCTCGAGACCGGCACGCCCGAGCAGGTGTTCAACGCGCCGAGGCATCCGCGCACGGCCGAGTTCCTGGCCAAGGTGCTCTGAGTTTTTTCGTCTTTTCTCTTTTTCCAACCGACCGCTTTTCATGACCCATCGACGCCTTCTCCTGTCCGTTCTCCTGGCGGCCTTGCTGCCCCTGGCCGCCACGGCCCAGACCGCTCCGGCGCCCGACCTGAGCCCCGAGCAGCCGGGCCGCCCGCGCGCGCAGAAGATCGACGAGGCCGTGCGGCTCGCGAAGGACTTCAAGTTCCTCAAGGAAGGCGTGCTCGTCGTGGGCACCACCACCGGCCGGCTGCCGTTCGCGGCCTACGCCACCGACACCAAGACACCCGTGGGCAACGCGCCCGACATCGCGCAGCTCGTGGCCGACAGCCTGGGGCGCAAGCTGGAGCTGGTGTCCACCGCCTGGGCCGACTGGCCGCTGGGCCTGCAGTCGGGCAAGTTCGACGTGGTGGTGTCCAACGTGACCGTGACCGAGGAGCGCAAGGAGAAGTTCGACTTCTCGACCTACCGCAACGACCAGCTGGGCATCTACGTGAAGTCGGACAGCAAGCTCGGGCCCATCAAGGAACCGAAGGACATCGCGGGCCTGAAGCTCATCGTGACGGCCAGCACGAACCAGGAGCAGATCCTGCTGCGCTGGAACAAGCAGAACATTGCCGCCGGCCTCAAGCCCATCGAGATCCAGTACTACGACGACGATGTGGTGCAGCGCCTGGCCATCCAGTCGGGCCGCGCCGACGCCTACGTGGGCCCCAACGCCATCGCCGCCTACGAGGCGCGCGACGGCAAGACCCGGCTCGCGGGCCTGGTGTCGGGCGGCTGGCCGCTCAACGCCGAGATCGCCGTCACCTCGCGCAAGGGCTCGGGCATTGCCGAGGCCGTGACGCTCGCGCTGAACACGCAGATCAAGAACGGCAACTACGGCAAGGCGCTGTCGCGCTGGAACCTGGCGTCCGAGGCCATCGAGGTGGCGCGCACCAACCCGCCCGGCCTGCCGAAGAACTGAGGGGAGGGGACCATGTCGCTCAAGAGAAAACTGGGGGCGCTGGCCGCCCTCGGGCTGATGGCGTTCGCGCCGGCGCACGCCGCCGACACCTTCGACTTCAGCCCCGAGCAGAAGGGCCGCCTGCACACCGGCAAGGACGCCGAGGCCGTCAACGCCATTCCGCCGAGCTTCAAGTTCGTGAAGGAGGGCGTGCTGACCATCGCCATCGCGCCGTTCGCGCCGCCGATCTCCACCTATGGCACCGACGCGAAGACGGTGGTGGGCTTCGACCCCGACTTTGCCCACCTCATCGCCGAGGCGCTGGGCCTGAAGCTGGAGCTGCGGCCCGTCGCCTGGGCCGACTGGCCACTGGGCCTGAGCTCGGGCAAGTACGACGCCGTGATCTCCAACGTGGGCGTGACCGAGCAGCGCAAGGAGAAGTTCGACTTCTCGACCTACCGGCTCGGGCTGCACGGCTTCTACGTGCGCACCGACAGCGCCATCCAGTCGATCAAGGAGCCGAAGGACGTGGCGGGCCTGAAGCTCACGACCGGCGCCGGCACCAACCAGGAACGCATCCTGCTCGAATGGGACCGGCAGAACGTGGCCGCGGGCCTGAAGCCGGTGTCGATCCAGTACTACGACGACGATGTGACGCGCTGGCTGGCCGTGACGACGAAGCGCGTCGATGCCAACTTCAACCCCAACGCACCGCAGGCCTACGAGGCCGCGAAGAACGGGCAGCTGCGGCTGGCCGGCACCGTGAACGCGGGCTGGCCGCTGAAGTCGGACGTGGCCGTGGCCACGCGCAAGGGCAGCGGCCTGGCGGTGGCGCTCACCACCGCGGCCAACAACCTGATCCGCAGCGGCACCTACGCCAAGGCGCTCGCGCGCTGGCGCCTCGCCGAAGAGGCGCTGCCGAAATCGGAGGTCAACCCGCCGGGGTTGCCGAAGTTCTGACCCTGCGAACCCCACGACCATGACCATCCATCACATCGGTTTCCTCACGCCCGGCAACTACGACGAGGCTGACCCGCACGCGGGCCTCGAGGCCGCGCTGCGGCTCTTTGAATTCGGCGAGCGGCGCGGCTTCGACAGCGCCTGGGTGCGCCAGCGCCACCTGGAGCGCGCCGTGTCGTCGGCGCCGACCTTCCTGGCCGCCGCCACGCAGCGCACGCGCCGCATCGAACTCGGCGCGGCCGTGATCCAGATGGGCTACGAAAACCCGTTCCGGCTCGCCGAAGACCTGGCCACCGTCGACGTGCTCTCGCGCGGCCGCCTGCAGGTGGGCCTGAGCGCGGGCGCGCCGCCGCACGGCGCCTTGCTGGGCGGTCGCTTCCAGGACGCGCCGCCGGCCACGGTCGACTTCACGCACAAGCGCGTGGCGCGGCTGCGCGCGAACCTCGAAGACGTGCTGTTGGGCGACGAAGACACGGTGGTCGAATCGGCCGGCGGGCGCGTGCGTCCGCGCGTGCAGCCCTATGCGCCCGGCCTCGTCGGGCGGCTCTGGTACGGCGGCGGGTCGCTGCGCTCGGCCGAATGGGCGGGGCGCAACGGCTTTCACCTGCTGCTGGGCAACGTGCTCACGGGCGAGACCACCGACGACTTCCTCGAGGCGCAGACCGGCCTCGTCGAACGCTACCGCGCCAGCGAAGTGCCGGGCGCGCGGCGCGGGCGGATCGCGCTGGGCCGCGTGATCGTGCCGCTGGACGGCGCCGATGCCGCCACGCGGCGCCGCTACCGCGCGTTCGCGGCGGGCCGCGTCGAGCGCACGCTGTCGCCGCAGGGCGAACGCCGCACGCTGTTCGCCGGCGACCTCGTGGGCAGCGCCGACGAGATCCTGGAGCGCCTGCACCGCGACCCCGTGCTGCCGCTGGTGAGCGAGCTGCGCGTGGAGCTGCCCTACAACTTCGACAGCGAGGCTTACGAGCAGATCCTGGACGACATCGCCGTGCGCATCGCGCCCGAACTGGGCTGGCGCGTGCGCGCCGAGCTGCCACATGAAGCGCTCGCGCTCGCCTGAGCCTCAGACGCTTTGCGCATGCGCTTATCGCAAACGCTTCGTTGGTGATCGCGTGCTGCCTGCCTAGAGTTCGCTCTGATCTGTTTCAGATGTCTTCCATTCAACACAAGGAGTCCCGCATGTCGATCTTCAGCAGATGGTGGCGCGCCGCGTCCCTCGCTACGCTGACCTTCCTGGCCACCGCACCGTCGGCCTTCGCGCAGGCCTCGGCCGACGGCAGCGGCCCGCTGGTCTCCACCGACTGGCTCGAGAAGAATCTGCGCAACCCGAAGCTGCGCGTGATCGAGGTCAGCGTGAACCCGGGCCTGTACGAGCGCGGCCACATCCCGGGCGCGGTGAACTTCTCGTGGCACAACGACCTCAACGACCGCGTGCGCCGCGACATCGTGAGCCAGGCGGAGTTCGAGAAGCTGCTGTCGACAGCCGGTGTCGACAAGGACACCACCGTGATCCTCTACGGCGACACCAACAACTGGTTCGCCGCCTGGGGCGCCTGGGTGTTCGACCAGTACGGCGTGCAGAACGTGAAGCTGCTCGACGGCGGGCGCAAGAAGTGGGAGGCCGAGAACCGCGTGCTCGACAACCGCGCGCCCGAGCACGTCGCCACGCGCTTCAAGGTGACGCAGCCCAACCCGCAGCTGCGCGCGCGGCTGGCCGACGTGCTGGCGGTGGCCGAGGGCCGCTCCGACGCGAAGCTGGTCGACATCCGCTCGGCCGACGAGTACAGCGGCAAGATCTTCGCGCCGGCCGGCGCCGCCGAACTGGCGGTGCGCGCGGGCCACGTGCCCGGCGCGGCCAACGTGCCCTGGGGCCGCGCGGTGAACGAAGACGGCACCTTCAAGTCGGCCGCCGAGCTGAAGGCGATCTACGCGGCCGTCGGCATCGACGGCAGCAAGCCGGCCATCACCTACTGCCGCATCGGCGAGCGCTCGAGCCACACCTGGTTCGCGCTGCACAAGATCCTGGGCTACAAGAACGTGCGCAACTACGACGGCTCGTGGACCGAGTACGGCAACGCCGTCGGCGTGCCGGTCAACAACCCGGCCGGCACGGTGTGGGCGTCCAAATGAATGAGTTGAGGTGAGATGAGTTCGAGGTGAGTCGGCGTTGGAGGGACCTCGCGGCCTCTCTGATGAGCGACATTGGGCGAGCCCTCGGGCTCGCTTTTTTTTGGACCCAAGAAAGAGGAACCGGGGCATGTCCGCTTCGTCAATCCATGCGGCGCCTGTGCCGCTTTCTCGCACGGGCCTGGCCGCTGCGGTCGTCGTGTTGTTGCTGGTCGCCGCCAGCGTGCACCTGCTCGGCGAGCGCAGCGGCGGCCGTGCGCTGGCCTTCGCGCTCGGGCTGGGCGCGGTGCTCGGCGTGGTGCTGCAGCGCTCGCGCTTCTGCTTCTACTGCCATGCGCGCGACTACTTCGAGGGTGGCGATGCACGCGGCCTGCTGGCCATCGTGGCCGCGCTCGCGGTCGGCACCGTGGGCATGCACGTCGTCATGACCGGCTGGCTGCCCGTGCCGCAGTCGGGGCGACTGCCGCCCGATGCGCACATCGGGCCGGTCAGCGGCGCCTTGGTGCTCGCGGGGCTGGCCTTCGGCGCGGGCATGGTCGTTTCGGGCTCGTGCATCAGCGCGCACTGGTACCGGCTGGGCGAAGGCTCGCCGACCGCGCCGTTCGCGCTGCTCGGTGCCGGCGTAGGGTTCTTGTTGGGATTCACGAGCTGGAACTGGCTCTACAGCGCCACCATCGCCACCGCGCCCGTCGTGTGGCTGCCGCATCACCTGGGCTATGCGGGCTCGGCCGCGCTGCAACTGGCGGTGCTCGCGGCGCTCGCCGCCTGTCTCTGGCGGAAGCTGCCGGCGGGCGAGGCGGCGTCGTCTACGCCGCGCCGCTTCATCGACGCCGCGCGTCGCCTGCTGCACGGGCGCTGGCCGTATGCGTGGGGCGGCCTCGCGGTCGGTGCGATCGCCGTGATCGTGGTGCTGCGGCTGCGCCCGCTGGGCGTGACGGCCGCGCTCGGCAGCGCCGCGCGCGACCTCGGCAACGCGCACGGCCTGCTGCCGCAGCGGCTGGACGGGCTCGACGGCTTCGGTGGCTGCGTGACGGCGGTGGTCGAAAGCCTCTGGCAGACGCCCAACGCACTGCTGGTCGGCGGCCTCGTGGCGGGCGCACTGGCCGCGGCGCTCGCGAGCGGGCAGTTCAGGCCCGCGTGGCCGACCGGAGGGCAGGTGGTGCGTGGCCTCGGCGGGGGTCTGCTGCTGGGGTGGGGCGCGATGACCGGGCTGGGCTGCACGGTCGGCAACCTGCTGTCGGGCACGATGGCCGGCGCGCTGTCGGGCTGGGTGTTCGGTGCGAGCGTGCTGCTGGCGGTGTGGGGCGGGCTGCGATTGAAGCGTCTTGCTGTGAGGGCGTGACCGCCATTCATCGCCGCGCGGCAGGCACCGCATTTCCATATGCGGAGTCCTTCTTTCGGGACGACGCGGGGCAGGGCACAGTCCCTCACGCACAGGCACAGGACAACGCCGCCCCGCGCGGTCGTCCGCCTGTCTTCTCTTCCAAAGAACACCCGAGGGATTCCATGCTCCGACCACTCCTGACCGCGGCCCTGCTGGCCGCCGGCCTGCTGCAGGCGCCTGTTGCCGCCGCCGAAACCGTGCGATGGGCACGCAGCGCCGACCCCGCCACGCTCGACCCGCATGCGGTCAACACCGGCACCAACTTCGGGTTGCTGCACCAGATCTACGAGCCGCTGATCCTGCGCGGTGCCGACAGCAAGCTGCAGCCCGCGTTGGCCACCTCGTGGAAGCTCACGGCCGATCCGACGGTGTGGGAGTTCAAGCTGCGCCCCGGCGTCAAGTTCCACGACGGCGCGCTGCTCACGGCCGACGACGTGGTGTTCTCGCTGCAGCGCGCGCAGGCGCCGAGCTCGGCGCTCAAGTCGCTGCTGTCGTCGGTGGCCGAGGTGAAGAAGGTCGATCCGCTCACGGTGCATGTACGCACCAAGGGCCCGAACCTGATCTTCCCGAACAACCTCACGAACCTCTTCATCCTGAACGAGGCCTGGGCCAAGGCGAACAAGGCCGAGCAGTCGCAGGACGTGGCCAGCAAGACCGAGAACTTCGCCACCCGCAACGAGAACGGCACCGGCCCCTACGTGCTGGCCTCGCGCGAGGTCGATGCGCGCACGGTGCTCAAGCAGTTTCCGCAGTACTGGGGCCGCGGCCAGTTTCCGCTGGACGTGACCGAGCTGGTCTACGTGCCGATCAAGTCGCCCGCGACGCGCGTGGCCGCGCTGCTGTCGGGCGAGGTCGATTTCGTGCAGGACCTGCCGGCGCAGGACGTGGGCCGGCTCAAGGCCGACAAGCGCCTGCGCGTGACCGAAGGGCCCGAGAACCGCTCGATCTTCCTGGGCCTGAACGTGGGCGCGAAGGAGCTCAAGTACGCCGACGTGAAGGGCAAGAACCCGCTGGCCGACCCGAAGGTGCGCGAGGCCATCGGCCTGGCCATCGACCGCGACGCGATCAAGGCGGCGGTGATGCGTGGGCTGTCGAATCCCTCGGGCATCATCGCGCCGCCGTTCGTGCACGGCTACGAGAAGGCTTTCGCGGCCTACCCGAAGGCCAACGCGGCGCAGGCGAAGAAGCTGCTGGCCGAGGCCGGCTACCCGAACGGCTTTGCGATCACGCTGCACACGCCGAACGACCGCTACGTGAACGACGAGGCCATCAGCACGGCGGTGTCGGGCTTCCTCGGGCGCATCGGCATCAAGACCACGGTGGCGGCGCGCCCGATCGCGCTGCACAGCACGGCCATCAACTCGGCCGACACCGACTTCTACCTGTTCGGCTGGGGCGTGCCGACCTACGACTCGGCCTACATCTTCGACTATCTGGTGCACACGCGCGGCAAGGACGGCCGCGGTCCGACCAACGCCACCGGCTACAGCAACGCCGAGGTCGACGCGCAGATCGCATCGCTGGCCGCCGAAAGCGACAAGGCGAAACGCGACGCCACCATCAAAAGCATCTGGCAGACCGTGCAGAAGGAGCGCATCTACATCGCGCTGCACGACCAGGTGCTCAACTTCGCCTCGACCCCGAAGCTGGACATTCCGGTCAGCCCCGACGGCAGCGTGTTCTTCAAGAACGTGAAGGTGGCGAAGCCCTGAGCACACCATGTGGGTTCATCTCTTGCGCCGGCTCGGCCAGTCCGTGCTGGTGCTGCTGGCGGTGTCGTTCGTGTCCTTCCTGGTGTTCCGCCACATCGGCGACCCGACCATCAGCCTGCTCGGCGAAGACGCCACGATCGAAGAGCGCGCCGCGCTGACGGCCGAGCTGGGTTTCGACCGCCCGGTGCCGGTGCAGTACCTGCGCTACGTGGGCCACGCGCTGCAGGGCGACCTGGGCGTGTCGTACCGGCTGAAGCGGCCGGTGGTCGAGCTCATCGCCGAGCGGTTGCCGGCCACGCTGGAGCTGGCGCTGGTGGCGGCCGTGCTGGCGGTGGCGGGCGGCGTGGCGCTGGGCGTGTACACCGCGATCCGGCGCGACAGCGTGGCCAGCCGCGCGGTCATGGCGGTGTCGCTGGTCGGTGTGTCGCTGCCGACCTTCCTGATCGGCATCGGGCTCATCTACCTGTTCGCGGTCGAGCTGCGCTGGTTGCCCTCGTTCGGGCGTGGCGACACGGTGCAGCTGGGCGGCTGGAGCACCGGGCTGCTCACGGCCTCGGGCTGGGCCTCGCTGCTGATGCCTGCGCTGACGCTGGGCCTGTACAAGCTGACGCTGATCATGCGGCTGGTGCGCGCCGAGATGCTGGAGGTGCTGCGCGCCGACTACATCCGCTTCGGCCGCGCGCGCGGGCTGCGCGAGCGCGACCTGAACTACGGCCATGCGCTGCGCAACACGCTGATCCCGGTCATCACCATCACCGGGCTGCAGATCGGCTCGCTGGTGGCCTTTGCCATCGTCACCGAGACGGTGTTCCAGTGGCCGGGCGTGGGGCTGCTGTTCATCACCTCTATCCAGGGGGTGGACGTGCCGGTGGTGGCGGCCTACCTGCTGCTGATTGCGCTGCTGTACGTGGCGATCAATTTCATCGTCGACCTGCTCTACGTGCTGGTCGATCCGCGCCTGCGACGCGCCTGACTCCTTCCTGCTTTTTTTTCCGAATGACGCTTCCTTCTCCGACCGGCGCCCCCGCGCCGCGCCGCTGGCGTAACGCCGAGTCGCCCGTGCTGCGCGCCTTCGCACGCTCGCGCACCGTGCAGCTGGCGGCCTTCGTGCTGCTGCTGGTCGCGCTGGCCTCGTTGTTCGCGCCGTGGATCGCGCGGCAAGACCCCTTCGATCCGGCCGTGCTCGACCTGATCGACGCCTTCACGCCGCCGGGGCAGCAGGGCGCCTCGGGCGCCTTCTACCCGCTGGGCGCCGACGACCAGGGGCGCGACGTGTTCTCGGCCATCCTCTACGGGCTGCGCATGTCGCTGCTGGTGGGCGTGAGCGCGGTGGGGCTGTCGCTGGTCATCGGCGTGCCACTCGGGCTGGCGGCCGGCTATGCGGGCGGCTGGTTCGACACGCTGGTGATGCGCGTGGCCGATGTGCAGCTGACCTTTCCGGTGCTGCTGGTGGCGCTCTTGATCTTCGGCATTGCGCGCGGCCTGCTGCCCGAGGGCTACCGCGACGACATGGCGGTGTACGTGATCGTGGCGGCCATCGGGCTGTCGGAATGGGTGCAGTACGCGCGCACGGTGCGCGGGGCGGTGATGCTCGAGAAGCACAAGGACTACGTGGCCGCCGCGCAGATCATCGGCCGCTCGCGCACCGGCATCCTGGTGCGGCACATCCTGCCGAACCTGCTGGCGCCGGTGCTGGTGATTGCAACCATCAGCTTCGCGCTGGCCATCGTGGCGGAGTCGACGCTGTCGTACCTGGGCGTGGGCCTGCCGCCCACGCAGCCGTCGCTGGGCACGCTGATCCGCATCGGGCAGGGCTTCCTGTTCTCGGGCGAGTGGTGGATCCTGCTGTTTCCCGCGCTGGTGCTGCTGGCGCTGGCGCTGTCGGTCAACCTGGCGGGCGACTGGCTGCGCGACGCCCTGAACCCGAGGCTGCAATGAGCGCGCGCGACCCCTCGCCATGGCCGTCACCCAGCGGCGAAACGCCCGTGCTGCGGGTGCGCGGGCTGGACGTGGCCTTCGACACGCACCGGGGCACGGTGCAGGTGCTCGATGGCGTCTCGTTCGAGATCGCACCGGGCGAAATCCTGGGCGTGGTCGGCGAGTCGGGCGCGGGCAAGTCGATGGTCGGCGCGGCCGTCATCGGCCTGGTGCCGCCGCCGGGGCGCATCGCGGGCGGCACGGTCGAGCTGCACGGCGAGCGCATCGACACGCTGCGCGGCGAAGACATGCGCCGCGTGCGCGGGCGCCGCATCGGCAGCGTGTTCCAGGACCCGCTGACCAGCCTGAACCCGGTCTACCCGATCGGTAGGCACCTCATCGAGACCATCCGCACGCACCTGCCCGTGAGCGAGCCCGAGGCGCGCCGGCGCGCGCTGGCGCTGCTGGCCGACGTGGAGATTCCCGACCCCGAAAGCCGCATCGACCAGTACCCGCACCAGTTCTCGGGCGGCATGCGCCAGCGCGTGGCAATTGCACTCGCGCTGTGCGCCGAGCCGCAGCTGCTGATTGCCGACGAGCCCACCACCGCGCTCGACGTGTCGGTGCAGGCGCAGGTGATCCGTGTGTTCCGGCGCGTCTGCCGCGAGCGCGGCACGGCCGCGATGCTCATCACGCACGACATGGGCGTGATCGCCGAGGCGGCCGACCGCGTGATGGTGATGTACCAGGGCCGCGTGCTCGAGACCGGCCCGGTGCGCCAGGTGCTCGACCACCCGCGCGAGCCGTACACGCGCGCACTGATGGCCGCGATTCCCTCGGTGCACGACAGGCTGCATCGGCTGCCGGTGCCGGAGATCGGCGCGGACATCGCCGCGGCTGCCGCGCTGCCGCCCGCGCAGGCCGAGACCGTGGCGCCGCCGGCACCGGCCGACAGCCCGCCGCTGATCCGCGTGCAGGGTCTGTCGCGCGAGTTCGATCTCTCGGCCGGCTGGCTCGTGCGCACGCTCGCGCGCCAGCCGAAGAAAGTGCTGCACGCGGTCGACGGCGTGAGCTTCGACATCGCGCGCGGCCGCACCTTCGGCCTGGTCGGCGAGTCGGGCTCGGGCAAGTCGACCGTGGCGCGCATGATCGCCGGCCTCACGCGGCCCACGGCCGGCAGCGTGCATTTCGACGGCATCGACCGCTGGGGCGACGCCGCGCAGACGGCCGCGCTACGCCGGCGCTTCCAGATGATCTTCCAGGACCCGCATGCCAGCCTCAACCCGCGCTGGCGCGTGGACCGGCTCATCGCCGAGCCGGTGGAAGTGCTGGGCCTGGCCGCCAGCGCCGACGAAACCGCCGAGCGCGTCGCCCAGGCGCTGCGCCGCGTGCGCATGTCGCCCGACGACGGGCGGCGCTATCCGCACCAGTTCTCGGGCGGCCAGCGCCAGCGCATCGCCATCGCGCGAGCGCTGGCCAGCCAGCCCGAGTTCATCGTCTGCGACGAACCGACCTCGTCGCTTGACGTGTCGGTACAGGCCCAGGTGCTGAACCTCATGCGCGACCTGCAGGACGAGTTCGGCCTGACCTACCTGCTGATCAGCCACAACCTCGCCGTGATCCGCCACATGTGCGACGACGTGGGCGTGATGCAGCGTGGGCGGCTGGTGGAGCAGGGGAGCGCGGGCGAGGTGCTCGATGCGCCGAAGCACGCGTACACGCGGGCGTTGATGGCGGCGGTGCCGGACATGCGGCATGCACCGGCCGCGGCCGTGCTCGCCACGGCCTGAAGCGCCCTCAGGGCACGCGCTGCAGCTGCTCGCGCAGGATGCGCCGGATTTCCAGGATCGCCAGCGGGTGCTCCTGCACGCTGTGCGCCGACGGAATCACCAGCTCCGACACCGCGCCGTCGAGGTGCGCGCTGGTGTAGGGCACGATGCCGTCGCTCGTTTCGGCCAGCGGCAGGCCGGGCGTGTCGTTGCCGATGATCGAGTGGTAGCGCACCTTCGGGCTCAGCGGCAACCCGGACGACAGGCGCACGAAGGCGTCGCGGTCGCTGAGGTTGTCGATGCTGTTGGGAATGCGCAGCGGGCCCATGTCCTGCGAGCTTGGCGCCACACGCATCAGCTCGCGCGAGATGTCGTTGAGCTGGCCCAGCATGGCCACCGGCAGCGTGATGAGGTTGGCCACCCAGCGCGAGATGCGCTTGTTGGCGAACGAGGTGCCGCGGTGCGGCGAGGCGATGAAGATGGCGTCGCTGACCTGGGGCAGCGGCTCGAAGCGCAGGTAGGGCCCCAGCCCTTCCTCGATGCGGCGGCGCTGGGCGGCCGGCATGGGGTAGCCCTCGCGCAGCGCGTCCCACAGCACGTCGCCCGACGACGACACCAGCAGGCGCGACAGCACGCCGCCCATGCTGTGGCCGATGAGCGTGACGTTGCGCGAAGCCTCGGCGCGGCCCTGCGGATCGAAGTGCGCCAGGGTCTGCGTGATGGCTTCGCGGATGGCGAGGTTGTTCAGCGGCAGCGGCGCGTTGGTGGGGTAGTACACCTGCCAGATCTGGTAGCGGCGGCGCAGCGTCTCGTCGCCGAGCACTTCGTTCGCGACGTTGATCCAGGCCTCGGGGCTGCTGGCCAGGCCGTGCAGCATGACGATGGTGCGCCGCTTCGGGTCGTAGGGCTGCATCAGGTAGATGTGCGGCCGGGTCAGGCCCTCGGCGCCGCCGAACAGGCTGCGCAGCGCCTGCAGCGCGAAGTCGGAGCGGGCCAGCCACAGGCCGTAGCCCGAGGTGAAGTTGGCGGCCAGCGGAATCTCTTCGCCGGCCAGCTGGATCGTGCTGGTGCGGTAGGGGTCGAACACGGCGATGCGCAGCGTGCGCGTGGCCAGCACGTCCTGCAGGGTGGCGCCGTCGAACTGCAGCAGCGCGGTGAGGGCGGGGAAGGGCGTCTCGCTGAAGGGCGGAGCGTCTTCGTCGGCCTGCGCCGCGGTCGGACGGTCGTCGCCCGCGGCGACCAGCTCGGCACCGAAGCCGTCGCGGCGGTAGATGTTGCGCAGGCCCGAGAAGGTCAGCGAGGCGGCGGGAATCAGCTCTTTCGGCGGGGGCGCGTCGGGCGCGAGCTGCAGCGCCGACAGGTCGGCGTCGATGCGCCAGCCGCTCACCTGCGGAATGGCGGCCACCGATGTGTCGCTCTTGCGGTAGCGACTGAACAGGCCGGTGATGGCGCGCTGCACCGCGTAGTTGTAGTAGTCGCGCACCTGCGTCTGGCGGTCTTCGAAGGCGCGGTCGCGCGGCTTGCGCGCCGTGTAGAACAGGTAGGCGTAGGCGTGGCGCGCGGTTTCCAGCCAGGCCTCGATGGCCTCGGGCGCCATGGGCTGCGCAGCCGAGCCGCCGTCGCCGCCCGCCAGCGCGAGCTGCAGCCACACCTCGGACAGCGCCGACATGCGTTGCTCGTCGCTCAGGCCGGCGGAGGTGGCGAGGTTCTGGCGGCAGGCGCGGCCGTCCTTGCGGCACTGGTCGGCGTCGGAGCCGATGACGCGCAGCACCTCTTGCGCGGAGCTGCTGAGCTGGCCGGTGGTGAGCACGTCGCCGCGCCGCTGCGCCAGGTAGTCGGCCGGCGAGATGGTGCCGACGGTGACGCCGGCGCAGCCGGTGAGCAGCGACAGCGCCAGCAGCAGCGCGGGGAAGCCGATGCGCCTCATGGCGCCACGCCCGGCAGGCCGTTGCGGATCGCCTGCGAGAAGTTCACGCCGGGCTGCTGGTCGGTGGCGATGGCCCGGTCGGTGATGCGGCCGCCGGCGCGCAGCGCCTCCATGCTCAGGCCGGGCGTCAGGCCGCCCACGTCGTGCAGGTACTCGGGCAGGTAGCCCGAGGCCAGCAGGCGGTAGTCCATCGGCAGGCCGGGCACGACGTGCCTGGCCAGGCTGTAGACGATGGTCGTGCAGTTGGCGGTGAGCGTGTTGTAGAAGCTCGGCGCACGCGCCAGCGCATTGGCCTCGCCCACGTAGCCCAGGAACAGCGAACGCATCTCGGCCTGCGGCAGGTGCACGCGGTACATGTAGACGTCTTCGCCGCGCACGTTGGTGCGCACGCGCAGGATGTCGTGCTCGTCGGCGGCCACGAGGCTGTTCTCGAACTGCTTGAAGAAACCGCCCACGGAGGAGAAACTTTCGCCGCGCTCCTTGCGGATCTCGATGGAAAAAGTGACGAACTGGCCGTCGTCGAAGCCGAAGGACACCAGCGTGTGGGCGATGGCCGGGCCGGTCCAGTACGACAGCGACACGTCGACCGAGCGCAGGCGGTCCAGGTCGTAACGGCGCGTGTCCCAGCGCACGGTGTAGTCGGTGTCGCTGCGCCAGTCGAAGTTGCGCACGTTCTCCATCGTGACCACGTTGCCCTCGCCGCGCGGCGTCAGGTAGCGCGCCACGTCGTCGGCCCATTCGCGATGCTGGGAGGGCGCGATGGTGCCCCACCACTCGAGCAGCACGACGAAGCCGATGGCGTAGGCCAGCAGCGAGCGGCCGGCCTTGCCGCGCCACAGCAGCACGATCGCCGCCAGGCCGAAGAGGCCCCACAGCACCATCGCGCCGACCTTGACCGGCAGCGTCGCAGGCAGCTGATACCAGAGGGCCGCACAGGCCCAGGCGGCCGACAGCAGCACGGCGAAGCTCACCAGCAGACGGCCGAGGGAGCGCAGGAGGATTCGGAGCATGAAGAAACGCGGAGGTGGAGGGCGGCCGATTCTCGTCGAGTTGCAGCCGCCGCCGTCGGGCTACAGCGGGTAGGTCACCAGCTTGAAGTCCGGGTCCTCGGGGAAGGACTTCACCGAGAAGCCCAGCCGCCGCACCAGCTTGAGCATGTCGGGGTTGCCGGCCAGCACCAGCCCGTCCATTTCCGAGAGGCCGCGGTCGCGCGCCACGTCGATGATGCTTTCCATGAGGCGCGAGCCGATGCCCTTGCCGCTGAACTCGTCGGCCACCACGAGCGAGAACTCGCAGCTGGTCTGGTCGGGGTTGGTGATGTAGCGCGACACGCCCACGATGCGCTCGCTCTCGAGGATGCTGCCGTCCGGCGCGGTGCTGCGCTCCATCACGGTGGCGACCAGCGCCATCTCGCGGTCGTAGTCGATGAGCGTGAAGCGCGACAGCATCGACGGCGGCAGCTCGTGGAAGCGCGAGACGAAGCGGAACCACCGGCTCTCGGGCGACAGGCCCTGCACCAGCGCCTGCAGCATCTGCGCGTCGTTCGGATGCACCGGCCGCACCACGTACGCGCCGCCACCGGGCAGCGGCCATTCGCGCCGGTAGCGCGCGGGGTACGGCATGATGGCCAGGTGCTGGTAGCCGTTGCCCACCGGGCCCGCCACGGCCTGCGTGCTGCTGTCGACCACGATGCGCGCATCGACCGACACCGCGCCGTGCTCGTCCACGATGATGGGGTTGATGTCCATCTCGCGCAGCTCGGGCAGTTCGCACACCATTTCGGACACGCGCAGCAGCACGTCTTCGATGGCTTCCATGTTCACGGCGTTGGCGCCGCGCCATTCGCCCAGCGTCTCGGCCACGCGCGAGCGCTCGATGAGGTGGCGCGCCAGGAACTGGTTCAGCGGCGGCAGCTCCATCGCGCGGTCGTTCATGAGCTCGATCATGGTGCCGCCCGCGCCGAAGACGATCACCGGGCCGAAGGGCTGGTCGGTGACCAGGCCCACGTAGATTTCGCGCCCGCGCCGCGCGCGCACCATCTTCTGCACGGTCACGCCGTTGATGCGGGCGTCGGGCGCCAGGCGCGCCACGCGCTCCATCATCTCCAGGTAGGTGTCGCGCGCGCTGGTGCCGTTCATCACGTTCAGCGCCACGCCCTCGACGTCGGACTTGTGCGAGATGTCGGGCGAGTCGATCTTCAGCGCCACCGGAAAGCCCAGCTGCGTGGCGATCATCATGGCTTCGTTGGCGCTGCGCGCGAGCAGGGTGCGCGTGATCGGGATGTGGAAGCACGACAGCAGCGACTTCGACTCCATCTCGGTCAGCACCTTGCGCCGCTCGGCCAGCACGCTTTCGATGAGCAGGCGCGCGCCGTCGATGTCGGGCTTGGCCAGCGCCGACAGCGGCGGCGGCGTCTGCTGCAGCAGCTGCTGGTTCTGGTAGAAGGCCGCGATGTTGCCGAAGGCGCCCACGGCCGCCTCGGGCGTGCGAAAGCTCGGGATGGTGGCCTCGGCCAGCACGGCCCGCGCATTGCCCACCGAGGCGTCGCCCATCCAGCACGACAAGAGCGGCTTGGGCATGGGGCGCGGAATGTCGGCCAGCGCGCGCGCCGTGGCGGCCGCGTCGACGCCGGCCTTGGGCGAGAAGATGGCGAGCACGCCGTCGATCTGGCTGTCGGCCGAGGCGGTGTCGATGGCGGCGCGAAAGTGCGCGGGCGTGGCGTCTTCCGACAGGTCGATGAGGTCGGTGAGCGAAGCCAACGCCGGCAGCGAGGGCTGCAGCGACCGCTGCGCGGGTGCCGAGAGGCGGCCCAGGTCCAGGCCGATCTCGTTGATCCAGTCGGCCGCGAGCACGCCGGGGCCGCCGCCGTTGGTGACCACGGCCAGCCGCTTGCCCACCGGTCGGTAGCGCGAGGCCAGGCACTTGGCGGCCGAGAACAGCTCGACGAAGGAGCGCACCCGCACCGCGCCCGCGCGGCGCAGGGCGGCATCGAACACGTCGTCGCTGCCCACGATGGCCGCGCTGTGCGTCTGCGCGGCCTCGTTGCCGGCCGGCTTGCGGCCGGCCTTGAGCACCACCACCGGCTTGGCGTGCGAGGCCGAGCGCAGCGCGCTCATGAAGCGGCGCGCGTCGGCAATGCCTTCGAGGTACACGATGATGCTGTGCGTGCTCGAATCGTTGGCCAGGAAGTCGAGCACCTGCGGAATGTCGACCGAGGTGTGCGGCCCGAGCGACACCACGCTCGAAAAGCCCACGCCGTTCTGCCGCGCCCAGTCGAGCATCGAGGCCGTGAGCGCGCCCGACTGCGACACCAGCGCCAGCGGCCCGGTGCGCGCGAGCGGGCCGGCCACGCTGGCGTTCAGGTGCAGCGGCGGGCGCTGGAAGCCCAGCGAATTCGGGCCCAGCAGGTGCACGCCTTCGCGGCGCGCGATCTTGCGCCACTGCGCGGCCTGCTCGGCGGCGATGCCGGTGGAGATGACCACCGCGGCCTTGCAGCCGATGCGGCCCGCGATCTCGAGGGCGGCCGCCACGTCGTGCGGCGCCAGCGCGATCAGCGCCAGGTCGGCATGCGTCTGCGCCAGCTCTTCGAGCGTGCCCTGGGTGCGCACGTCCAGAAAGCGCAGCGTGCCGTCGAAGCGGTCGGCCCGGAAGGCTTCGCGCAGCGTGCGGCCCAGGGCGGTCTGGCCCCCCGGATCGCTGGGCTGGCCGACGAAGGCCACGATCGACGCCGGGGCGAACAGGGGGGTCAGGAAATGCTTGTCCATGCCCTAGTTTGCCCGGATCGGGGCGTGCCGCAAGCACCGCGTGTACACTCGCCGGCTCATGTCGTGCCTTTCACTTTCCCCCGTTGCAGCATCCAGCGCCGCCGTTGTCGGCCGCACGATGCCGTTCGCCGCCTGCGCGCGAACGAGCGACGCAGTGAATGCACGAATGATTACCACCATGACCGCCGCGGCCCCCTGAGCACGCGCAGGGTGGCCGCTCCGGCAGCCACCTGGTGTCTCTTCTCCCGAATGAACGAAACCCAGCTGGCAGCTGGGTTTTTTTGTTTTTGTCCTGTTCGTTCGTTGTTTGGAGAAGCCCATGTACCGCGATCCCGTCTCGTCCTTCCTGCCCCAGCCCAGCCATCCTGCGGCCATTCGCCCCCTGCGCGTCGGCATGATCGGCATCGGCACCGTGGGCGCGGGCACCTTCCGCGTGCTGGCCCGCAACCAGGACCTTATCGCCGCCCGTGCCGGGCGCGGCATCGAGGTGACGGTGGTGGCGGCGCGCAACCTCGCGCGGGCCCAGGGCATCGTGGGCGAGGGCGTGGCGCTCACGGCCGATCCGATGCAGGTCGCCACCGACCCCGATGTCGATGTGGTGGTCGAGGTGGCCGGCGGCACCGGCCCGGCGCGCGACTGGGTGCTGGCGGCCATTGCGCACGGCAAGCACGTGGTCACGGCCAACAAGGCGCTGCTGGCCGTGCACGGCCCCGAGATCTTCGCCGCCGCCAGCGCGCATGGCGTGGCCGTGATGTACGAGGGCGCGGTGGCGGTGAGCATCCCCATCGTGAAAGCGCTGCGCGAGGGCCTCACGGCCAACCGCATCGAGTGGGTGGCGGGCATCGTCAACGGCACCACCAACTTCATCCTGAGCAAGATGCGCGACGAGGGCCTGGACTTCGGCGACGCGCTCGTGCAGGCCCAGGCGCTGGGCTATGCCGAGGCCGACCCGGCCTTCGACATCGAGGGCGTCGACGCCGCCCACAAGACCGCGCTGCTGGCCGCCAACGCCTTCGGCATGCCGGTGCGCTTTGCCGACGCGCAGGTCGAGGGCATCACCGCGCTGCAACGCCTGGACGTGGCCTGCGCCGAACAGCTGGGCTTTCGCGTCAAGCTGCTGGGCGTGGCGCGCCGACGTGAAGACGGCGTGGAGCTGCGCGTGCAGCCCGCGCTGGTGCCGGCGACGCACCTGCTCGCGCAGGTGAACGGCTCGATGAACGGCATCATGGTCAAGGCCGACGCGGCGGGCGTCACGATGTACTACGGCGCGGGTGCCGGCTCGGAGCAGACCGCCTCGGCCGTGATCGCCGACCTGGTCGACGTGGCGCGCCTGGACGGCACCCACGCCGGCCAGCGCGTGCCGCACACCGGCTTCCACGCGCATGCGGTGCGCGAACTGCCGGTGCTGCCGCGCGCGGCCGTGCGCAGCGCGCACTACCTGCGCGTGCCGGTGCAGGCGGCGACCGACATCGCGGCCGTGGCCGAGCTGCTGGCCGCGCAGCGGCTGCCGGTGCGGCAACTGGTGCTGGCGAACGGGCCGGCGGATGCGGCGCCGCAGGTGCTGGTGATCACCGAATCGGCGCTGCAAAGCGCGGTCGATCTCGCCTTGCACGCGTTGCAGACGAGCCCGGTCGTGGCTGGCCCGGTGATCGCACTGCGCGTCGAAACGCTCGACGACTGAAGGGCGCTCAGGGGTCGGACGCGGGTGCGCGCAGCCGCGGCTCCCAGTCTTCGACGCGCCCCACATCCACCCGCTTGCGAAACGTGGCGCGCCAGCGCTCGGCCAGGGCGGGCAGGGCGGCGGCCAGTTCCCATTCGGGGGCGAAGCGCGCGTCGCGCGAGAACAGCAACGCGATGAGGCGCGACAGCGGCCAGTCCGGATGCGGACGTTCCACGCGCGTGGCCAGGGCGCCGGCTCGCACCCAGCCGGGCTCGAGCACGCGGTAGTACCAGCCCGTGCAGCCGCGCGCCTGCATCTCGCGCGCCATGCCGGGCCTGCCGAAGTGCGCGTCGAGCTTCCAGCAGGGCTGCCGGCCCTGTGACACCTGCACGCGCGCGTCGCCGAGCTGCACGACGTCGCCGATGCACACGGTCGATTCGTTCCAGCCCGTGGTCGAGATGTTCTCGCCGAAGGCGCCCGCGTGCGCCAGCTGTTCGGTGCAGTGACCGCCCGCCGCCCAGGCGGCGTAATGCTCGCGCGGGTAGTGGTGCACGGCCTTCTCGACACCGCCGTGGATGCGCAGGTCGGCCTGCGCGTCGCCCTGCAGGCCGGTAGGCGACAGCCACAGTGCATCGGCCGTAGGCGTCTTGCGGATGCCGCTGCGTGTGCGGCCGTCGGGCAGCAAGGCCACGGGGCCGATCAGCAGCGCGTCGATGGGCAGGGCGGGCTGCGTCATGCGAGCGGGTCCAGCCATGCGGTCAGCATGCGCGTCGCGGCATCGGAGCGCAGGTCGGCCAGCTCGGCGCTGCGGGCGCGCAGCGCGGGGATGTCGATGCCGCCCGCGGCCAGTTCGTGGTGGTGCCCGATGAGCCAGGGCTCGATGCGCGCGGGGTCGGCCTCGGGGTGGAACTGCAGCGCGAGCGCATGGCGGCCGTGGCGGAAGGCCTGGTGCGGCGTGCGTGCGGTGCTCGCCAGCAATTCGGCGCCGGGCGGCAGGTCGAAGGTGTCGCCGTGCCAGTGCAGCACGGGTTCGCCCTCCAGCGCCGCGAGGCACGAGGCCCGGCCCGCCGCGCTCAGGTCGACCGGCGCCCAGCCGATCTCCGTGTGCCCGGACGGGTACACGCGCGCGCCCAGCGCGCGGGCCATGAGCTGCGCGCCCAGGCACAGGCCCAGCGTCGGGCGCTGCAGCGCCAGCCGTTCGCGCAGGCCGGTGATCGCTTCGGTGAGCCACGGGTAGGTCTCCGTGTCGTAGGCCCCGATGGGGCCGCCGAGCACCACGACGAGGTCGGCGTGGCGCCATTCGTCGGCGCTGAGCGCGGACGGGCCCGCCTGCCGGTAGTCGATGGCGTGGCCGGCCTGGGTCAGCACGTTCGCGAAGCGCCCGAGGTCTTCGAAGGCGAGGTGTTGCAGGGCGATGCATGGCATGCGGCGAGTGTCCTTTCTTCGTTCAGGCGCGGCAGGCGGTGTCGTCGCACGAGCCGTCTGGCGATGCATCGTCTGCAGGTTGTGCAATGAGGTGCGCAGGAGCCTCTTCAGCCGCGAGCTGCCCGATGGCGGCGCCCAGTGCCATGTCGTCGAGCAGGCCGAAGTGGCTCATGCGCAGGCGCCCCTGCCGGTCGACCAGCACCGTGCTCGGCGTGCCCTGCCACTGGTAGTCGCGCATCGTGGCGGGGATGCCGCCGGTGGGCGAGGGCTGGTCGATGCCGATGGGAAAACCCAGGCGGTACTCGCGCACGAAGGCGTCGAGCGCGGCCGGCGTCATGACGTCGTGGTGCTCGAACACCGAGTGCAGGCCGATCACCGCCACGTCTTTCGCGGCGAACAGCTGCCGCATCTTCTTCGCCTGCGGCAGGGCGTGCGACACGCAGGCCGGGCACAGCATCTGGAACGCGTGCAGCACCACGACCCGGCCGCGCAGCGACGCGAGCGTGACGGGCGCATCGGTGTTGAGCCACTGCGCGACCTGCAGCTCGGGTGCCTCGGGGCGCGGCCAGGCCATGTCAGGCCGCCTCGGTCCGCAGCTTCACCTGCGGGAAATCCACCGGCACCTGGAACGCCACGTTCACGTAGTTGGTGAACAGGTTCAGCGCGACGTGGGCCAGGATCTCGACGATGTGCCGGTCGTCGAAGCCCACGGCGCGCAGGGCCTGCACGTCGGCGTCGTTGACCTGGCCGCGCGCATCGACGAGCTTGAGCGCAAAGCGCAGCGCCGCCGCCGTGCGCGGGTCGGCCGATTCGCCGGCCTGCGCGGCCGTCATGTCGGCCGCCGACACGCCCGCCTTGCGCCCCAGCGCGGTGTGCGCTGCGAGGCAGTAGTGGCAGGCGTTGCGGTCGGCGACGGCCACGGCGATCTGCTCGCCGAGCTGCGCCGAAATGACGCCGCCGCCGAGCGCGCCGAAAGATCCCCACAGGCTGCGCAGCGCCGCGGGCGAATTGGCGACGGCGCGGAACATGTTGGGCGTGGCGCCGAAGGCACCGTGGATGTCGGCGAGCAAGGACTGGGCGTCGCCAGTGGCGGCGGTGTCGGTGACGAGGTTGACGCGGGGCATGAAGACTTCCTTTCGGTGATGACGATGCAAGCAGTGTCTTCCCGCAATCCGTATGATTTGAACGCTTTCATCCATTCAACATACCTTTTCGTCCAATGCCGAGCGCAACACCGCCGCCGCCCATCGACAGGCTTTCATCCCTGCTCGAACGCTTCCGCGTCCGGGCCCACCTGTTCCACACGGGGCCGCTGTGCGGCGTGACGCACTTCGCGGCCAAGGAGGGGCGCAGCTTCCTGCATGTGATGCGGCGCGGCGAGATGGTGGTCACGCATTCGGCCCCGTCGGTGCGCGCGGCCGGCGTGCCGCGCAAGCTGGTCGTGAAGGAGCCCAGCCTGCTGTTCTACCCGCGCCCGCTGGCACACGACTTCCACAACGCGCCCACCGAAGGCTCGGACTTCGTCTGCGCCACGGTCGACTTCGACGGCGGCGAGGCGCACCCGCTGGTGCGTGCGTTGCCGCCGTTGGTGCAACTGCCGCTGCATGCGGTTGACGGCCTCGAAGCGGCACTGGCGCTGCTGTTCGCCGAAACCGGGCGCGTGCTGTGCGGGCACCGCCTGCTGGCCGACCGGCTGTTCGAGGTGGTGCTGATCCAGCTGCTGCGCTGGCTGCTCGACCATCCGCAGGAAAGCGGCGTGCCCGCCGGCTTGCTGACGGGCCTGGGCGACCCGCAGCTGGCGCGCGTGCTGGTCGCGCTGCACGAGCGCCCGGGCGAGCCGTGGCCGCTCGAACAGATGGCCACGGAGGCCGGCATGTCGCGCAGCGCGTTCGCCGCGCGCTTCAAGTCGGTGGTGGGCGCGACGCCCGCCGACTACCTCGCGCAGTGGCGCCTGACGATCGCGCAGGCCGAGCTGCGCACGGGCGCGTCGGTCAAGACGATTGCCGACAGCCTCGGCTATGCGAACGCCTCGGCGCTGTCGCGCCTGTTCGCGCAGAAGGTGGGCGTGTCGCCGCGCGAATGGCTCGCGCGTCAGTCGGCTTGAGCGCTCAACCCTCCGCGCGCAGGAAGCGCTCGGTCAGCAGCACCCAGTAGGCGCCGCCCACTGCAACGTTGCTGTCGTTGAAGTCGTAGCCCGGGTTGTGGACCATGCAGGCGCCGTGCGCGTCGCCGTCGCCATTACCGATGAGCAGGTAGCAGCCGGGCACGCGCTCCAGCATGAAGGCGAAGTCTTCGCTGCCCGGCAGCGGCGGCGTCTGCCAGGTGACCTGCGCCGGGCCCACGAGTTCTTCGGCCACGGCGCGCGCGAAGGCGGTTTCCTCGGGCGTGTTGACCAGCACCGCGTAGCCGGGCCGCCAGTCGATCTGCGCCTGCACGCCGAAGCTCTCGGCCTGCGCGGCCACCAGCGCCTTGATGCGGGTTTCGATCTTCTTGCGCACTTCGCGGTCGAGGGCGCGCACGCTGACTTCGAGCACGGCGCCTTGCGGGATCACGTTGTTGGCCTTGCCCGCGTGGATGGCGCCCACCGTGACCACCGCCATCTGCAGCGGATCGATGTTGCGCGAGACCACGCTCTGCAGCGCCATCACGATGCTGGCCGCGGCCACGATGGGGTCGGCCGCGCGGTGCGGCATGGCGCCGTGGCCGCCCACGCCGGTGAGGGTGATCGTGGCGTAGTCGGACGAGGCCATGGCCGGGCCTTCGCGCATCGCCAGCCGGCCCTGCGCCATGCCGGGCATGTTGTGCATCGCGAAGATGGCGTCGCAGGGGTAGCGCTCGAACAGGCCGTCGTCGATCATGCGCACCGCGCCGCCGCCGCCTTCCTCGGCGGGCTGGAAGATCAGGTTCAGCGTGCCGTCGAAGCGCCCGCGTTCGGCCAGGTGCTGCGCTGCCGCCAGCAGCATCGCCGTGTGGCCGTCGTGGCCGCAGGCGTGCATCACGCCCGTGTGTTCGCTGGCGTAGGCCAGGCCCGTGGCCTCGTCGATGGGCAGGGCGTCCATGTCGGCGCGCAGGCCGAGGCGGCGCGTGCCGCTGCCGCGCACCAGCCGGCCCACCACGCCGGTGCCGCCGATGTGGCGCTCGACGGTGTAGCCCCAGGCTTCGAGCTTTTCGGCCACCAGCGCCGAGGTGCGGTGCTCGTCGAAGCCGAGCTCGGGGTGCTGGTGGATGTCGCGGCGGATGCCGATGAAGGTGTCGGCGCGGGCGTGCAGGTCGTTCAGGAGGGCGGTGGTGCTCATTGGGGTTCCAGTCGGATGGACTTGGCGATGTCGCGGTAGCGCGCGGTCTCGGCTTCGTAGAACTTCGCCGATTCGGCCAGCGTCGTCTGCGGCGAGGCCAGCTGGGTCTGGGCCGCGAGCTGCTCGCGCACGCTGGTTTCCTTCAGCGCCGCGCCGACGGCCTGGTGCAGCTTCTGCACCACGTCTTCGGGCGTGTTCTTGCGCACGAAGAAGCCGCTCCAGGTCTTGTAGTTGACGTTCTTCAGCTCCTTGCCTTCGCTGGCGGTGGGCACGTTCTTCAGCAGCTCCGAGCGCTGCCCGCCGAGCTGGCCGAGGATCTTCAGCCGGCCCTGGTCGGCCAGCGCGCCCATGGCGGCGCTGTACACCAGCACGGCAAAGTCGACCTGGCCGCCGCCGATGTCCTGCAGCAGCGGCGCGTTGCCCTTGTAGGGCGCGTGCATGAGCTTCACGCCGGTGTCCAGCTGCACCTTCTCGAGGATCAGGTGGTAGAGCGAGCCGATGCCCACGCTGCCGTAGGACAGCGGCTTGTCGGGCGACTTGCGCGCCAGCGCGATGAGCTCGTCGACGCTGTTGGCCGGCAGGTCCTTGCGGGCGACGAAGACCATCACCGCCTCGGCCACCGGGTGCACCATGCGGAAGTCTTCGGCCTTGAGCTTCACGGCCGCATTGGCCAGCGGCGCCAGGATGATCTCGTTGGGCGAACCCTGGAAGAGGTAGTAGCCGTCGGCCGGCGCGGCCAGCACCTTCTGCGCGGCCATGGCGCCGCTCACGCCGCCCAGGTTCTCCACGACCACCTGCTGGCCCAGCGCCTTGCCCAGCGGCACGGTGAAGATGCGCGCGGTGGCGTCCGAGGGGCCGCCGGCGGGGTAGGGAACCATCAGGTTCACGGGCTTGGCGGGAAAGCCGTCGGCGCGGGCGGGGCCCGCGGCCGCCAGCATCAGCCCGCAGCCGAGCAGCAGCGCGGATCGGAAGAGCGAAGTCGTCGTCAAAGTCATGTCTCCTGGGGTGGTGCCGGCTCGTGGGGCCGGATGCAGGGGAATGCTAGGAGCGGCCCGACGCAACGTCCAATGCATTGTTGGCTGCATTAGCATGAGTCCAATGCATTCTTGAAAACGAGGTTTTCGCCATGACGCTGGTTCAACTGAGGCACCTGATTTCGCTGGCCCACACGGGCTCGTTCAGCCAGTCGGCGCAGGCGCTGCACCTGACGCAGCCCGCGCTCAGCCGCAGCGTGCGCGCGCTCGAGGACGAGCTGGGCATGCCGCTGTTCGACCGCATCGGCCGGCGCAACGAGCTCACGGTCTTCGGGCGCGAGGTGCTGGAGCGCGCGCGGCTTTTGGTGTCGGAGGCCGAGGCGCTGCGCGACCGTGGCCGGCAGATGCGCGAAGGCGAGGGCGGCACGGTGCGCATCGGGCTGGGCTCGGGGCCGGGCGCGCTGCTGATGACGCCCTTTCTGCTGCACATGGCGACGCACCACCCGGCCGTGCGCACCGTGATCGCGCGCGGCAGTACCGACCTGCTGGCGCAGGCGCTGCGCGAGCGCAGCCTGGACGCGCTGGTGGTCGATGCGCGCGCGCTCAAGCCCGCGCCCGACCTGGTGCTGACCCACGTGTACGAGCTGCGCGGCGCTTTCCTGTGCCGCCGCGGCCATCCGCTCGCACGGCTGCGCAAGGGCGTGAGCTTCGAGGCGGTGCAACGCTACCCGATCGCCTCGACGCCGCTGAGCGACGAGGTGGCGCGCGGGTTGGTCGAGACCTACGGCCCGCAGGCGCATCCTGCCAACTGCGTGACCTTGCAGTGCGAGGAGCTGCCCAGCATCGCCGACGTGGTGCGCCAGAGCGACACGGTGCTGCTCGCGGTGCACGAGTCGGCACCCGACCTGGTCGAGTTGCGGATGGAGCCGCCGATGCGCGGCACGGCGCGCTTCGGGCTGGTGACCTTGCGCCAGCGCACCGAGGCGCCGGCGCTGGCGATTCTTCGGCGGCTGATGAAGGAACGGATGGCGGGGGCGTAGGGCGCCGTCTGCTCAGGGCGCCGCCTGCGCCGACAGCGCAAGCTGGAGTTCGTCCAGCAGGTCCGCCACGCGCATGTGATCCGAAGCGGTTTCGGCGCGAGCGATTTTTTCCAACGCATCGGCGGGCGCTGCCACGGCCGCAGCGTCGACCATCAAGGCAGCACCCCTGATGCGGTGCGCATGGTGCGCCGCACTCGCGGTGTCGCCCGCAGCGAACGCCCGACGCAGCGCCGCAAGGTCTTCCGCCATGGCCTCGTGAAACTGCGGCGGCAGGGCCGTGTCGGCACGTTGCGGCGACGGTGCCCCGCCCAGCCAGAACTGCAGCATGCTCGACAGTTCGTCCAGGCGCAGCGGCTTCTTGAGCACGCCGTCCATCCCGCTTTCCATGCATTCCTCGAGGTGCGCCGAGTCGGTCGCCGCCGAGATCGCGATCACGGGCAGATGGGTGGCGCCGGCCTCGCGCTCGCGCTCCCGGATGCGGCGCGTCGCTTCGTAGCCGCTCATCCCGGGCATGTGGCAGTCCATGAGCACGAGCGCAAAAGGATGCGGCGGCGCGAGCGCGGCCAGTGCCGCCGCGCCGTCGGCCTCGATCCGGGCGTCGTAGCCCAGCATGCGCAACTGCTCCGCGATGATGAACTGGTTGCCCGGATGGTCCTCCACGACCAGCACGGTGGCCGCAGGGCCGGAAGGCGGCTGGCCATGCGCCGCAGCGGCATCCTTGGACAGTTCTTGTGGGGCCGATACAAGCCGCACCGGCAAGGCGAACTCGACCGAGGTGCCCGCACCAAGGCGGCTGGTCAACCGGATCTCGCCACCCATCAACTCGACCAGCTCCTTGCAGATGGTCAGCCCCAGCCCGGTGCCGCCGAAGCGCCGGGTCGTGGTGCTGTCGGCCTGCGTATAGGCATCGAAGAGGGTGGCCTGCTGCGAGGGCGCAATGCCGATGCCGGTGTCGCTCACCGTGACCGTCAGCAGGCCGTTCATGTCGCCATCGTCCAGAAGCTCCAGCGTCACGTCGATGCGCCCGCGCTCGGTGAACTTCACGGCATTGCCCAGCAGATTGAGCAGCACCTGCCGCAACCGCGTGGGATCGATCAGCACCTGCCGGCCCGAGGGGTTGTGCGTGCGCACCGCGATGACCAGCGGCTTGTCCTGCGCGTTCACGCGCGCCACATGCGCCACCTTCTGCGCCAGCGCGTCGACGTCGGTGGGCACCAGTTCCAGCGCGAGGCGCCTGGCGTCCAGCTTCGAGAGGTCGAGCACATCGTCCAGCAGCGACAGCAGGGCTTCGGCGGCCGCCGAGGCGGTGCGCGTGAAGCGCTTCTGGCGCGCATCCAGCGGCGTGTGCGCCAGCATCTCGATGGAGGCCAGCACCGCGTTCATGGGCGTGCGGATCTCGTGGCTCATGACCGCCAGGAAGTTCGACTTGGTGCGCTCGCTCTTCTGTGCGGCGCGCTGCGCCACGCGGGCGCGCCAGGCGAACCAGCCGAGCAGCACGACGCCGACGAGCAGCAGCAACAGCTGCGGCAGGCGGTAGCGCACGATCGACAGCAGCGACGGTTCGCCGAAGTCGGTCTGCTCCAGCCACCGGTCGTTCATCTGGCCGGTCTCCGCCGCCGAGAGGCTGGCGAGCGACTTCTCCACGATGGAATGCAGCAGCGGCAGGTCGGCGCGAACACCCATCTGGGCCACGTACAGGAGATCGCCGATCGTGCCGGAGATGCTCAACTGGCGCGCATGCCTGCGGCGCATCATGGGCAGGAACACCGCGTCGGAGCCGATGGCGGCGTAGGCCTCGCCGGTGATCACCGCGTCGAGGCTTTCCATCGGTTCGCTGGTGGGCAGCACGCGCACGCCGGGGTAGCGCTCGGCGAAGACATGGGCGTAGGTGCCTCCGCCGCGCACGGCCGCCACCTTGCCGTCCAGGTCCTTCATGTGCAGGACGAAGGGGGCATCGGTGCGCGTGACGATGATCGTCTGCGCCACGAAGAAGGGATCGGTCAGGCGCAGCCGGGCGCCGACCTCGCGCGTGGTTCGCTGGGCGCTGGCGTTCGGGAACATGTCGACCTTGCCGTCGAGAAAGGCCTGCTGGGCTTCCTGCCAGTCGGGGGTGGCGTGCAGCTCGAAGCGCAGGCCCGACTTGCGGGCGACCGCGTCGAGGTACTCCGCGATCAATCCCTTGTAGCGGCCGTGCTCGATGGATTCCAGCGGGCTCAGCCGCGTGTCGGCGGCATAGCGCACGACGGGGTTGGCCTTCATCCAGCGCTGTTCCTCGTCGGTGAAGAGGGGCTGCGCCTGCGCCCAGGCAGGGCCGGCGGGGAGGGCCATCGCGCCGCACATCGTCCACCGGGCCGCTCGCCCGAGAGCGCGCCAGGGATTCATGTCTTGTCCAGCTGGTGGCGGATCTTGAACAGCTCGTTGTCCGTGCGGATGCCCAGCTTGCGGAACGCCGCGTGTTTCTGCGTGCTGATGGTGTTCACGTTGCGGGAGAACTTCGTGGCGATCTGCGTGACCGACAGGCCTTCCAGGCAGCAACGCAGCACCTCGCGCTCGCGCGGGGACAGCTGCGGGTTCTTCGTGAGCGCCTCGGCGTCGGTGTGGGGCGACGCGGCTTCGGAATGGGTCGCGATGTCCGCCGCCATGTCGGGATGCAGGTGGATGCGGCCCTTGCTCACCGTGCGCACGGCCGCCACGAGTTCGTCCAGTTCCTGGCTCTTGCCGACATAGCCGCGCGCGCCGGCTTTCAACGCCAGTGCCACGGTGGCCGCGCTGTAGTGCGCGGAGATGACGATCGTCCGGCTGCGCGGATGCCGGACCTTCAGCGCCCGCAGGAGGTTGAGCCCGTCGATGTCCGAAGGCCCGAGCGAGAAATCCACGAGCACGACATCCGCCGCCACGGTGGCCAGGGCATCGAGCAGTTCGCGGCTGGTGGCATGGCTGCCGACCACCGACAGGTCGGGCTCGTCCGCCAATCTTGCGATCAGGCCATGCCGGACGACCGCGTGGTCGTCGAGCACCATCAGGCGAAGCGGCTGCGCGGCGAGGTGGTGTGCCATGGGGACCTCCCAGGGGCCGGATCGTAGGACGCTCGCCCCCACGTCAACACCATCACAACGGGGGGATGCGTGGCCGCATGCCGTGCAAGCCCGCGCCGCTGTGGGCTCGAATTTTCGAACGATCCCTAAGTCGATCCCCCGATTTTTCGTTGCATTTCTATATCGGGAAAAGCACCCGAAAAGAACAATTCATCGGAAGAAAACACGCCGCCGCTCACACGCTTTTCGTGCGCACTTTCAAGGGCGCTCGCTGCAAGAGGCGCAAGGCCCTTGCAACGCGAAGCCCGACGCATCGGCGGTTGGATTGGGTTCGTTGCGGTGCAGTCCAACGCATCGTTTCGAGGCCATGGGTGGGTTTCAACGAATCCTTCGTTGAACCTTTTTTTTGAAGTTCTTGAGGACATACCAGTGAAGAAAATTGCAACCCTTGCCGCTGTCACCTGCGCGGCTGCCGTGATGTTCGTGCCCGGCCAGGCAAGCGCCGAAAGCGCCGAACTGCGGATCGCCGGCACCATCATTCCGGCCGCGTGCACGCCCGTTTTCACAGGCGGCGGCGTGGTCGACTACGGCAACATTCCCTCCGGCTCGCTGAATCCGACGGCCCAGACCACGCTCGCGGACAAGTCGACCCAGCTGACGTTGACCTGCGATGCGCCTGTGCTGTTCGGCTTCAAGGTGATCGACGAACGCGCTGCAACGGCGGTCGCCGCGTTGGAAACCATCCCGGGGTATGCCACGAACGCGAAGTTCGGCCTGGGCGCTGTGGATGGCAAGAACATCGGCGCCTATTCGTTGCAGATCACGAAAGAGACGGCCGATCAAGGCAGCACCAAGCACATCAACAGCGTGGACGGCGGCGCCACCTGGTCGGACTTTGCCGGCGGCATGACCGGCGACGGCGGCACGCTCGTTGCGTTCGCCGCCAGCGCCACGGGAACGGTGCCAGGCGCCCACACCGCCATCACGGCCGACATCCGTGTGGTGACCGCCATCGACAAGGGCAGCAACCTGCCGCTGACCCAGCAGATTCCGCTGGATGGCCTGTCGACGTTCGAACTCGTCTACCTGTAAGCAGCGGCTGACGAACAGCCCGTCGATCCATTTCCAATCCTGTTGCCTCTGCCGTCAAGGGCAGCGTTTCGGGACGGGGAGGATCTCAACGAATCCTTCGTTGAAACTTTTTTGAAGTTCTTGAGGAAATACGTGTGAAGAGAATTGCAACCCTCGCCGCCATCGCTGGCGCGGCCGCCGTGGTGATCGCGCCTGTCCCGGCGAGCGCCGAAAGCGCCGAACTGCGGATCACCGGCACCATCGTTCCGGCCGCTTGCACGCCCGCCTTTGCAGGCGGTGGCGTGGTCGACTACGGCACGATCCCCGCCAGCTCGCTGAACCCGACGGCCCAGACCACGCTCGCGCAAAAGTCGATCCAGCTGAGCATGACCTGCGATGCGCCTGCGATGTTCGGCTTCAAGGTGATCGACGAACGCGCAGGGACCGCGGTCACTTCGCTGGCAACGGTTCCGGGGCTTACTGAGAAGGAGAAGTTCGGCTTGGGTGCGTCGGATGGCAAGAACATCGGCGCATATTCGTTGCAGGTTGTGAGTCAGACCTCCGATGGAGGCTTCTCGCTTTCCCTTGCGAGCGAGGACGGCGGAATCAATTGGGGGTTCCTTGGCATGAGGGGCCTGAAGGGTGAAGGGAATCAACTTGTTTCATTCAGCAAGACCCAGTCGAATCTGCCGGCTGCCAGCAGGTCTGTCACGGCCGATATCCGTGTGACGACCGCCATCGACAAGAGCAGCAACCTGCCGTTGACCCACGCGATCCCGCTGGATGGCCTGTCGACGTTCGAACTCATCTACCTGTAAGCCACACGGCTGTATCGGGCGGGTCTTCCGCCCGATACAGGGTGGTGCCGGGCAGGGCGCCTGGTGCAATCCCTTCCCGGACATCCCGTTCTCGAGCCCGCCGCGGCATTGAGGACCCTTCGGCATCGCGTCCGGACCGTTCGGGATCGACGCGGTGCCACCCCTGGTGCCACAGCTGGCGAACAGCCCGTCGGTCCCTCCCCATTTTTGATTCTTCTCGAAGGCGCCCCTTTCGAGACGGCGGACGCGCTCGTCCGACCACAGGAAAGAGAACCGTGAACTTCATCCCCGTCAGATTTGTTTTCGCACTGTCCGCCTCGGCCGCATGGATCGCGGGCCTTGCCCCGCTGCCGCTGCATGCCGCGGGCATGCTGCCGGAAACCTCGGTCGTCATCGTCAACGAGAGCGATGGCGAAGCCAGCATCAACGTCAAGAACACGGACGCCAAGCCGGCCCTCATGTTCACGTCGCTGACGGGCATTCCCGGGGACGACGACACCCTGCTGATCGTGACCCCGCCGGTCGCCCGGGTCGAGGCGGGTGAGACACAGCTGGTGCGTTTTCTGCTGCAGACCAAGGAGCCGCTGAAGACGCAACGCCTGCGGCGCGTCATCTTCGAAGGCATCCCGCCGAAGAACACGGAACCGGGCCTGCGCGTGACCATGAACGTGCGCCAGAACCTGCCGGTGCTGATCCACCCCAAGGGCCTGGCGAAGGACGACCAGCCATGGAAGCGACTGAAGTGGTCGGTCGGGACCGGCACGCTGCGCGTCGTGAACGACAGCCCGTACGTGGTGCGCCTGGCCACCGCGGTCCAGTTGCTCCCGTCGACCGCGACGGTCGACTTGCCGCGCCCCCATGTGCTGCCCGGCGAGACGGTGGAAGTGCCCCTGCCGGCCGCTGCGAAGGGGGCCGCCACGGTGCGGATGGTGCCTGCGACGGTGTACGGCTTCACCGTGGCCAGCTACGACGTCAGGCTCGCGGCGCACTGACGATGGCTGGGCTGTCGTCCTTGCGCACCGTGGCCCCGGCGGCCGCCATGGGCGAGCGCGCGAAAGGCACTTCGGCCGGCCTGCCGGCGATGCTCTGCGTGCTGTTGGCGTCTCCGTCGGCCTTTGCCCTGGCCGGCGAGGATCGCGCCGACGTCATCGAGCAGTTCATCAAGGAAAAACAGGTCGCCGGCTTCGACCAGGACGTGCTCAAGCAGCGCGGCATCGATCCGAAGCTGGCGGACTATTTCCGCCGCGAAGCCCGCTTTCGCGCCGGGACGAGCGTGGTGACGCTGTTCGTCAACGGCGAGCGGCGCGGGCTGGTGCCCGCCACCTTCGATGCGGACGGCCGCCTGTGCTTCGACGAGACGCTGCGGGACAAGGCCGGCCTCGCCGCGGGCCGTACGGCGGACGACGCAGCTGCGGGCGCCACGGCCTGCGACGAATTCCAGCGCCAGTTCCCCAGCACGATCGTCGAGCTGCGCCCCGGCAGGGACGAGGTCCGCCTCATCGTGCCGACCGACGCGTTCCGGGCCCGCGAGCGCGCCGACACCTTCAGCAGCGGCGGCGTCGCCGGCCTGCTGAACTACGACCTGCTGACGATGGACAGCCGCCATGCCGGCGGCACCAGCAGCTTCCATTCGCTGGGCACCGAGGCCGGCCTGAACGTCGGCGACTGGATCTTCCGAAGCCGCCAGAGCTACACCTCGAACAACGGCAAGGAGAAGCTCCAGCACCTGTATGCCTACGGCCAGAAGACGCTGACCGGCTTGGGCTCGACGGTGCAGGGCGGCCAGATCACCATCGCCAGCTCGATCTTCCCGGGCGATCCGATCGTGGGCGTGCAGATCGTCCCGGAAGAGGCCCTGCGCGCGGACGCACGCGACAACGGCGCCGTGGTCGAGGGCATCGCCCACACGCAGGCCCGCGTCGAGGTGCGGCAGAACCACGCGCTCATCTACTCGACGGTCGTCCCGCCGGGGCCGTTCTCGCTGACGGGCCTGCCGCTGCTCAGCGGGGCGAGCGACCTGGAAGTCACGGTCATCGAGGCCGACGGCTCCCGCCGGCCGTTCACCGTTCCCGCCGCCGCCCTGGGCGCGACTGCGCTTCGCACGACGGCCGGCTATTCGTTCGCGATCGGCCGCTACCGCCCGTACGGCCACGGCGAACGGCAGGACAAGCCCTGGGTGGCGACAGGCACCGGCACCTGGGCGCTGGACAAGCGCACGCACCTGACGGCAGGTGCCATGGCGGCCTCGCGCTACCAGGCCGCGGCATGGGCCGTGAATCGCATGGTGGTGCCGGGCACGATGGCGGGGTTTCGCCAGGCCGTGTCCAACGCCACGGGGGAGGGCGTGCGCGGCACGCAGGTCAACGCGTCGCTGAGCAGCGTGATCTCGCCCGCCTTGTCGGCGTCGATGAGCGCCACGCAACAGACCCGGGGCTTTCGCGACCTGGCGGACACGGTCAACCCGGACCTGTTCGACGCCGCCTGGACGCGCCAGCGCTACAAGGGCCAGTACACGGGCTCTGTCGGCTGGACCCACGCGAGCCTCGGCGGTTTCCGGCTGGCCTATTCGGCTTCCTCGAGCTTCGACGGACGCCACATCCAGCGCGTGATCGGCTCGTGGGTGAAGTCGTTCCCGCACGCCACGGTGTCGCTCAACCTGGAACGCAGCACCGGCGACCTGGGGCGCTTCGACAACCGGCATGCGGCCTACGTCACCGTGAGCATTCCGCTGGGCTCGAAGACGGTCAAGACGTACGTCAACCGCTACGACGACCGGACCCGCGCCGGCGTCACGCTCAACGAGCGCATCAACGACACCACGAGCTACCAGGTCTCGGCCGAGCGGGACAGCCGCGACGGGCGCAACGACTTCGCAGGGCGTCTGAGTCTGTTGCCGCGCTACACGCAGGCCAACCTGGGCTTCTCGCGCAACGGCGCGAGCACCACCTACAGCGGGCAGCTGCAGGGCGGCATCGTCGCCCACAAGGACGGCGTCACGTTCTCGCCGTACCCCGTGCAGGACACCTTCGGCATCGTCTCGGTGGGGGGCGTGTCCGGCGTCCGGATCGGCACGCCGCAAGGCCCGGTGTGGACCGATGCGTGGGGGCGCGCAGTGGCCTCGCAGCTGTTCCCCTACCACACGAGCCGGCTGGAGATCGCGACCCGGTCGCTGCCCCGCAACGTCGACCTGGTGAACGGCTACCAGGAGCTCGATGCGGGCCGCGGGTCGGTGAACCACATCCGCTTCGGCGTGGTCAACGCCCGCCGGGTGCTGCTGAAAGCCGTCGGTCCTGCAGGGCAGGCGCTCGAGAAGGGCGGGGCGGTGGTCGACGGCGACAACCAGTACGTCACCTCGGTGGTCGACGGCGGGCAGGTCTTTCTGCCCGACGTGCAGGGCGGCGCGAACCTGCGGGTCACGTTGTCGAACGGGGACAGCTGCTGGCTCGCGTTTTCGCTGCCGGAAAAGCCCGACGCCTCCGCCTACTTTGAATCGGCCGATGCCACCTGCACAACCATGGAAGCACACCAATGATCACGATGAAAAGCCTGCGCCGAATGAGCGCGACGTTCGGCATGGCACTTGCCGCGCTGGCAGCAACGCCGGCGCATGCACAGGCCTCGGCACGCTGCGACGCGCAACTGAGCGAGTCGCTCGTCGACTACGGACGGATGACCCGCGCACAGCTGCTGGAGCGCCAGCCCGACCCCGCCCGGGCCTCGCTGGGCAAGCGCCTCGTGGCGCTCACGGCGGTGTGCGCCGAACGTACGGCGATGGCGCTGTCGTTCCAGGGCGCGGCGGCGGACGACACGGGGTTCCGGTTTGCCGCGAACGACCGCTTCACCCTCCGGATCGTGCAGGCGCAACTCGACGGCAGGCCGGTTCGCCTGGCCGCATCGCACGCGGACGCCACGGGTGTTGCCCCTTCGTCGTTCCTTCGGCCCGGCGACCGGATGTCGCCCATGGACAGCGCGGGCCTGGCCCGGGGCCAGCGCCTGACGGTGCAGCTCGAGATCGAGCCCTTCGTGGGGGCCGCCGCCACGCGCGTCGCGGCCGAAAGCACCTGGGAAGGCGCGGGGCGTTTCGAAGTTCTGGGCCGTTAGCCCGTCATCCAGAGCACAGGCCACCCATTCGGTTCGCCCACAAGGCGATTCGACATCCGATCCATCTACCTCTGGAGCGACCCTTGAAGCAGAGCCATTGCACAGTCCACACCGCCATTCCCTCCACGCTGCGGCTGCCCATCCTGTGGGATGAGCCCGTGTGCGCCACCATTGCGGTGATCGACCCGGAACTGCGGCCCCGACAGCAGATGGGGCGGGCCATCCGCAGGCTCGGCCATTGGCCGCTGGTCTTCACCAGCGCACTGGAATTGATGCAGGCGTGCCGCTACCTCCACCTTCGCTTCGACGCCGTGGTCGTGGCCTGCCCGGTGGATGCCGGCGCGGCGGGCGCACTGATCGCCCAGGTGCGGGAGCAAGTGGGCCCAGAGTGCCCCCTGGTCCTGAGCGGCAGCAAGCGCGGTCTGCGTGAACTGGCGGTCCTGCATGCACGCGAATCCGACCACGTGGAGGTGACACCGTCTTCGTTCGAAGAGGCGTACCTGCTGATGCGGTGCTTCCTGCAGTGGCACCGGGCACGGGTGGCGGGCCAGTTCGTCGAATGGGGGGCGTTCCGCTTTGACCTGTCCGCGGACAGTGCGCAGGTGGCCGGCATCCGGGTCGAATTGACGCCCAATGAGTTCGACCTGGCCATCGTGCTGTTCAGGAACGTCGATCAGGTCCTGACCCACCACGCACTGCGCGCGCTGGTGTGGGACAGCGGCCATCGCTGCGGCTCCGGGGTGCTCTCCACGAACGTGTGCGGCCTGCGGCGCAAGCTCGGCCTGGGCGCCGGACGCCATGGGTTGGAACTGCAGGCCGTTCCGGGGCAGGGCTACCGGTTGAGCACCACGGCCAGCGCGCCGGAAGAGAACAGGCGCCGGCAGCGGGAACCCGTCCGAAGGGCAGGGGAGCGCGCGTGGGGGAGCGGGGCCGCTGCGCCGGGTTCGGCCGCCTGAGCGAAAGGCGATCGGCCTAGGCGCTTGCGGGTGCGGTGACTTCCGCCGCATCGGGCCGCGCCAGCCCCGATGCCACCGCCGCCAGGATGCCACGCAGCCAGCGGTGCGCCGGCTCGTGCTGCGAGCGGTCGTGCCACAGCTGGTAGAAGCGCATGCGCGGAAAGCCCTGCGGCGCGGGCACCGCCACCAGCGGCAGCGTGTGCACGAACTGCATCGCGAAATGGCGCGCGGTGGTGAAGACCAGGTCGGTGCCCACCAGCAGGTGCGGCGCCACGGTGAAGTAGGGCACGGCAATGCAGGCCTCGCGCGTCTGGCGCAAGGTGGCCAGGTGCGTCTCGACCACGCCGCGCTGCGACGCCGCATACGGCGTGGGCACCACGTGGCGCGCCGCGATGTAGCGCTCCATCGTCATGGCGCCCTTGGCGGCCAGCGGGTTGTTCTTGCCCATGAGGCACATCAGGTCGTCTTCGAGCAGGAGCGACAGGTGCAGCCGGTCGGGCGGCTGCGGCCAGTTGCCGATGACGATGTCGAGCTCGCCCTGCGCCAGCGCGCGCTCGTAGTCGTAGGTGACGCTCAGCGGGTGCACCACCAGCCGCGCGTGTGGCGCCTCGGCGCGAAACCGCGTGGTCACGTCGGCCAGGAAGCTCATCGCCAGGTAGTCGGGCAGCGCGAGGTGGAAGGTCATCGCGCTCGAAGCAGGCTCGAACTGCTCGGGGCCCGAGAGCATGCGGTCGATTTCGAGCAGCGCGCCGCGCGCGCGGTCGCGCAGCTGCAGCGCCCGCTCGGTGGGCACCATGCCGCTGCGCTCGCGCACCAGGATGGGGTCGGCGAACACCTCGCGCAGCCGGCGCAGGGCGGTGCTGATGGCGGGCTGGGTCTGGTTCATCCGCACGGCCACCCGGGAGACGCTGCGTTCGGCCACCAGGGCGACCAGCACGCGCAGCAGGTAGGTGTCGACGGGGGCGTGGGAGCGTGACATGGCGGAGAAAAGGGCCTCTGAGGGCGTTGCCGGCGGCAAGACCATCATGGCAAACCGTTATGCCGCACATTCTAGAGAGCGTGATCCGGGGCCGCGATATCTGCCTACAGTTCGCCACCAGCGGGAACGGCAGCCGCAAGCGGACCCACAGAAGGTCCCAGGCGGCGCGTCCCGTCCACACCTAGAAATGGAGACAACCATGAGCATGGACGCCACGATGGCGCCAGTCCGGGAACACACCGCCACGGCGGAACTGGACGGCATCTACCGCAAGATCATCTTCCGCCTGATTCCCTTCCTGATGCTGCTGTGGGTGCTGGCCTGGATCGACCGGGTCAACATCGGCTTCATCAAGCTGACGATGCTGGACGACCTGAAGTGGAGCGAGGCGGCCTACGGGCTGGGCGCGGGCATCTTCTTCCTGGGCTACTTCTTCTTCGAGGTGCCCAGCAACCTGCTGCTGCAGAAGATCGGCGCCAAGAAGACCATCATGCGCATCACGATCGGCTGGGGCCTGACCTCGATCGCCACGATGTTCGTGAAGAGCACCGAGATGTTCTACCTGCTGCGCTTCCTGCTGGGCGTGTTCGAGGCCGGTTTCTACCCCGGCATCATCCTGTACCTGACCTACTGGTTCCCCGACAGCCGGCGCGCAAAGGCCTTCGGCATGTTCATGTCGGCCTCGGCCTTCGCGGGCGTGATCGGCGGGCCGCTGGCCGGCACCATCATGAACAACATGCATGGCGTGAACGGCTGGGCCGGCTGGCAGTGGGTGCTGCTGCTCGAGGGCATTCCCTCGGTGCTGGCCGGCATCGCCACCTACTTCTACCTGACCGACCGCCCCGAGCAGGCCCACTGGCTCACGGCGCGTGAACGCCAGCTGGTGCACGACGACCTGGAACGCGACCGCAAGACGCTGGGCCACCGCGAGCACAGCATGCTGGCCTCGCTGAAGAACGGCAAGTTCTGGCTGCTGATCCTGATCTTCTTCTGCATCATCGCGGCGAACTCGTCGCTCACCTTCTACGGTCCGACGCTGGTGAAAGAGATCGGTTTCACCAACCCGCTGACCGTGGGCTGGATCATGGCCGGCGCCTACCTGTGCGGCGCGGCCGGGATGATCTGGAACGGCTTCCACTCTGACCGCCACCAGGAGTCGCGCTACCACTGCGCACTGGCCGCGGCGCTCGGTTCGGGTGCGTTGCTGGTGGTGGCGCTGTTCCTGCGCCAGAGCCCGGCCCTGGTGCTGGCGGGCCTCACGCTGGCCATCGTCGGCACCATGAGCGCGATCCCCGTGTTCTGGCAGATGCCCAACCGCTTCCTGGCCGGCACCGCAGCCGCCGGCGGCGTGGCGCTGATCAACTCGATCGCCAACCTCGCGGGCTTCGGCGCGCCGTGGATGCTGGGCCTCATCAAGACCGCTACCGGCAGCCTGGCGCCGGGCCTGTATGTGGTCGCGGCGGTCGAAATTTGCGCCACCGTGCTGATCCTGCTGTTCGTGCCGCGCCTGCACAAGACGCCCGCGCGCTGATTCCTTTCACCCCTTCGTCCGTCTGTCTGAATACAAAGGAGATGCTCTCCATGCCTTCCCACGCCCATCGTTTCGATCTCCAGGCGCTCAACGCCATGGACTGCGACGCGTTCGTCGCCGCACTCGGGCCGACTTTCGAGAATTCGCCCTGGGTCGCACGCTCGGCCTGGTCGCTAAGGCCCTTCGCCACCATCGACGCGCTGCACGAAGCCATGCTCGACGTGGTGCGCCGCGCACCCGACGCCCAGCAGCTGGCGTTCCTCTGCGGCCACCCCGAGCTGGCGGGCCGCGAAGCCCAGGCCGGCACGATGACCGTCGAGTCTGTCGGCGAGCAGGGCAGTGCAGGGTTGAACGCACTGAGCCGCGAAGAGATGGCCGAGATCCAGCGACTGAACCGCGTGTACCGAGAGCGGCACGGCTTTCCTTTCATCATCGCGGTGCGGCGCAGCACCAAGGGCCAGATCTTCGAGGCGCTGCGCAGCCGCGCCGCCGAGTCCACCGAAGCCGAGCGCCGCGCGGCGCTGACGCAGATCGGCCTCATCACCCGCGGTCGCATCGACACGCTGCTGGGTTCGTCCACCTCCCAAGGAGCGGTCCATGCCTGAGAAAGAAATTTCCCTGCCCGCACGCCGTCGCTTCGCGCTGTCGGGCCTCGCGCTCGGCGCCGCAGCCCTGGCGCCCCACGGTGCTGTTGCGCAGACAACGGCCGCACCCGCCGGCCCGGCCCAGGCCAGCGGCCCCATCGTGCTGCACGGCGTGAGCCCGCGCCTGACCGTGCACGCGCTCGACACCTTCCACGGCGCCGCGGCGACCGGTCTGCGCATCGATCTCTCGGTGCGCGAGGGCGACGGCTTCAAGCTGCTGCGCACCGTGACCATGAACGGCAACGGCCGCTCCGACGAGCCGCTGCTGATCGGCGACAGCTACCGCGCCGGCGACTACGAGCTGCTGCTGCACGTGGACGAGTACTTTGCGCGCAAGCAGTCGCGCCTGCCCACGCCGCCGTTCCTGTCGAAGCTGCCGGTGCGCATCCGCGTGGCCAACGTGGCCGAGCGCATCCACCTGCCGATCCAGTTCGGCCCGTGGAGCTACACCTACTCGCGCGGCAGCTGAACAAGCAGGCCCCGTTCGTTCCCATCGTCTGCAAGGAGTTTTGTTCGTATGACCGGCATCACCACCCACGTGCTCGACATCACCACCGGCCGCCCGCTCGTCGGGCTGAAGGTCGACCTCTACGACGTGGCGACCACGCCGCCCACGCGCCTGAACAGCACGCGCACCAACGCCGACGGCCGCACCGACGCGCCCATGCTGGCCGCCGCTTCGGCGCGCACCGGGCAGTTCGAGCTGCAGTTCCACGTCGGGGACCACTTCAAGGCGGCCGATGCGCTGTCCGACGTGGTACCCGTGCGCTTCGCCATCGCCGACGCCGCGCAGCACTACCACGTGCCGATGCTGTGCGCCCCCTGGTTTTTTTCCACCTATCGCGGCAGCTGACCGCGGGAGCTTTTCCTGAATGACAACTTCCCATGACCCCCACGCAGGCGCGTACCTGCTCGACTCCATCCGCCTCGCCATGGGCAACATCCGCGAGCGCAAGACCTGGCCCTTCGGCGCGGTGATTGCGCGCGACGGCAAGGTCATCGCCACCGCGGTCAACGAAGTGGACGCCCTGTGCGACCCCTCGGCCCACGCCGAGATGCAGGCCGTGCGCGCCGCCGCCAAGGCCCTGAAGAGCACCGACCTGTCGGGCTGCACCGTGTATGCCAGCGGCTACCCGTGCTCGATGTGCCTGACGGCGATGTACCTGTCGGGCGTGAAGGAGGTGTTCTACGCCTACTCGAACGAAGACGGAGAGCCCTTCGACCTGTCGGCCGCGCGCGGCTATGTCGAGATCGCCCGGCCGGTGGAACAGCGTGAGATGAAGCTGCATTCGCTGCCGGTGCGCGACGAAAGCGACGAAGACCTGTACGAGGCCTGGAGCAAGGTGGCGCAGCCGGCGGGTTGAGCCGGAGACAGCGCTGCGCCCGAGCCTGCCGGGCCGATGCTGCGTGCCATACTGCCCGCGTGTTCACGTGGCGCAGCAGCCATCGAGGAGAAAGACGCACATGGTCCAGCAGGCCAAGCGCAGCGCAACCACCGTCGGGGCCATCCTCGCCTCGGCGCGACAGCTGTTCATAGAGCGGGGGTTCGCGGCCGTCAGCATCGACGACATCGCGGCCGGCGCGGGGATCGCCAAGGGCGGCCTGTATCACCACTTCCGCGCCAAGCACGATGTCTTCGAGGCCGTGCTCGATGCGGTGCAGGCCGAGCTGGCGGCGGAACTCGGCACGCGCATCCAGCGCATCGAAGGGCATCGCTCGCCCCACACCATCGCGACCAACCTGCGCATCTACCTCGAAGCGGCCACGCAGGAAGGCTTGCGCCAGCTGATCCTGGTCGACGGACCCGTGGTGCTCGGTTGGGAGCGCTGGCGCGGCATCGACGACCGCCACTTCATGGACTCGATCCGCACCGGGCTCGTGGCGATCATGCCGGCGGGCACGCCGCCCGAAGAGATCGAGGCCGCCACGCGGCTCATTGCCGGCGCGGTGGCCGAAGCGGCGCTGGCCTGCGGGGCGGCGCAAGACCCGGTGGCCGCCGTGCAGTTGCACTGCCGGTTGCTCGAAACCATGCTGTGCGGGCTGCAGCAACACGGGTCGGATTCACACCCGGATTGACAAACCGACTTCGGGTCGGTAAATTTTCTCCATCGCATCCGATGGAGACAGACATGGCGTTTCCTGGCAAGACCGATCCCGCCGACCCCGCCCTGGGGACCGAAGCGTTGTTCGCGCGGTACCACGTCGGATGGGAAACGCGCGACCCTGACCGCATCGCGTCGCTGCATTCCGAAGACACGACCTACCGGCTGCACGACGGTTCCGCGCCGGTGCGCGGGCGCGAGGCGCTGCGCCAGTACTGCGTCGGCGTGTTCGCCCGCTATCCCTTCAGTTTCGAGCTGCGGCGCAGCCTGTTCGGCGCGCGGCACTGGGTGCTGGAGTGGGTGATGGTGCTGCCGCTGAAGGACACGGCAGGGCAGCCGTTCACCGCGCGCGTCGAGATGCTCGACGTGGTCGACGTCAACGACGCCGGCGAGGTGACGCGCAAGGACGTCTACATGAACGGCGCCCAGTCGCAGGCCGCCTTTGCACGCGCGGGCATCGCGCCCGGCCAGCCGTAGCCGTCTCGTTCTTGAAGCATCGCTCCCGCTTCCGGCTTGTTGGAAGCGGGCAGGGCGCAGCCACGCCCAACGACCGGTTACCACCCAACCAGGAGCACGCCATGCACACCCGCCCGCATCACACGTTCTGGCCTCAGCGCCTGCCTCGCGCCTTGCACGCGGCGCGCACGCCGCTGTGGGACAACCTCGCGGTCAATGCCCGCCGCTTTCCGGACAAGGCCGCGCTCATCTTCATGGGCCGCACGCTGAGCTACGCGCAGCTGTGGGCCGCCGTCGAACGGCTGTCGGCGGGCCTGCATGCGCTGGGCGTGCGCCCCGGCGACCGCGTGCTGCTGGCGATGCAGAACTGCCCGCAACTGGTGATCGCGCATTTCGCGATCCTGCGCGCCGATGCCGTGGTGGTGCCGGTCAACCCGATGAACCGCGCCGAGGAGCTGAAGCATTTCATCGTGGACCCCGATGCCCAGGTGGCGATTGCGACGGCGGACCTCGCCGTCGAACTCGCGAAAGCCAGCGACGCCCTGCCGCAGGCGCAGCAGCTGCGCCACCTCGTCGTGACGCAGTTCACCGATGCCTTCGACCCGGCCGCGCTGTCGGAACAGGACATGCCGGCAGCCTGGGCGCCGTGGCTGCTGCCGCGACGTGAGCTGCCGACGCTGGCCGGTGGCGCGGTGCATGCGTGGTCCGACTGCCTGGCCTGCGAAGCAGCGCCGCCCGTGGCCAGCGCCGATGCGGACGCACTGGCCCTGTTGCCCTACACCAGCGGCACGACCGGCCTGCCCAAGGGCTGCATGCTCAGCCACGTGAACGCGATGCACAACGCGATGGCCATCAACGCCTGGGGCAACGTGACGCCGCAGAGCATCCACCTCGTGGCCGTGCCGATGTTCCACATCACCGGCATGGTCGGCGTCATGCACGCGGCGATGCAGGTGGGCGCCACGGCCGTGCTCATGCCGCGCTGGGACCGCGAGCTGGCAGGCCGGCTGATCGCCACGCACCAGGTCACGCACTGGGCCAACATCCCGACCATGGTCATCGACCTCTTGGCCAGCCCGAACGTGGCGCGCTTCGACCTGTCGAGCCTGGTCGCCATCGGCGGGGGCGGGGCGGCGATGCCGCAGGCGGTGGCGCAGCGGCTGTTCGAGCAGTACGGTCTGCGTTATGTCGAGGCCTACGGCCTGACCGAGACCGCCGCGCCCTCGCACTACAACCCGCCTGATGCGCCCAAGCTGCAGTGCCTGGGCATCCCGTTCATGAGCACCGACGCGCGCGTGATCGACCCCGACACGGGCCGCGAGGTCGCGCCGGGAGCGCAAGGGGAGATCGTGATCCACGGGCCGCAGGTCTTCGCGGGCTACTGGAAGCGGCCCGCGGACACCGAGGCCGCTTTTGTCGAGATCGACGGCAAACGGTTCTTTCGCTCCGGCGACATGGGGCATGTGGACGGGGAGGGCTACTTCTTCGTCACCGACCGGCTCAAGCGGATGATCAACGCGAGCGGCTTCAAGGTCTGGCCGGCCGAGGTGGAGGCGCTGATGTTCCGTCACCCGGCCATCCAGGAGGCCTGCGTGATCGCGACCCGGGACGCCTACCGCGGCGAATCGGTCAAGGCGCTGGTGGTGCTCAAGCCCGCGCAAGCGCCGGTGAGCGCGCAAGACATCATCGACTGGTGCGCCGCGAACATGGCGGCGTACAAGGCGCCACGCGTGGTGCAGTTCGTCGACGCGCTGCCCAAGAGCGGCAGCGGCAAGGTGATGTGGCGCGCGTTGCAGGAAGCAGAGGCCGCGTCAACGTGAATCCGACGGGCCCGGGCGAACGATGACCGGCGCATGCTGCGCCATCAGCCCGGCGACCCACTCGATGAACGCGCGCAGCTTGGCGCTCACATGCCGGTTCGGCGCGAACGCCACATACAGCGGCATCGGATCGAGCTGCCAGTCTTCGAACAACGGCACCAGTTCGCCGCGCGCCCGGTGCGGCGCGGCCATGTAGTCCGGCAGCCAGAGGATGCCCAGGCCCGCCAGTCCCGCGGCGAGGTAGGCATTGCCGTCGTCGACCGACAGCACGTAGCGGCCCTGCACGTCGACGCGCTCATCGCCGCGGCGCATGGCGTACGGAAAGGTCTTGCCGTGGCGCGACCACAGGAAGCCGACGATGCGGTGGTGCGTGTCTTCCAGCTCGCGCGGGTGCGTCGGCGTGCCGGCCAGTTCGAGATAGCCCGGGGCCGCATAGACGCCGAGCTGCAGGTCGCCCACGCGGCGGGCCATGAGCGAGGGGTCGGTGAGCTCGCCGCCGCGCACGACGCAATCGACGTTCTCGCCGATCACATCGACCATGCGGTCGCTCACGCCCATGTCGAGCTGGATGTCGGGGTAGCGCGCATGAAAGGCCGGCAGCGCGGGCACCAGGATCATGCGGGCCAGCGGGCTGGGCACGTCCACACGAAGGCGGCCGCGGGGCAGGGCGGCGGCACTCGACAGGCTGGTCTCGGCATCGTCCAGGTCGGCCAGCAGCCGCACCGCACGCTCGTAGTACGCCGCGCCATCGGCCGTGACGTTTACCTTGCGCGTCGTGCGATGGAGCAGCTTCACGCGCAGCCGCGCCTCCAACTGCTGCACGAGCTGGGTCACGCTGGTCTTGCTCACGTGCAGCGTGTCGGCGGCCTTGGTGAAGCTGCCGGCTTCCACCACGCGGGTGAAGGCCTGCATTGCATCGAAACGGTCCATGGGAGGGCTCCTGCGCGGCGATTGTTTGGGATCTGCAAACAGTGATTGTTGGCTTTGCCCGTTTATCGATGGCGCATGGCTTCCTAAAGTCCCTGCATCGTCCTCATTCACCGCAGAAAGAAAACACCCCATGGCCTCCTCACGCGACGTCGTTTTTCCATCTGGGCGCCAGGCGCTCTATGACCGCAACCGCTATTCGCCAGCCGTTCGCTCCAACGGCTTCCTGTTCGTGTCGGGACAGGTCGGCAGCCGCGAAGACGGTTCGCCGGAGCCTGAACTGGAGGCGCAGGTGCGGCGCGCGTTCGACAACCTGAACGCGATCCTGAAAGCCGCGGGCTGCACCTTCGACGACGTGGTCGACGTGACGGTCTTCATCGTCGATCCAGAATCGAACTTCGAAACGATCTGGAAACTGGTGCCCGAGTACTGGGGCGAAGCGCCGCACCCGACGCTGACCGGAATCGGCGTGACGTGGCTCTATGGGTTCCAGTTCGAGATCAAGGTGATTGCGAAGCTGCCGGATGGGAGCACGCTGAGTTGATTCGACTCTGGGCTACTTCGCTCTGGCCTGAAATGAAGGGCTGGGCGAAGTGCCAAGGCTGGAGGGGCATTGGGCTCGGGTCGAGGAGTGCCCAGGTTCTCAGGTTCACCGCGGCAAGCGTTCCATACGCACACAAATCATTTTACATAATGCACATTGTTGTGTTGATCTTAGATGAGCCATTCAAGCCGCACTCAACCCATCCAGCCGCTCACCATTTCCCATCCTTCGGCACCGCCTTCACCCCGTTCGCCTTCGCATCCCCAGCCGCCTTGATCAGCTCCGCAGACTCAGCCCGATTCGCCTTCACTGCAAAGTCGACCGCAGTCATGCCAAGCTGGTTCTTCATCGCCGTGTCTGCGCCTTCGGCCAGCAGCAGCTTCACGGCATCGTTTGATCCGTACATCGCGGCCATCATCAGCGGCGTCGTGCCGTTGGGCGACTGGGCGTCGATGAAGGCGTGGTTCTCGAGCAGCAGCTTCATGATCGACAGCTGCCCGCTGCTGGCCGCGTAATGCAACGGTGCCCAGCCGGTCTTGTTGACCGCTGCGTCGCGCTTGAGCAGTTGCACCACCAAGTCCTGCTGGCCCTTGATCGACGCCAGCATGAGCGGCGTCTCGTCCTTGGCATTGGCCAGATCGACGTTGAGCTGCGGCGACTCCATCAGCACCTGGATGACCTTCGGCGACGGCTCGCGCAGCGCGAGCATCAAACCGGTCTGGCCGTGTTCGTCGCGCGTGTTCGGGTCGAAACCGCGGTTCAGCAGGGTGCGCACACCACTGGCGTTGTCGCCGCGCACGGCACGGAAAAAGTCTTCGAACGAACCGGCATGTGCTGCAAAAGATGCAGCCATGACAACAAGATATATCGACTTCCTAAAGTAGTTTTTCATGATTTGACTTCCCTGAACAATGTTTCGAAGTTGTCGCTTGTCGCCTTGGCGATGTCCTCTACGGGCATTTGTCGCAGTTCGGCGATCTGTTGTGCCACGAAGGGCACGTACGACGGGTTGTTGGTCTTGCCGCGATACGGCACGGGCGCCAGGTAGGGGCTGTCGGTCTCGATCAGCATGCGGTCCAGCGGCACGAAGGCCGCCACGTCGCGCAGGTCCTGGGCTTTCTTGAAGGTCAGGATGCCCGAAAAGGAGATGTAGAAACCCAGGTCGAGCGCGGCGCGTGCCACCTCGGCGGTTTCGGTGAAGCAATGGAATACGCCGCCGGCCGCCCTGCCCGCGCCGTCTTCGCCCTCCTCCTTGAGGATCGCCAGCGTGTCGGCCGAGGCGTCACGCGTGTGGATGATGAGCGGCTTGCGGGTCTGCTGCGCGGCGCGGATGTGCACGCGGAAGCGGTCGCGCTGCCACTCCATGTCGGCGATGCTGCGGCCGCCCTTGCGTTCTTCCATCTGGTAGTAGTCGAGGCCGGTCTCGCCGATGGCCACGACACGCGGGCGCGCCGACAGGCGCACCAACTCTTCCACGGTGGGCTCGGCGATGTCCTCGTTGTCGGGGTGCACGCCCACGCTGGCCCAGAAGTTGTCGTAGCTGGCGGCCAGGGCCTGCACGTCGTCGAATTCCTCGAGCTTGGTGCAGATGCACAGGGCCCGGTCGACCTTGGCGGCGGCCATGGCGGCGCGAATCTGGGGCATCTGGTCCGCGAATTCGGGAAAAGTCAGGTGGCAGTGGGAGTCGGTGAACATCGGAAAGGATGAAGTGCGGCGCGCCTGTGGGAGATCGCGCCGTGTCCGGAGTTCCGCGTCACGGGGACGGCGGCGGAGAAAGAACTCAGATGGTCTGGGTCGGGCGGTCGGAGGCCATGGAGCCACCGAGCGCGGCTTCGATGCGCGCCTTCAGCTGGCGCGACTTCTCGTCCGAGGGAAAGCGCACGCCGACGCCCGGCGCCCGGTTGCCAGCGGCGCGGGCCGGCGTGATCCAGGCGACCTTGCCAGCCACCGGATAGCGCTGCGGGTCTTCGGGCAGCGTGAGCAGCACGTAGACGTCGTCGCCCAGCCGGTACTCGCGCGTGGTCGGAATGAAGATGCCGCCCTCGGCAAACAGTGGGATGTAGGCCGCGTAGAGCGCGCCCTTTTCCTTGATGGCGAGCTGGATGACGCTCGGCCGGGCGGGCGTGGCAGACGAAGCGGCAGCGGCGGGAGCGACAGGTTGGTTCATGGGCGGCGAGCGGCAGAGTTTAGGGTGCTTCGCGCCTCGCTCACAAGCGCTTCGAGCATGAGGCCGGCGTTGAACGGGTGCTCGGCGGTCCGCGCGGCGGCGGCGAGCGACTTCGACCAGCGCGCCAGCGCCAGCTTGTGCGGGGCCGGTGGCAGGTCGGCCGCGTCGAAGAAACGGGGTTCGGCGCCGTGGCCCACCGCCATCAGGTCGTGGCAGAGCTTCTGCAGCGAGACGACGGCCTGGGCCGGCGCCTGGTCGGCCAGCGCGCCCACGTCGCCGCGCGACACGGCCTTGGGCAGCAGCGACCATGCCTTGGGCGACTGGCCCGAGCGCGCCAGCCGCAACGCATCGCTGGGCCGTCCGCCTGCGGCACGCAGCAGTTGCGCGGCATCGGCGGCCGGCACGTCCTGCGCCACCAGCCAGGCCTCGGCCTCGGCGGTTTCGGGCCATGGCAGCGTGAAGCCCAGGCAGCGGCTGCGGATGGTCGGCAGCAGCTGCCACGCGGCTTCGCTGGCGAGCACGAAGCGCACGTCGCCGACGGGTTCCTCGAGCGTCTTGAGCAGCGCGTTGGCGGTGATGGTGTTCATGCGCTCGGCCGGGTACACGAGCACGACCTTGCCGCGGCCTCGCGCGCTGGTGCGCTGGGCAAAGCCGACGGCGTCGCGCATGGCTTCGACGCGGATCTCGCGGCTGGCCTTGCGCTTCTTGTCGTCGATGTCGGACTGCGCCTTTTCGTCAAGCGGCCAGCCCAGTTCCTGCATCGCGACCTCGGGCATCAGCACGCACAGATCGGCGTGGGTGCGGACCTCGATGGCGTGGCAGCTCGCGCAGTGGCCGCAGGCGGCACCGCCCTCCTCCACCGGCTGTTCGCACAGCCAGGCGGCGGCGAGCGCCAGCGCGAGTTCGTACTGGCCGATGCCCGACGGGCCTTGCAGCAGCCAGGCATGGCCGCGCTGGCGCAGCAGTTCGGCCAGGGGCTGGCGCAGCCACGGGGTCAACGTGTTCACCGGCTCGCTCATCGCGCGGCTCCCCGCACCGGCGACAGCACGCCACGCGCCACCAGCGCGGTGTCGATCTGCTGCCAGACCTGGTCGCGGGCCTGGCTCGCATCGATGCGCACGAAGCGCGAGGCATCGGCGGCGGCGCGGGCCGCATAGCCCTGCGCCACGCGGCGGAAGAACTCGACGGGCTGAGCCTCGAACTTGTCGGGCACGCGCGCGCCGGCCAGGCGCTGGGCGGCGATCTCGGGGGCGAGGTCGAACCACACGGTCACTTGGGGCTGCAGCAGTTGCGACACCGGCAGACCGGCCCGGCCCGCCTGCACCCACTGTTCGAGGGTCGCCAGCACGGTGGTGTCGAAGCCGCGCCCCGCGCCCTGGTAGGCGAAGGTGGCGTCGGTGAAACGGTCGCACAGCACGACCTCGCCGCGCGCCAGCGCCGGTTCGATGACCTGGGCGATGTGGTCGCAGCGCGCCGCAAACACCAGCAGCGATTCGGTCAGCGGGTTCATCGGCTGCTCGAGCACCAGCCCGCGCAGCGTCTCGGCCAGCGGCGTGCCGCCGGGTTCGCGCGTGCGCACCACGGTGCGGCCCTGCGCCTTGAAGCGGGCTTCCAGCGCGTCGAGGTGGCTGGACTTGCCCGCGCCGTCGATGCCTTCCAGCGTCAGAAACAGACCGCCATTGCTGATCGAATTCATTGGGTCGCCTTGGGTTGGGAGCTGCTGCCGCCGCCTCGCTGGTAGCGGTTGACCGCGCGGTTGTGGTCGTCGAGCGAGCTGCTGAACTGGCTCGTGCCATCGCCGCGCGAGACGAAGTACAGCGACTTGCTCTGCGCCGGCTGCACCGCCGCCAGCAGCGCGGCCTTGCCGGGCATGGCGATCGGCGTGGGCGGCAGGCCGCCGCGGGTGTAGGTGTTCCAGGGCGTGTCGGTCTGCAGGTCGCGCTTGCGCAGGTTGCCGTCGAAGGCGGTGCCCATGCCGTAGATCACGGTCGGGTCGGTCTGCAGCGGCATGCCGATGCGCAGCCGGTTGGTGAAGACGGCGGCAATCTCCGCGCGGTCGTTGGCCTTGCCTGTCTCCTTTTCGACAATGCTGGCCAGAATAAGCGCCTCATCGGCCGATTTGAGCGGCAAATCGGCCGCGCGTGCCGCCCAGGCGGCCTCGAGCTTCTTGTCCATGGCCCGCATGGCGCGCTGCAGCAGCGCGATGTCGGTCGAGCCCTTCGAGTAGGTGTAGGTGTCCGGGAAGAAGCGCCCTTCGGGGTGCAGGCCCGGCTTGCCCAGCGCGGCCATCAGCGCGTCTTCGCTCATGCCCACGCTTTCGGGTTTGAGCTGCTCGGCCTTGGCGAGCGCGGCGCGCACCTGGCGGATGTTCCAGCCTTCGACCAGCACCACACTGCGCGTGGCCTCCTCGCCGCGCACCAGGATGTTGAGCAGCAGTTTGGGCGTGACACCGCGTTCCAGTTCGTAACTGCCGGCGCGCATCTGGCGGTCTTGCCCCGAGACGCGGAACCACAGGTACAGCAGCTGCGGCTGCACGTCGACGCCGGTGTCGGCCACGGCTTGGGCGATGCCGCGCGGCGTGGTGCCGGGCTCCACCGACAGGTCGACGCTGGGCGTCGGCAACTTGAGCGGCTGGTGCACCCACCAGAGACCGGCGCCGCCGAGCGCCAGGACGGCCAGGGCCACGAGCAGGAAGAGCGTGAGGAAGAAGCTGCGCACGAATCCGAGGAAAAGACGGAGGAAGAAAAAGGGCCTGCAAGACGATGGACACAGGCCCGCGGGAACGGCCGGCCCCGTCGCTGCGACGGGGAATCCCTGCCGCCCCGAAGGAACAGGCACGGCCATGATAATTCAGCGATGACCACAGTCGTTCTCAACGGGGTGAGCACCCTGCCCCACCTCGGCGTGATCCGCGCCGAAGGCCCCGATGCCGCCAGCTTCCTGCACGGCCAGCTCACGCAGGATTTCTCGCTGCTCGGCGCCACCGAAGCCCGCCTGGCGGCGCTCTGCACGGCCAAGGGCCGCGTGATCGCCAGCTTCATCGGCATCCGGCCGCAACCCGAACTCATCCTGCTGGTGTGCAGCCGCGACATCCTAGCGGCCACGCTCAAGCGCCTGTCGATGTACGTGCTGCGCGCCAAGGTCAAGCTGACCGACGCCACCGAGCAGTTCGCGCTGCACGGCGTGGCCGGCACGGCCCTGACCGCCAACGGCCTGGACGCGGCCCTGCCGCCCGGTCGTCGCACGGCCATCGGCGAAGACATCAGCGTGGTGTCGCTGTACCCGGCCGACGGCGTGCCGCGCGCGCTGTGGATCGCGCCGGCCGACCAGAAGGCGCCCGTGGGCCCGACGCTCGACGCCGCCCTGTGGCCCTGGAGCGAGGTGCGCAGCGGCATCGTCACGCTGACCACCCCGGTGATCGAGGCCTTCGTGCCGCAGATGATCAACTACGAGTCGGTGGGTGGCGTGAACTTCAAGAAGGGCTGCTATCCCGGCCAGGAAATCGTGGCCCGCAGCCAGTTCCGCGGCACGCTCAAGCGCCGCACCTACCTCGCGCAGACCGATGCCCCGCTGGCCGCGGGCCAGGAGGTGTTCGCAGCCAACGACGCTGAACAGCCCGTGGGCACCGTGGCGCAGGCCGCGCCTGCGCCCGACGGCGGCTGGTCGGCGCTCATCTCGATCCAGATCGCCGCGCTCGAGGCCGGCGGCCTGCACGCGGGGGCGCCCGGCGGACCGGCGCTGTCGGTCGAGCCGCTGCCCTACCCGCTGCTCGAAGACATCTGATTTCCCCTGCGTCCCTGCCTTCTTTCCGGGGGCGCTTGGCGCTGTCTCACCGACAGCGCCATTTTTTTGCGCGGCGCTTAACCCCGTTCGCGAGGCCCCGCCGTAGAAGCCTGCATCGATCCACTCCTGGCAAGGAAGCCACCATGATGCAGCGCAGACTTCTCCTCACCACCGTCCTGGCCCTGACCGCGCTGTCGGCGGGGGCGGAAAGCCCGATGCGGCCGTACCCCTCCGGTGCCAGCCGCATCGGCGGGCTGATGAACATCAGCATCGTCGACCGCACGAGCGGCGCCGAGCTGCCGATCTACCGCCACCGCGGCGAGTACTGGGTGGCCGGCCGCCCCGGCGCGCGCTATGCGATCCGGGCGCGCAACGCGATGGGCGAACGCATCATGGCCGTGATGTCGGTGGACGGCGTCAACGTCGTCACGGGTGAAACGGCCGGCGTCGGCCAGAACGGCTACGTGTTCGCCCCGCGCGAGCGCAGCGACATCGCGGGCTGGCGCAAGAGCGATTCGCAGATCGCGGCCTTCGAGTTCGCCGCCGCCGGCAACTCCTACGCGAGCCGCACGGGCCGCCCCGACGACGTGGGCGTGATCGGCGTCGCGATGTTCCGCGAACGCCGGCCTGAACCGCCGCCGCCGGTCGTGACGCCCTATCCGTCGCGCGACGAGTACAGCGGCGGCAACAGCAACCGCGAACGGCGCAGCGAGGCGCCGCCGGCACCGTCGTCGATGGGCGATGCGCGTGCCAAGGCGGCCCCACCCGCCGGCAATGCCGACATGGCCGCCGAGTCGTCGGCCAGCGCCATGGCCCGCCAGTCGGCGCCCAGCCCGAGCCTGGGCACGGCCCACGGACGGCGCGAGACCTCCTACGTCGGCAAGACGACCTTCGAGCGCGCCAGCTCGCAGCCCGACGAGGTGATCCGCATCCGCTACGACAGCCGCGAGAACCTGGTCGCCGCGGGCGTCATTCCGGTGCCGCAGCGCTGGCCGCGTCCGTCGGGCCCGTCGCCGTTCCCGGGCTCGGACCCCGGCTACGTGCCGGACCCGCCGGCCCGCTACTGATCGGGAGTGCTCAGCGCAGCGCGCGCCGCATCTCGATGTGCGCAATGCCGGCTTCCTCGAAAGGCTGGCCGTGCACCGCGTAGCCGAGTCGCGCATAGAAGCGCTCGGCGCTGCGCTGTGCATTGAGCGCCACCTCGCGGTCGCCGCGCGCGCGGGCCGCGTCTTCCAGCGCCTGCACCACGGCCGCGCCGTGGCCGCCGCTGCGCAAGGTGCGGTGCACCGCCATGCGGCCGATGTGCGAGACGCCGTCCTCGGCGGGCAGCAGCCGGCCGGTGCCGATGACCTGGCCGAGCCGGTTGCGCGCCACCGCATGCAGCACGACCGCGTCGTGCGCGTCCCACTCCAGCTCCTTGGGAATGTTCTGTTCCTCGATGAACACGGCGCGGCGCAGCGCGCTCGCGCCTTCGCCGAGCGTGGCCCAGTCGCCGGTCTCGACGGTGCGCATCGGCTCGCCGGCCTCGAAGGCCATCAGCGTCTCGCGCAGGGCCGCGGGCACCGGCTTCGAGGTCTGCGTGGCCGGGTCGGCGAACACGTAGACGAGCTCGCAGCCCACCAGGAACTCGTCCTGGCGGAACAGGCCGCCCTGGAAAATGATCGACGAGTTGCCGATGCGCGCGCACTTCATGCCCACGTCGATCACGTCGTCCATGCGGGCCGAGGCGCGGAAGTCGATGGTCGCCTTGCGCACGTACAGGTCGCCGCCCAGCGAATGCATCGCCTCTTCGTACGGCAGCGCCATCGCACGCCAGTAGTCGGCGATGGCGGTGTCGAAGTACATCAGGTAGTGCGCGTTGAAGACGATCTTCTGCATGTCCACCTCGGCCCAGCGCACGCGCAGGCGGTGGAAGTAATGAAAGTCCTCGCGGCGGACCGGGGTGTTGTTGTTCTCGCTCATGGGTTCAATGCCTCTTTCAGTGCGCGGGCCGCGTCGTTCTGCGCCTGCAGCGCTTCGGGAATCGCCCGGCCCATCTTGATGAATTCGTGGATCACGCCACGGTAGATTTCCAGGTCGACCGCCACGCCCGCAGCGCGCAGCTTGTCGGCGTAGGCGATGCCTTCGTCCACCACCGGGTCGGCCTCGGCCAGCCCGATCCAGGCCGGCGCCACATCGTCGACGTCGTCGGCCAGCAGGGGCGCGAAACGCCAGTCGTCGCGGTCGGCGGGCGTGTTCACGTACTGGCCGAAGAAGAAGTCGATCATGGCCTTGGTCAGCAGCGGGCCATCGACATGGCGTCGGTGCGACTCGGTGTCCTGGTGCGCGGCCATGCCGGGGTAGATGAGCAGCTGCAGCGCCACCGGCAGGCCGGCATCGCGCGCCAGGATGGCGCACACGGCCGCCAGCGTGCCGCCCGCGCTGTCGCCGCCCACCGCCAGGCGCGTGCCGTCGAGGCCCAGGCTCGCGCCCTGCGTGGCGATGAACTGGAACGCGTCCCAGGCATCGTTCGACGCGGTCGGAAACTTGTGCGCGGGCGCGAGCCGGTAGTCGACCGACACCACCGCGCAGCCGCTCTTGAGGCTGAGCACGCGGCACAGCGTGTCGTGCGTGCGGATGTTGCCGACCGTGAAGCCGCCGCCGTGGAAGTACACGAGCACCGGCAGCACCTCGGCCGACGGCGCATACAGCCGCGCGGGAATGGCGTGGCCGTCGCGCGCGGCGATGTGGAAGTCTTCGATGCGCGCCAGCTCGGGCTTGGGCACCTCAAGCACGCCCGCGCCTTTTTCGTACGAGGCCTTGGCTTCGTCGGGCGTGAGCTGGTCGAGCGGCGGATGGCCCGCGCGCGCCATGCGCTCGACCACGCCGGCCATCTTCGGGGTGAGTGCGGGTTGCGCGAGGCGGTTCGCCGTCGTGGTCGTGCTCACTTGAAAGACACCACCACCGGTTGCATGCGCGACAGCCCTTCGTAGCTCACCACCACCGTCTGCCCGGCCTTGGGCGGCAGCAGCGGCGAGAACGAACCCAGGCTGATCAGGTCGCCCGGCTTCAGCGCGATGCCTTCCTTGGCCAGCGCGCCGGCCAGCCACACCACCGCGTTGAGCGGGTGCTCGAGGATGTCCGATCCCTTGCCGGTCGCCAGCTCCTTGCCCTGCCCGTCCTTCATGACCACGCGCATGTCGCGCAGGCTCTCGAGCATCCAGGACTGGCCGTCGGCCGTGGCCGGCACATCGACCGGCAGCCCGCGCACGCCGAGCCGCGCACCGACGTTGATCGCCGCCACGCCCGGGCCGTTGAGCTTGGACGGCGTCTGCACCGCGAGGTCGGGCAGCTCGATGAAGGGAATGAGCTGGTCGATGTTGGCCAGCACCTCGGCCGGCGTCTTCGCCTTGTGGATGTCGGCACTCTTCACGCGCACCAGCATGTCGGCCTCGAACAGCGGCCGCGCGCCGAAGGCCGCATCGACCACCGCGCCGCTGTCCAGCAGCATGCGCTGGTAGAGCACGCCCCACACCGGCTGGTCGTAGTTGAAGCGCTTCTGCACCGCGGGGTTGGTGAGGCCCGCCTTGTAGCCGACCACGTCACCGAGGTTGCGCGCATGCAGCACGTTGAGCTTGGCGCGCGTGCAGGCGGCGTCGGCCTCGCTGAGGTTCTCGATGTCGGCGGCGGGCGTGCGCGCTGCCTGCGCGGCGGCGAAGTCGGCCACCTGGGTGTCGCTGAGGCAGGCGGCCTGGGCCGAGGCGGCCAGCAGCGCTGAGCCCAGTGCGACAGACGCAAGGGTTTTGTTGGTGGGCAAGAATGTCCCCTCTTGTTAGATTCGAACGGTCAGCAATCGTACTGCCCTCGGGCGTTCCCCCTCATGGCCCTCATCCAATACCTCACCCAGATCCAGTTCGAATTCGGCGCCATCAAGCTCCTGTCGAGCGAGTGCGCGCGCATCGGAATCAACCGCCCCCTGATCGTCACCGACGCCGGCGTGCGCGCGGCCGGCGTGCTGCAGAAGGCGCTCGACGCCATCGCCGATCTCGAGGTCTCGGTGTTCGACCAGACGCCGTCCAACCCGACCGAAGCCGCGGTGCGCGCCGCCGTCGAGCTGTACCGCAGCGGCCGCTGCGACGGCCTCATCGCCGTGGGCGGCGGCTCGGCCATCGACTGCGCCAAGGGCGTGGCCATCGCGGCCACGCACGACGGCCCGCTCAAGACCTACGCCACCATCGAAGGCGGCTCGCCCAAGATCACCGAGCGCGCGGTGCCGCTCATTGCCGTGCCCACCACCAGCGGCACCGGCAGCGAGGTGGCGCGCGGCGCGATCGTCATCGTCGACGACCACCGCAAGCTGGGCTTTCACAGCTGGTTCCTGATGCCCAAGGCCGCCATCTGCGACCCCGAACTCACGCTCGGCCTGCCGCCCCGGCTCACGGCCGCCACCGGCATGGACGCCATCGCGCACTGCATGGAAACCTTCATGTCGGCCGCCTTCAATCCGCCGGCCGACGGCATCGGCCTCGACGGCCTGGAGCGCGCGTGGGGCCACATCGAACGTGCGACCAAAGACGGCAGCGACCGCGAGGCGCGCCTGAACCTCATGAGCGCGTCGATGCAGGGCGCCATGGCCTTCCAGAAGGGCCTGGGCTGCGTGCACTCGCTGAGCCACAGCCTGGGCGGCGTCGATCCGCGCCTGCACCACGGCACGCTCAACGCCCTCTTCCTGCCGGCCGTGATCCACTTCAATTCGGGCGCCGAGTCGGTGCAGAAAGAACAGCGCCTGCAACGCATGGCGCAGGCCATGCACCTGGACTCGGCCGGCGACCTCGGCCACGCGATCCGCGACATGAACGCGCGCCTGGGCCTGCCCAAGGGCCTGGCCGAAGTGGGCGTGACGCCCGCGATGTTCGAACAGATCATCGACGGCGCCATGGCCGACCATTGCCACAAGACCAACCCGCGGCTGGCCACGCGCGACGACTACAAGGCGATGCTCGAAGCGTCGATGTAAAACCTTTGCGTCACTCCTGCTGCGCAGGCGTGCATTCGCTTTCACAAAAGGCCGTTTCGACGGCCTTTTGCATGGGGCGCGTCATGGATGTGACACGCGGCGTTTTCATACTGGCTTGGCCCCATCTGCAGAGGCTTCGCATCCGTGAAAGCCCGAGGGGTCAGGGAAGTGTCGAATGCCGCGTACCGTCCAAGTCCATACCGTCCTGAGCGCCGAGCAGCTCAAGTTCCGCGCGATGCGGGGACACGAAGGACTCTCGCAACTCTTCGAGTTCGAGGTCGACATGGTCAGCACCAGCTTCAACCTCGACCTGAAGCGCCTGCTCGGCACCTCACTCACGCTGGCCATTGCCGACGACGGCACAACGCGCTACCTCAACGGCACCGTGGTGCGCTTCGAGCTGGTCGGGCGCGCCAACGAAACCGGCCGCCACTACATCTACCGCGCGCTCGTGCAGCCCTGGCTGTGGTACCTCACGCGCACCACCGACTGCCGCATCTTCCAGAACCAGAGCGTGCCCGAGGTGCTCGATGCGGTGCTGGGCAAGTACGGCTTCCAGTTCGAGAAGCGCCTCACGGGCAGCTACCGCCCCTGGGAGTACTGCGTGCAGTACCAGGAGAGCGACTTCGCCTTCGTGAGCCGCCTCATGGAGCACGAAGGCATCGCCTACCACTTCGAGCACGGCAACGGCTCGCACCTGCTGGTGCTGGCCGACGACACGGGCGGCTACCACCCGCTGCCGGGCCACGCCCGCATTCCCTACCGCCCGCGCGACCGCGTGGTGAATGCGCTGGAGCCCTGCATCGACCGCTGGCGCGTGGCCGAGCAGATCACCTCGGGCCGCGTGATGCTCGACGACTTCGACTTCAGGAAGTCGCGCGCCTCGCTGCAGAGCGTGCAGCAGGACCCCAAGGGCCACGACCACGCGACCTACGAAGTCTATGAATGGCTCGGCGGCTACAGCGAGCACCAGCAAGGCGACGCCTACGCGAAGATCCGCCTGCAGGAGCTGCAGTGCGCGCACGAGCTGGCCTCGGGCCACACCAACGTGGTGGGCATGGCGCCGGGCCACCTGTTCGAGATGACGCACTGCCCGCGCGAGGCCGACAACCGCGAGTACCTCGTCACCGGAACGCGCTACGACCTGCGCGAGCCCGAGTACTCGACCGGCGGCAGCAGCGAATCGGTGTGCGAGTTCGACTTCACCGTGCTGCCCTCGGCCGTGCCCTACCGCCCCGCGCGCACCACGCCGCGCCCGCGCACCAACGGCCCGCAGACCGCCACCGTGGTCGGCCCCGAAGAGATCTGGACCGACCGCTTCGGCCGGGTGAAGCTGCAGTTCCGCTGGGACCGCTACGGCCAGTCGGACGAGAACAGCTCGTGCTGGGTGCGCGTGTCGAGCAACTGGGCCGGCGCCAACTACGGCACCATGCACATGCCGCGCGTGGGCCAGGAAGTGATCGTCGATTTCATCGGCGGCCAGCCCGACCGCCCCATCATCACCGGCCGCGTCTACAACAGCGACCAGATGCCGCCGTGGGAGCTGCCCGCCAACGCCACGGCCAGCGGCATCCTCACGCGCTCCAGCACCGGCGGCGCGGCCAACCAGGCCAACATGCTGCGCTTCGAGGACCGCGCGGGCGCCGAGCAGATCCTGCTGCACGCCGAACGCAACCTCGACGTCGAAGTGGAAGCCGACGAGACCCACACCACCGACGGCACCCGCACCACGCTCATCAAGGGCCACGAGTCGGCCACCTACCAGGACGGCGAGACGCGCGACATCACGGCCGGCGCGACAGAGACCATCACCGGCGGCGACACGCGCGACGTGACCGGCGGCTTCAGCGAAACCGTGAGCGGCGGCGTGACGCAGCGCATCACGGGCGGCAAGACGCGCACGCTCAGCGGCGGGCTGAACGACACCATCTCCGGCGGCGTGACGCTCGCCATCAGCGGCGGCTTCAACGGCACCATCGACGGGCAGGAAATCCGCTTCGTGAGCGCGGGCCGCAACGACACCATCAACACGTCGAACACCGTGCACGTCAACGGTCCGTCGAACACCACGGTGACCGGCCCCACGGTCCACACCTCGCCGGACGTGACCTTCAACACCACGAACCACATCCACAACACGACGCAGCACGTGATCAACACCAACGTCTACAACACGACGTCCAACACCTACAAGAACATCACGAACGACTACACGAACAACTCGAAGACCTACATCAACAACTACGCCAAGAGCAACGACTGGCGCTGGTACCGCGCGGGCGGCGTGGGGGCGCGTTTTTCGGCGGTCGGGCTGGCGCTCGACCTGTGGGGGCTGCGCCAGCAGAACTACATCCTCAACTCTCAGTTCTCGGGCATCCGGCTCGACGTGGCGGTGTTCCGCTCGCAGAACTCGGCCACCGAGATCGAGGGAAAGATGCTCAAGGTCGCGAACATCGGCATGAAGATCGCCAGCGGCGGCCTGGCCTTCGCCGCCAAGGCGATGACCGTCAAGGTCTGAGCCGACCGAGTGCCGATGGCCCTCTGGGAACAGATCCTCTGGAGCGTCTTCGCCGTGATGATGGGCGGGGCGCTGCTGGCCGGCGTCGCGGTGGTCGTCACCGCCACGCGCGAGCAGCGCAGGTACACGCAGGAGCGGCGCATCGGCGAACGCCTGGGCCTTGCCGGCGTAGCCACGCACGGCGTGGTGGCGCAGGTACGGCGCTCCGAGCACCAGCTCACCAGCCCGGGCAGCCATGGCCAGTGCATGGTCGCGCTCGAATTCACGCTGCAGATGCCGCCGTCGTCCCCGGTGCCGAGCGTGGTGCTGCGCACGCTGGTCGACGAACTGCTGCTGCCCCGCCTCGCGGTGCCGGGCGCGACCCTGCACCTGGTCCAGGACCCGGCGCACCCCGACGTGGTGGCGGTCGACCGGCAGCGCACGCCGCTCGAAGTGGCCCCCGCACGGAGCTGACCCCCATTGAAAACCGTCAAGCCGCTGCGGCTGAGCGTCATCACACGCCCCTTCCTGCGGGGCCACCAGCAACGCCTGGGTGTCACGCTGATGGGCATGGTGTCGATGGACGCCGCGCCCGTGCTGCTGCCCGAGCCGGAGTTCTGGAAGATCGCTGCCGAAGAGCTCGGCCCCACGGGCGCCATCGACCTGGGCATTCCCAAACCCCACGCCGAGTTCCTGGCCACCGGCTACGCTTACACGCACCATCAGGCCGACAAGACCGCCTGTGCCGTCGCGATGCGCGTGGGTGAGCTTTCGCGCCAGCTGCTGGTGTTCGGCGACCGCTTCTGGCTCGACGGCCGTTCCACCGCGCCGCAGCCCTTCGAATCGATGCGGCTCGACGCCACGCGCGCCTACGGCGGCCCCGGCTTTGCCGAGAACCCGCAGGGCATCGGCCACGCGCTCGAGACCGTCAACGGCCTGCAGGTGCAGCGCCTGCCGAACATCGAAGACCCGCAGCAGCGCATCGACCGGCCCGACCGCGAGACCGAGCCCTCCGGTTTCGGCCCGATCGAGCTGACCCGGCCCAGCCGCATGCGCCTGATCGGCCGGCAGTACGACGGCCACTGGCGCGAGCACCTGTTCCCCGGTTTTTCGGAGGACATGGACTGGCGCTTCTTCAACGCCGCGCCGCCGCAGCAGCGCTGGCCCGCGCGCGACCACATCCCCGGCGGCACGCCCTACGAGATCTGGCACATGCACCCCACGCAGCCGGTGCAGCGCGGGCGCCTGCCCGACTGGCGTGCGCGCGCCTTCATCGCGCGCCGAAATGGACCCGGCCGCGAGCCGGAGCAGTTCGACGAGGTGCCCATGCGCCTCACCACGGCCTGGTTCTTTCCGCACCGCGGACAGGTGGCGCTGATCCACCACGGCGAGATCGACATCGTGGAAGACGACGCCGACGACGTGACCCATGTGATGCCGGCCATCGAAGCCGCGGGCGATGCACCGCGCCCGCTGGCGCACTACTTCGCCCTCCTCCAGCGCCGCTGCGATCCCGAGACCGGCGCGCTGCATGCCGCCCGCGACGACGAGCTGCTGCCCGCGCAGGCCATCGGCCCGTGGCTCGACACCCTGGACGACGGCGACGAATCCGCATTGGTGCGCAACATGCGCGAGCGCGGCGACCGGCTGCGCGCGGACCTGATGCAGCAGGCGCGCGAGGCCGGCCACGATCCGCGTCTGCTGCGCGAACGGCCGCTGCCCGAGCCTTTTCGCAAGGCACCGACGCTCGCCGAGCTGCCCGAGTTCATCGAGCGCACCCGGCGCTTCACGCAAGACCAGCGCCAGGCGCTCGAAAACGGCCGGCGCGAACTCGAACGCGCGGGACAACGCAACGCCGCCGACTCGCGCCAGGTCGGCTTCGACTCGGCAGAGTTGGTCTCGAACATCGACCGCACCACGACCAAGGGCCCGCCCGCCTTCGATGCGCAGACCGTGCTGCAGGGCATGTTCGGCATCGCCGCCGCCACGGGCACGTCCGCGCTGCCGCCCGCGCAGCAGCGGGCCTTCGCGGAGGTGGTCGAGAAAGGCCAGCGTGGGCTGATCGACATGTACCGGATGGGCGCGCAGCACCAGTCGCCCGCCGACGTGCTCGAAGGCGAACGCGCCGCCGAAGCACGCCGGCGCGTGCAGGACGCGATGGCCACCACACGCGACCTCTCGGAGATGGACCTCACGGGCGCCGACCTGTCGGGCATGGACCTGCGCGGCGCGCGCCTGCACCGCACGCTGCTGGAACACGCGAACCTCGAAGGCGCCCGGCTCGACGGCGCGGATGCCACCGAGGCCGTGCTCGTGCGTGCGCGCCTCGCGCGGGCCTCGCTCGCGGGCTGCGTGCTGCACCGCGCGAACCTCAGCCTGGCGCACTGCGTCCACACCGTGTTCGCCGGTGCGCAGCTGCACCACATCACGCTCGAGCAGACGCACTTCGACCATTGCGACTTCTCCCACGCCTCGCTGGAACACCTGACTGTGCTCGGCCTGCAGGTCGAACACTGCCGCTTCGAAGCCGCGCACCTTTCCTACGTGACCTTCCTCGAACAGACCCGCCTGCAGGACTGCAGCTTTCGCAGCGCCCTGCTCCACAAGGTCGGGCTGATCTCGTGCATCGCCGAGCGGCTCGACTTCAGCGCGGCCCGGCTCGAAGCCTGCGCCTGGGCCCACACGCCGGGCGACACTGGCATCGTCTTTCGCGGCGCCACCCTGCACACCACCTGCTTCGTCGGCACCAGCAGCCTGCGCACCATGGACTTCGAAGACGCGACGCTGGTGCAATGCGGCCTGCGCGAGATGCCGCTGGACGGTGCGCGCTTCGTGCGTGCCACGCTCGACACCTGCGACCTGTCGGCCTGCAGCCTCACGGGCGCCGATCTCAGCGGCTGCGATGCGCCCGAAAGCCTCTTCATCCGCGCCGACTTCACGCAGGCCTCGCTGCGCGGCGCCAACCTCATGCACGCCAGCCTGCAGAAAGCCCGCCTGGTCCGCACCGACCTGCGCGAAGCCAACCTGTTCCGCGCCGACGTCTCGCAGACCCTGATCGACAGCGTGACCGACACGCACGGCGCGCACCTCGAACAGGCGAAGACCCTCCCGCGCCGCGCCGCGGACCCGGCCCGATGACGCCGGCCGAGCTGGCAGCGAAGATCCGCGGCGGCGACCACATCCAGGACCAGGACTTCCAGGGCATGGACTTTGGTGGCATGGACCTGCGCGGCGGCAGCTTCGGCGCCTGCGATTTCCGCCGGGCGAACCTGCGCGGCGCGCGGCTGGGCGAATCGGTGTTCGACAGCTGCCGCTTCGACGACGCGGTGCTCGACACCGCCGACCTGCAGCACGCCGCCTTCAACCGCTGCGCCCTGCCCCGTGCGCAGTTGCGGTCTGCGGCGATGGCCCACGCCGTCTTCGCCGAGGCCGACCTGCGCGGCGTCGACATGAGCGCGGCGCAGGCGGGCCAGGCCACCTTCCACCAGAGCACGCTCGACGGCGCGGGCTTCGAGCGCGCGGACCTCACGAAGTCGGTGTTCGGCGAATGCCGCCTCGACGGCACGCGCTTCGACGACACGGCGCTGAACACCACCGTCTTCTACCGCGCGGCGCTGCGCGGCACGCGCTTCAAAGGTGCGAGCTTCCACAACGTGATCTTCGGCGAGGCCGACCTCGCGGGGCAGGACTTCTCGGCGCAGTCGTTTCATCTGTGCCAGTTCATCGATGCCGACCTCACGGGTTGCAACTTCGCCGGCGCGCGTTTGAGCCAGTGCAACTTCAAGGGCGCGAAGCTCGAAGGCGCGGTGCTGTCGGGCGTGCAGGCGCCGCAATGCCTGTTCCCCGAGGCCGACCTGCGCCGGGTGGATGCGCGCGGCGGGCACTTCGACCAGAGCCTGTGGGTCGGTGCCCGGCTCGACGACGCCGACCTGTCGGACGCGCGGCTCGAGCAGTGCGTGTTCCACCGCGCAAGCTGCCGCCGCACCGCGTTCGCCCGCAGCCACCTCGTGTACGCGGACTTCTCCTACGCCGACCTCGGCGATGCCGACCTGCGCGGCGCCACCTTCCACCGCACCCAGATGCACCGCGCGATCGAGACCGGCGTGCGCTGGAGCGATCGCCTCGGCGTGCTCGACAGCGACCCGGCGCTGTTCGAGGCCGAGCGCTTTTCCGCCGCCCGCGCGAGCCGCCCGCAACGCGCCGGCCGCGACACCTTCGGCCGGCCACTGCCGCCCGATCCACAGGACACCCTGCCATGAACCACCGAGTCCTTCGCGAACCTGTTTCGCAGCCGTCGGAGACGCCCGAGACCGAGATGCACGCACTGCTGCGCAAGCCGCTGCCAGCGGTCGCCGCGCCGGCCTGGACCGGCAGCGCGCTCGGCACCGTCGTGCAAACGCTGCCCGACGGCCGCTTCGTCGTCGAGCCGCAGCCAGGCGGCGCGCCCTGGCATTGCCCGCGCGCCGCGAGCTGCCTGCTGCAGCCTGCCGTGGGCGATGTCGTGCTCGTGGCCGGGCCGCAGCGCGACCAGCTGTTCCTGATCGCCGTCGTCACGCAGGCCGACCCCAGCCAGTCGCAGCTCGTGGCCGAGGGCGACCTCACGATCCGCTCGCGGCGCGGCGGCATCGCGCTGCAGGCCTCCGCATTCGCACTTCAGGCCGACAAGGCGACCGTCGACATCACCGACATGGCCTACCGCGGCGCCGAAGTGCGCGTGACCACACTGGTCGCCCGCTTCGTGGGCCGCACGCTCGAGACCGTGCTCGACCGCCTGAGCCTGCTCACGCGCTCGAGCTTTCGCCTCACTGAAGAGGTCGAGCAGGTGCGCGCGGGCCAGATCGACATGCAGGCGGCGCAAAGCCTGCGGCTGCACGCCAGGAACACCTTCGTCACCAGCCAGGCGCTGGTGAAGGTCGACGCCGAACAGATCCACATGGGTTGATACCGACAAGGAGCCAGAACCATGTTCGCCAACGCACAGATGATGGGAATGGACCTCGCGTTTCCCGATGTCTGCAAGACACCGCCCGCGCTGCCCGTGCCCTACCCCAACATCGCGCTCGGGCCCACGGCCCTGCCCAACGCCTGGAACATCCTGTACGGCGGCACGCCCGTGCACAACATGGCGACCACCACGCCGATCACCAACGGCGACAACGCCGGCGTGCTGATGGGCGTGGTGTCGCAGACGGTGATGGGGCCGTCGCGCCACATCACCGGCGCCTTCACGGTGCTGCTCAAGGGCACGCCCTGCACGCGCATGACCAGCCTGGCGGTGCAGAACCGCTGCAACATCGTGGGCATGCGCATCGTGCCCAGCCAGTTCAAGGTGCTGGTGCTGGCCCCCTGAAACAGCGCTGGAGGCTCAGTCGAGCTTGACGCCCGCCGTGCGGATCACCTTGCCCCACTTGGTGGTCTCGGACGCGATGAAGGCGTCGAACTCTTCGGGCGTGCTGCCCGCCGGGAAGGTGCCCATGGCATCGAGCTTGGCGCGCGTCTCGTCGCTCTTGATGATGCGCACCACCTCCTCCGACATGCGCTTGACGATCTCGCGCGGCGTGCCCGCCGGTGCCAGCATGCCGGCCCAGGTGCTGCCGGTGAAGCCCGCGAAGCCCTGCTCGATGAAGGTGGGCACGTCGGGCACGGCCGGCAGGCGCTTGTCGCCGGCCACGCCGATCAGCCGCACCTTGCCGGCCTTGCCCTGATTGATGAGGCCCGTGGGCGCGTCGAAGAACAGCTGGATCTGCCCGCCCATCAGGTCGGTCAGCGCAGGCACCGCGCCGCGGTACGGGATGTGGATCATGTAGGTCTGCGTGAGCGACTTCCACAGCTCGCTCGTGAGGTGCGCGGCCGAGCCGTTGCCCGACGAGCCGAAACTCACCTTGCCGGGGTGCTTGCGTGCGTAGTCGATGAGCTCGCGCGCGGTCTTGAACGGCGCGTCGTTGTTGACCGCCGCCAGCAGCGGCGACACGCCCATCAGCGACACGCCCACGAGGTCCTTGCGCGGGTCGTAGGGCAGCTTGGGGTACAGCGTGGTGTTGGCCGTGTAGGCCGCGATGACGACGCCGAAGGTGCTGCCGTCGGGCGCGGCCTTGGCCACGGCATCGACGCCGATCAGGCTGTTGGCGCCGGGCTTGTTGTCGATCACCACCGGCTGGCCCAGGCGCGTCTGCAGGCCCGCCTGCACCAGCCGCGCCATCTGGTCGGTGAAGCCGCCCGGGGTGTAGGGCACGACGATGCGGATCGGCTTGCTCGGCCAGGCGCTCTGCGCGAAAGACGGTGCGGCGAGGCTGGCTGCGGCGGCGGCCGTGGCAAGAGAAAAACGGCGGCGGGAGAGCGTGGCGTGCGGCATGGTCGGGAACCCTTCGGATGGCATGGATCGGACCATTCTCGAAGCGCGCTCCTGCGCCGGCGCTCAGGGTTTGTCCCCGACGGGACAAGCTGGGTTCAGAGCGGCAGGATGTCGCGCGAGCGCCCGTCGTCGCCGAGCCAGGCCTCGAACTCGTCCGACAGTCGCGTCGCCTCGCGCGTGGCCTGGCCCCAGGCCGCGATGCGCGCCTGCGCGTCGTTCGCGAAGCGGATGAAGTCCTTGCGGTCGGGCAGTTTGCCGTGCGGCAGCGTCTTCACCCATTCGGGATTCGGCGCGAGCACCACCATGCGGTCGAGAAAGCGCGTCGACTTGTGGCGCCAGCGCAGCCCCTTGTCGAGCCAGCCCGGCACCACGGCCTGCTGGAAGTGCGGGTACAGCACGATGCCTTCGTCTGCGGGCTGGTAGTCCAGGTGCAGGTGGTAGTCGGTGATGCCGCCGTCCCAGTAGGCGCCGCGCGGCGCGCCCGGGATGTCGTGCACCGCCGCCAGCAGGAACGGAATGGAGCACGAGGCCTGCAGCACCCGGTTGAAGTTGGCCTCGCTCAGCGCGTGCTGGCGCGTGCGGAAGTCGGTCGTGCCGAAAGGCAAGGCCGCACCGGGCGTGGAGAACACGCAGCGCTCCAGCCAGGCACCCAGGCTCTTGCGGTGCAGGCTGTTGCTCGCGAAGGCGCCCAGGTAGCCGACCGGCGTGCGCGCCCTGCCCTCGCGCCCCAGGATGTGACGCCCACGCGAGGTCACCACATGCAGCCGGTAGCGCGCATGGCCCAGCACCTCGCCGATGCGTCCGCCATAGAAGGTGTCGAGGCTCTCCGCGAAACGTTCGCTGAGCTGGTGCGGGCTGAGCCGCTTCTGGCCCGGCGGCACCTCGAACTGCTGGCGCACGTAGTCGTGCTCGAAGCGCCCGAAGGCCGCCTCCGGGTCCGACAGGCAGGCCGTGGCCAGCCGCCACGCACCGATCGACGCACCCACCAGGTCCACCGGCTGGCTCGACTGCGTGAGCCAGCGCCCGAAGATGAAGCGATCGAGCGGCCCGAGGATCAGCCCCTTGGGCCCGCCCGCCGCGCCGGGGATGGTGCGCACGTCCTGCGGGCGCAGGCCGTGCTGCTCGATGTGCTGGCGGGCCGCGGGGCCGGCGTAGATGCGCAGGGCTTTCATGCCAGTGGTGTTTGCAAGAAGCGTGCAGCACGGCGTGGGTGCGCCGCATCTCTCGCAGGAACGAGAGATTCAGTACGCGCATCGGCTGAGAACAGCAGGTCCTTGAGCGACGGTTTCGCCATCGCCCGCAACTGCTGCCATTCCGTCGCCTTCACCAGTACGGCGACCGCATCGCCACGCCTCGTAAGCATTTGCGGCCCGTCGGCCAAGCTGGCCTCCAGAATTCTGTCGAAGTTCGCTTTCGCGTCTTGCACAGGCCAGGATGTCATTTCGATCGCTCCCTCAGACTGTTCTCGAGCTGGTCAGCGACCGTGCGCCGGCTCGCAGCATCGACCTCCGATGCTGCGAACTGCCGGCTTACTTGCGCAACCCCTGCAGCTTGGCAAACGCACTCGCCATCTGCCCCGCCGGCTGCGGCGAGTTGTCGCGCCGGCCTTGCTGCTGCTGGCCGCGCCCTGCCCCTTCGAAGCGGTTGTCGCGCGGGCCGTCGCGGCGTGCGGGCGCGGCGTCGAGCTTCATCGACAGGCCGATGCGCTTGCGGGCCACGTCGACTTCCATCACCTTGACCTTGACGATGTCGCCGGTCTTGACGACTTCGCGTGCATCGTTGACGAACTTGTGGCTCAGCTGGCTCACGTGGACCAGGCCGTCCTGGTGCACGCCCAGGTCGACAAAGGCGCCGAACTGGGCGACGTTGCTCACGGTGCCCTCGAGGATCATGCCCTCGGTGAGGTCGGAGATGTCGTCCACGCCGTCGTTGAAGCGTGCCACCTTGAAGTCGGGGCGCGGGTCGCGGCCGGGCTTCTCGAGTTCGCCCAGGATGTCCTTGACCGTGATGACGCCGAATTTCTCGTTGGCGAACAGCTCGGGCTTGAGGGTCTTGAGCATGTCGGCGCGGCCCATCAGCTCGGCGATGGGCTTGCCGGTCTTGACGATGATCTGCTCGACCAGCGGGTAGGTTTCGGGGTGCACGCCGGTGATGTCCAGCGGGTCGGCGCCGTCGCGGATGCGCAGGAAGCCGGCGCTCTGCTCGAAGGCCTTGGGGCCGAAGCCGGTCACGTCGAGCAGCTGCTTGCGGGTGGAGAACGCACCGTTGGCCTCGCGCCAGCGCACCACGGCCTTGGCCACGCTGGCCGACAGGCCGGACACGCGGCTGAGCAGCGGCACGCTGGCGGTGTTCAGGTCGACGCCCACCGAGTTCACGCAGTCCTCGACCACGGCCTGCAGGGTGCGCGCGAGTTCGCTCTGGTTCACGTCGTGCTGGTACTGGCCCACCCCGATGCTCTTGGGGTCGATCTTCACGAGCTCGGCCAACGGGTCCTGCAGGCGGCGCGCGATGGAGGCGGCGCCGCGCAAGCTCACGTCGACGTCGGGCATTTCCTGCGAGGCGAATTCGCTGGCGGAATACACGGAGGCGCCGGCTTCGCTGACCACGACCTTGTCGACCGTCATTTCGGGCGCGCCGGCCTGCGCGGCCATCTTGGCCAGCAGCTTGATGAGGTCGCCGGCCAGCTTGTCGGTCTCGCGGCTGGCGGTGCCGTTTCCGATGGCGATCAGGTTCACGCCGTGCTTGGCGCACAGCTTGCCCAGCGTGTGCAGCGAGCCTTCCCAGTCCTTGCGCGGCTCGTGCGGGAACACGGTGGCGGTCTCGACCAGCTTGCCGGTGGAGTCGACCACGGCCACCTTCACGCCGGTGCGGATGCCGGGGTCCAGGCCCATCACGACGCGCCGGCCGGCGGGAGCGGCCAGCAGCAGGTCGCGCAGGTTGTCGGCGAACACCTTGATGGCGACCTTTTCGGCGTCTTCGCGCAGGCGGGTGAACAGGTCGCGCTCGGTCGACAGCGCCAGCTTCACGCGCCAGGTCCAGGCCACGCACTTGCGCAACAGGTCGTCGGCCGGGCGGGCGGCGTGGCTCCAGCCCAGGTGCAGCGCGATCTTGCCTTCGGCGATGCTGGGCTTGCCCGGCTCGGGCTCGACGGGCAGCACGAGCTTGGCGTCGAGCACCTCGAGCGCGCGGCCGCGGAACACGGCCAGGGCGCGGTGCGACGGCACGCGGCCGATGGGTTCGTCGTAGTCGAAGTAGTCGCGGAACTTGGCGATGTCGGCGTTGTTCTCGTCCTTGCCGGCCATCAGGGTGGACTTGAGCAGGCCTTCGTTCCAGAGCCATTCGCGCAGGCGCTGCACCAGCACGGCGTCTTCGGCCCAGCGCTCGGACAGGATGTCGCGCACGCCGTCGAGCACGAGGGGCACGGTGGAGAAATCGGGGCCCGGCTTGCCGTCGTCCAGCGTGGTGGCGGGCTTCAGGAAGGCCTTGGCTTCGACGGCCGGGTCGAGCGTGGGGTCGGCCAAGAGCTTGTCGGCCAGCGGCTCGATACCGAATTCGCGGGCGATCTGGCCCTTGGTGCGGCGCTTCTGCTTGAACGGCAGGTACAGGTCTTCGAGCTCCTGCTTGGTGGGCGCGAATTCGATCGCGGCGCGCAGCTCGGGGGTCAGTTTGCCCTGCTCGTCGATGGCCTTGAGCACCGCCACGCGGCGGTCTTCGAGTTCGCGCAGGTAAGACAGCCGGGCTTCCAGTTCGCGCAGCTGGATGTCGTCGAGGCCGCCCGTGACTTCCTTGCGATAGCGGGCAATGAACGGAACCGTGGCGCCTTCGTCGAGCAGTTCGACGGCGGCCTTCACCTGGTGCTCGCCGACCTTGATTTCAACGGCGAGCTGGCGAATGATTTTCTGCATGTCTTGAGCGCGTCCCTGGCAAAGCGCGGAAGTTTGCCATAGGCGACGAGGCCCCCCGCCGGGCACCGGCGCGGGATGGTTACAACGTGCTCTCGGCCGGCGCCGCGACCGCGGACTGCGGCAGCACTTCGCCGGGCATCACGAGCCGGATGCGCAGCCCGTGCGGCGCTGCGTCCATGACGGCCAGCTCGCCGTGCAGCGCATCGGCGCGCTCGCGCATGCTGCGCAGGCCCTTGCCGCCGGCCTCGCCGGCCGCCGCATCCAGGCCGCGCCCGTCGTCCAGCACTTCGAGCACCAGCCCGTGCGAGCGTTCGCGCGGGCCGAAGCGCACCTCCACGCGGGTCGCCTGCGAATGGCGCAGCACGTTCGACAAGGCCTCCTGCGCAATGCGGCACAGCTGCATCGCGGCCTCGGGCGACAGCGGCGGCGACAGCACCACGTCCTGCACGTTCCACACGAGCGTGATGCCGAGCCGGTCGAACGCCGGTTGCAGCCGGTAACGCAAGTGGCCCAGGCGCTCGCCGATGCTGGTGTCGGCCTGGTCGTCGAGGGAGTCGACCGTCAGCTGCAGCTCCAGCAGGCAGGCCTGCAGGGCCATCGACAGCTCGCGGGCGTCGGCGGAGCGCGGGTCGTAGCTGGCCATGAGGGCCACCAGCCGCGAACCGACGCCGTCATGCAGGTCGCTGGCGATGCGGCGGCGCTCGGCGAGCACGGCCTGCGCCTGGCGGTAGCGCACGAGACGGCGCCGCGTGAAATACCAGGTGGCCACGATCATGCAGAGCACGGCGACGTTCACCCCCTGCAGGGCCCAGAAGGCGGCCGGCACCTCGGTACCCAGCGTGGTGATCGCCGAGGTCGCGCGTATCACCTGCCCTACCACCGGCGTCAGGTGCAGCGCGAAGGCGAGTCCCACCCACAGCAGCATCCGCTGGCGCGAGGCACGCGGCCACAGCCAGATCAGGAGCACACACCAGGCGGCGATCGAAAGCCACACGAACTGGTCCTCCAGGAAATACGGCGGGAGCGGGGGCGCGGGCGCGCGCATGGGTGGCTCCGCTGCGAACGCGGCGCGCCCGAAGCGCGCCCTAGAGCAGCCCCCGGTGCGAGGCGAAACTCACGGCCTGCGCGCGGGTATGGGCGTGCAGCTTGCGGTAGATGTTCTTGACGTGCGCGTTAACCGTCTGGGCACTGATGGTGAGCTGCAGCGCGATCTCTTCCGTCACATATCCCGTGGCTACAAGTCGCAACACTTCGCGCTCCCGTGCCGACAGGGTCGCCTTGCTGTCCGGCGGGCGCACCGGGCTCGGATTGGCGCGCTGGTGGTCCAGGTGAACGAGCAGCCGGCGCGCCAGCCGGGGGGTGATGGCGGCCCCGCCATTCACCACCTGCAACACGGCCTGGGCATAGCTCTGGAACCAGGCGTTCTTCACCAGGTAACCCGAGGCGCCGAGCTCGAAGGCGTGCAGCACCTGGGGCTCGTCTTCCAGCGCGGAAATGACGATGATCTCGGCGGCGCTGCGGTGCTTCTTGGCCTCTTCGATGAGCTCGAATCCGCTGCCGTCTCCGAGGCGGATGTCGACCATGAGCACATCGAATTCATGCTGCATCAAGAGGCGCCTTCCCTCGCGCAGGGAGCCGGCCTGGCCTTCGAGCTGGATGCGCAGATCACCCAGCAGTTCCTGGGCGATGACACGGCGGACAAAGGGGTCGTCGTCGACGAGCAGGACACGAACGGGCTTGGTTTCCTGGCCCGTGAGGTAGTCCGGCCACGGCAGGGTATCCGCCGAGGGAGCCAGCAGCCCACCGAACTGGCCGGGATTGGAGAATTTCCTAGCGCCACCACCGACATCGGTCAATGAAATGTCGAGATCGTTTTCCATTTAAGCCCCCTTGTCACAGATAAAAGTCGCGACTTCGTGAACAAAAGTTAATCGATTTCTACTCTTTTTCCGGCTATCGGCTTTTTTGATTACCTTGGTTTCGTCTCGTTGCAATATTGCCAGATTGTGAACGAAAGTGATAGTGGCCACGAGGGAAACAGGGCCGGAAACCGGTCCCCCGCCGACGCCGAAAACGCGGCCGGGCATTGCTTTCGCCATAGCCTTGCACTACCCAGCCTGAGGCATTTTTCGATCCCTTCCCCCCGCTGAAACTGCATCCCGGTCGCAACGGAATCCATTCAATCCGTGCTCGCTGACCGTCGCTGATGGCCGGATTCCCCGGCGATCGGGTTCGTTTCAACACTATCGAGGAAGCATCATGAAGAAGACTCTTATCGCCATGGCAGTGGTTCTCGTGGCTGGCATCGGGACCGCAACCGGCAGCAGCGTGGCGCTCGCCGTCACCAACACCACGACCGGCTCCTCCAGCTCGGCAGGCTCGGTCGCCGCCAGCTCCGGAACGGGCAGCGCACTGAGCTACAACGCAGCCAGCTCCACCTCGTCGGCCACGGCCAACGCGGCGGGCGGCGCAGCAGGCAACGCCTTCCTGCGCGTCGGCGGCGCCACCGCCAGCGGCTCGGCCACCACGCAAGGACGCGTGACCAGCGTGGCAGCAACGACCGGCAACGGCGTGGCTGCAGGCGGTGCGAATGCACAGGCCAATGCGACCTCGAGCGCCAATGCGAACTACGCCGGCGGCGGCGCCAACCCCGTGAGCGGCTCTGCAGGCGGCGCAGCCGGCTCCACCACCAACAACACCGCAGCCACCGCTGCAGGTCCTGGCGGCGGTCTGGCCGTGGTGACGCGCACCTCGGGCACGACGGCCGGCTTCAGCGCCAATTCGGGCGCGGTCAACGGCATCGTCAACGGCACGACGACCTCGGCCACGTCGGGCTCGACCGGCGGCTCCACGGGCGTCATCAACTTCGCCGTGGGCAACGCAGCGGGCTTCAGCAACGGTGGCGGCACCGCCGGTGGCGCGATCTCCGGCGCAACGGCCAACGCTCCCTGAGCGATCCGGACCATCGGTTGTTGGACCAGAAACGGGGAGGGGCACGCCCCTCCCCTGCTTCCCAAAGGAGTCGAAAAAATGAAAACATTGATTGCCCTGACCTTGCTGGGCCTGTCCGCCGGCGCCTTGGCGCAGACCACGGCGGGTGGCGCCAACAACCAGTCGCAGAGTTCAGCCACCACCAACGCCCAGGGCAACACCCAGGCGGTGAATTTCAACAGCTCCGCCCCCTCGGAAGTCACCTCCCGGGCCACGGTGGACAGCAACAGCACACAGAACATCAACAACACGGGCGCGACGACCAGCACCGTCGACTACCGTGGCAGCTACACCGTCAAGAACGTGCCGTCCGTGAGCGGCCCGAACCTGACGACCAGCAATGACACCTGCATGGGCAGCACCAGCGCCAGCGCCAACGGCGCCGGGGTCGGGCTGAGCTTCGGCACCACCTGGACGGACGAACACTGCAAGCGCCTGAAGATGAGCCGCGAGCTCTGGAACAAGGGCATGAAGGCAGCGTCGCTGGCCATGGACTGCATGGACCCGGCGGCCCAGGCGGCCCTGGAGATGACCGGCTCGAAGTGCCCGCAGTCGATGACCGCCGAAGAACGCGTGAGCGCGTTCGGACCGCAGGCCTCCTCGGCCGGCGCGCCCGTGGCGGCACGTCCGGCGGCGCCGGTGGCACCCGTGGCCGCGGCTCCAGCACCTGCGCCGGCCCCCGTGGCGGTGGCCGTGCCCCAGCCGGTGGCGCCCGTGGCACCTGCAGCGCCTGTCGCGTTGGCGCCGGCCCCGGCACCCGCGCCGGTCGTGGCGGTGCAGCAGCCTGCCGCACCGGCCACGCTGGTCGAGGCGATGCCCATGGCAGCCCCGGCGCAGGAACAGCCGGCACCGCAACCGGCACCGGCCGCGACCGCCGTCCCGGTGTCTGCGCCGGAGGTGGCACCGGCCCCCGTGGCCGCAGCGCCCGCCGAAGAAGCCGCGGCACCTGCGGCGGAGCCGGCACCGGTCATGGCGAGCGCCGTGGCCCCGCAGCCGGACATCCTGGAAGCGCGCATCACGCGCCGCCTGCCGGCTGACCCGGCCGACGAGGTGGCTTCGGCACCGGCCGACGCGCAATGAGGTCGGCTCTGGAGTCCATCACCATGAACACCAGGACCGTTCCTCTCTGGCTGGCCGCCTGTTGCGTGGCGACGGCGTCGGTGGCCGCCACGCCGATCATCCGCATCGAGCGGATGCCCATGGGCAGCGGCCTGCAGAACGCCAGCGGCACGGAAAACGCCGAGCCGGTGGGCGACTACGGCGTCTGGCACGTGCCGCAGTACATGCCGGGGTTCCCGACCTCGGCCACCATCTGGCCGCGCGTCGTGATCATCCAGTGCAACGTCACGCGGTGCAGCGGCTACGAAGTGACGCCCGAACTGGGCCGGGGCGAGTACCTGTTCTTCCGGCCGGCGGAAGACAGCAGCGTCGGCCGCAAATAGAGACAGGCGCGCAGACGCAGCTTTTTCGCACGATGCGCCACCGGGTCCGCAAGGTCCCGGCGGCGCGCGGCCGTGTGCGTATACCCTTCGCGCATGCACAACCCCCTCGTGCGCGCCTTGCGCGCCCTGTTTCGCGCCGTTGCCACCACGATCCTCGTGCCGGTGCTGCTGTTCGAGGAATGGGGCTGGGCCCCGCTCGCGGCATTGGTCGCGCGGCTTGCGCGCCTGCCCTTCTGGGCGCGGCTCGAGAACCTGCTGCGCGCGCTGCCGCCCTGGGGCGCGCTGCTGGCGTTCTTCGTGCCGATGCTGCTGCTCTTTCCGGTGAAGCTGCTGGCGCTGTTCCTGTTCGGGCGCGGCCACGCGTTCAGCGGCATGGCCGTGCTGCTGCTGGCCAAGCTCGCCGGCACGGCGGTGGTCGCGCGGATCTTCCAGCTGGTCGAGGGCTCTCTGATGCGGCTGGCCTGGTTCGCGCGCTGGTACCCGCGCTGGAAAGGCTGGAAAGACCAGGTGCTGACACGGGTGCGCGAAAGCCGTCCCTGGCGCATCGTGCGGGCGATGCACCGGCGGGTGCTGCGCGGCTGGCACCGGCTGCGCGCCGAGTGAATCTATTTTTACCCGGGTGTATTGTGTTTTATATTTTGTCCGGGTAATATTTGGAGATGAATCCATCTCCTTCCACCCGACGTACCCTCGTCAAGCAATATAAGGACAGCGTGCGCCCCGCTGGCGTCTTCGTCATCCGCAACCTGATGAGTGGCCGCGTCTACGTGGCCGGCAGCCTCGACGTCGAAGGCGCCATGAACCGCGCCCGCTTCGAGCTGAACCTGCGCTCGCACCGCAACAAGGCCTTGCAGCGCGACTGGGTGGCGCAGGGCGCGACGCACTTCGGCTTCGAGGTGATCGACCGGGTGAAGGAGCGCGACGACCCCGCCTTCGACCGCGCGGCGGAACTGGAAAAGCTGCTGGAGCTCTGGCGCGAGGAACTCCAGTGCACCACTGACAAGGGCTACAACACGCCATGAGCACCGACGCACTGGGCTTTTGCCTCGACCTCGGCCGCGCCCACGCCAGCCTGAGCTTGAAACTCAACGAGGACCTGGGCGCCTTCCACGGGCTGGACTACGACGACTTCACCCTGCTCCACCTGTTGCTGCGTGCCGGCAACGGCGCCATGCCGATGGCCGAGCTCGCGCACACGCTGGGGTTGCCAATGTCGGCGCTCATCCGCAAGATGGTGCTGCTCGAAAAGACCGGCCTGGCAGAGCGCACGACGGGACCCGATGACGACCCCCGGCGCCATGCGATTATTCGCAGCGGCGGAAGGAAGTTGATGCAAGCCGCCATCACCACCGTCGAAGCGATCTGCGTCGACGCCGTGAAATCGCTGGACCCGCAACGCCTGCCAGACCTCCATGCCGCGCTGCGGGTGCTGTGCGATCACGACACGCCGCACGCCTGAACCGTCCTGCGGGTAGATTACGAACCTCGTTTCGTTCCGCCCGGATCGACAACCCAAAAAGAATTTGCATGTCACCCGACGAACTACCGACCACATTCACTGCGTTTGCCGGCTTCCAGCGCGTCGCCGCCGGCACCAAGGCCCAGGTGCTCACGCAACTGCGCGAGCGCGGCGACGCCGCCACCTGCCTCGTGTTCGACGACCAGACCGGCGAGCAGCTCGATGTCGACCTGCGCGACCCGAAGGCCATCGAAACCTCCGCGCTCGAAGCCGAGAAACACGAAGACGCACCCCGCGGCGTCGGCCGTCCGCGCCTGGGCGTGGTGGCGCGCGAAGTCACGCTGCTGCCGCGTCACTGGGACTGGCTCGGCCGCCAGCCGGGCGGCGCCTCGGTGGCGCTGCGCAAGCTGGTCGACGACGCACGCCACGTGCACGCCGACCGCGACACGGTGCGCGCCGCGCGCGAAGCCACCTACCGCTTCATGACCGCCATCGCGGGCAACCTGCCCGGCTTCGAGGAAGCCACGCGCGCGCTGTTCGCGGGCGAGCATCAGCGCTTCAGCGACCTCGTGGAACCCTGGCCCACCGACCTGCGCGTGCACCTGCACAAGCTGTCGGCCGGTGGCTGGGGTGCTGCATGAGCGCGGCGCCCGACAGCAGCACCACCACCACCAGCCCCGGCAACCCGAGCGGACTGCGCGGCGTGCCCGTGGCGCCGGTGGGTGCGCCGCGTCCGCTGTGGAAGGTGTTCCTGTTCTTCCTGGCGCCGATGTTGCTCAGCAACATCCTGCAGTCGCTCTCCGGCACCATCAACAACGTCTACGTCGGGCAGATGCTCGGCGTGAGCGCGCTGGCGGCGGTGTCGAGCTTCTTCCCGGTGATGTTCTTCTTCATCGCCTTCATCATCGGCCTGGGCGCGGGTGCCTCGGTGCTCATCGGGCAGGCCTGGGGCGCGCGCGACGCGGCCAAGGCCAAGGCGGTGGCGGGCACCACGCTCACGGTGGGCCTGCTGCTGGGCCTGGCGATCGCGGTGTTCGGCGGTGTCTTCACCACGCCGATGCTGGCCATGCTGGGCACGCCGCCCGACGTGCTGGCCGACTCCACGCGCTATGCCCGCATCATGCTGATCGCGATGCCCGGCGTGTTCCTGTTCCTGCTGGCCACCGCCATGCTGCGCGGCGTGGGCGACACCATCACGCCGCTGCTGACGCTCTTGATTTCCACGGCCATCGGCCTCGTCGTCACGCCCGCGCTCATCCGCGGTTGGGGCGGGTTGCCGCAGCTCGGCGTGGCAGCCGGCGCCTGGGCCTCGGTGCTCTCGTTCGCGGTCGCGACCACGTGGCTGGGCTTCCGGCTGCGCCAGAAAAAGAGCCCGCTCGCGCCCGACGCGGAGTTCGTGCGCTGCCTGCGCATCCAGCCGCACCTGCTCAAGGCGGTGCTGAAGATCGGCGTGCCCACCGGCGTGCAGATGATCGTGGTGGCGCTGGCCGAAGTGGTGCTGCTGTCGATGGTCAACAGCTACGGCTCCAACGCCACGGCCGCCTACGGCGCGGTGAACCAGGTGGTGGCCTACGTGCAGTTCCCGGCCATCTCGATCGCGATCACCACGTCGATCCTCGGCGCGCAGGCGATCGGCGCGGGCCGCGCCAACCGGCTGGGCGCGATCGTGCAGACCGCGCTGGGCATGAACCTCGTGCTGACGGGCGGGCTGGTGCTGCTGGGCTACCTGTTCTCGCGTCCGCTGATGGGCTTCTTCATCACCAGCGCGCCGGTGATCGAGATCGCGCAGAACCTGCTGCACATCATGCTGTGGAGCATGGTGCTGTTCGGCATGGCGTCGGCGGTGTCGGGGATCATGCGCGCCAGCGGCTCGGTGCTGGTGCCGACGCTCATCACCATCGCCTGCATCCTGGGTGTCGAAGTGCCGGTGGCCTGGCTCATGAGCCGCCACTTCGGCATGGGCCTGGACGGGATCTGGGTCGCCTACCCGGTCACCTTCGGCGCGATGCTGCTGCTGCAGACCGCGTACTACCGGCTGGTGTGGCGCAAGAAGCCGATCGGCCGGCTGGTCTGATCAGTGCCTCGGCGGGGGTCACTCCCCGTCGAAGGCCTTCTTCACCGTGGCGATGTCGAGCTTGATCATCTTCATCATGGCCGCCATCGCGCGGGCAGCCTTGGCCGCGTCCTTGTCCTGGAACATGCGAATGAGCGGCATCGGCGTGACCTGCCACGACACGCCGAAGCGGTCGGTGAGCCAGCCGCACTGCACCGGCTGGCCGCCGCCTTCGAGCAACTTGTCCCAGTAGTAGTCGACCTCCTCCTGCGTCTCGCAGGTCACGATGAGCGAGATGGCCGGCGTGATCTTGTACTCGGGCCCGCCGTTGAGCACCATGAACGACTGCCCGTCGAGCTCGAAGGTCGCCGTGAGCAGCTTGCCCTTCTTGGCGGGATTCACATCGCCCCAGAGCAGCGTGTCGGTGAGGCGCGACTTCGGAAAGATGGCGGTGTAGAAGTTGACCGCCTCCTCGCCGTTGCCGTCGAACCAGAGGCAGGGAATGATCTTCTGCATGGAATCTCCTTGGGTTGAATGATGAACTGAAGGGTTCAGTATCAAAGCCGAAGCGGCGCATTGTCAACCCGCGCCGCGGCTGTCAGTGAGAAGTTCGCAGATGGGGCCGCGGGCCACAATGGGCCGGTCCTTCGCTTCGGAACTGCCATGTTCGCCCCTTCCAGAACCCGCCTTGGCGCCCCCGCTTTGCTGAGCGCCGCGCTCGCCGCCCTGGCGGTGTCGGCCGGCGCAGCCGATGCCACCTACCCCGACGCCGCTGCCAGCGACCCCGCCCGGCTCGGCTGGATGACCGGCTCGCCGCCACCGCCCGAGCGCACGCTGCGCTTCGACGACGGCAGCTATTTCCAGTTTCCGGCGATGCGCTGGAGCGTGTCGAATTTCCGCCAGCTGATGCCGACCGTGAACGTGTCGCGCGGGCTCGGTGCGCCGTCCGCCCTGCCCCAGGCCTTGCGCAACGACATCGACACGCTGCGCTTCACGCCGCTCGACGCGAAGACGCCCATGACCTGGGACGCCTCGCTGGCCGCCACCTACACCGACGGCATCCTCGTTCTGCACCGCGGGCGCGTGGTCTACGAGCGCTATTTCGGCGTGCTGAAAGACGATGGCCAGCACGGCGCCATGTCGGTCACCAAGTCGGTGGTCGGCACGCTGGGCGCGATGCTGGTGGCCGAAGGCACGCTCGATGCCGGCAAGCCGGTGGCCCACTACGTGCCCGAGCTGGCGACCTCGGCCTTCGGCAACGCCACCGTGCGCCAGGTGCTCGACATGACCACGGGCCTGAAGTTCAGCGAGGACTACGCCGACCCGAAGGCCGAGGTCTGGGCCCATGCGCAGGCCGGCAATCCGCTACCCAAGCCCAAGGACTACGCCGGCCCGCGCAGCTACTACGAGTTCCTGCAGACCGTGCAGCCCGAAGGCAAGCACGGCGAAGGCTTCGGCTACAAGACCGTCAACTCCGACGTGCTGGGCTGGGTGATCGCGCGCGCCACCGGCCGCACCGTGGCGCAGCTGCTGTCGGAGCGCATCTGGCGCCACCTGGGCGCCGAGCAGGACGCCTACTTCACCGTCGACTCCATCGGCACGCCCTTCGCGGGCGGCGGCCTGAACACCGGCCTGCGCGACCTTGCGCGCTTCGGCGAGATGCTGCGCAACGACGGCCGCGTGAAAGGCCGGCAGGTCGTGCCCAAGGCCGCCGTCGAAGACATCCGCCGCGGCGGCGACAAGGCCGCCTTCGTCAAGGGCGGCTACCCGCTGCTGCAGGGCTGGAGCTACCGCAACATGTGGTGGGTGACGCACAACGACCACGGCGCCTACATGGCGCGCGGCGTGCACGGCCAGCGCATCTACATCGACCCGAAGGCCGGGATGGTGATCGTGCGCTACGCCTCGCACCCGATCGCGGGCAACGCCGCGAACGACCCGGTGACGCTGCCGGCCTTCGAGGCGCTGGGGCGGCACCTGTTGGCACAGCGTCGCTGACCTACCAGCGGTAGGTCGCCGTGGCCGTCGCCGTGCGCGGGTAGCCGTAGTAGCAGTTGCGGTAACCGCAGTTCGCGAAGTACGTCTTGTTGGTCAGGTTGCGCAGGTTCAGCGCCAGGCTCCAGCGGTCGATGTCGTAGCCGAGCATGGCATCGAACACCGTCGAGGCCGGCACCTTACTCGGCCACGCGGCCTCGCCGTCGCCGTAGTTCGAGCCCGTGTAGCGCGCGCCCAATCCCACCTTCACGCCGCCGGCGAAGCGGTAGTCCGCCCACACCGACAGCCGGTGGCGCGGCACGGCCGTGGCCTGCTTGCCGATCTCGCTCGTGTTGCTGCTGGCCGTGACGATGGCCCGCGGCGTGTAGCTGTACGACGCCGTGAGGTTCAGGCGCGAGGCGATCTCCGCCGTGGCCTCGAGCTCCAGGCCACGCACCGAAATCTCGCCCGTCTGCTTGGGCATGAACTCGCCGTCGTAGCTGATGTAGTTCTTGCGCCGCAGGTCGAAGATGGCGGCGCTGTACATCGCCTTGCTGCCCGTGGGCTGGTAGCGCACGCCGGCCTCGTATTGCTTGCCGCTTTCGGGCTTGAACGGGTCGCCCGACGCCGGGTCGATGGTGGCCGTGGGCGCGAACGACTCCGAGTAGCTCAGGTACGGTGCCCAGCCGCTCGGGTGCAGGTAGACCAGGCCGGCCCGGCTGGTGAACTTGTGGTCGCGCATGCGCTGGCGCGAGCCGTCGAGGCGGCTGTCCACGGTGCTGTCGGCGGTGTCGTAGCGCCCGCCCAGCGTCAGCGTCCAGCGCTCGCCCCACTTGATCTGGTCCTGCAGGTAGACGCCGGTCTGCGCGAGCCGGGTGATGCCGTCGAAATACGGCGCGGGCCGCTCGATCGGCCCGCCGTACACCGGTGCGTAGATGTTCAGCGGCGAGGCGCTGCCGCCGCTGAAGGTGACCTGGTCGATGCGCGTGCGCTGGTAGTCCAGCCCGACCAGCACCTTGTGCTGCGTCTCGCCCAGGCGGAAATCGGCCTGCAGCTGGTTGTCGAGTGCCAGGGCGCCGATGTTCTCGCGGCTGCCGAACACGCTGCGCGACATCTGCTGGAAGTTCAGTGGGTCGTTCGGCACGTCGGGGTTCAGCGCCATGAAGCCCTTCAGCTGCGTGCCCGTGTAGTCGAGCTTCTGGTGCGCGTAGCGCGCGTTCTGCCGCACCGTGAAGGTGTCGTTGATGCGGTGCTCGAACTGGTAGCCGACCATCTGCTGGTCCTGGTCGAAGCGGTCGAAGCCGGGCTCGCCGACGAACAGCTTCGAGGGAATGGTGGTGCCGATCGCGGTCGGATCGAGCGAGCCGACCTGCGGCCGTGCGCGCGTGTAGACCCCGCCGCGCGTGCGCGAGAACTGCGACAGCAAGGTCAGCGTGGTGTCGCCCGACGGCTTCCAGGTGAGCGCGGGCGCGATGTACATGCGGTCGTCGGCCTCCTTGCCGGCCGGCAGTTGCGCGTCGCGCACGAGGCCGGTGATGCGGTACAGCAGCTTGCCGTCGGCGTCGAGTGCGCCCGAGAAATCGCCCGCCACCTGCTTGCGGGCGTGGTCGCCCACCTGCAGCTGCAGCTCGCGCACGGGCTCCGCCGTGGGGCGCTTGCTGACCACATTCACCACCCCGCCGGGGCCGCTCATGCCGTACAGCACCGACGACGGGCCGCGCAGCAGCTCGATGCGCTCGGCGCCGTAGTTCTCGGTGCGCCACACGCCCCAGGTGCTGTTGTTGCGCAGCGGCAGGCCGTCCAGGTAGAAGCCCGGCGAATAGGCGTCGAAACCGCGCAGCGAGATCCAGTCGTAGCGCGAATCGGCGCCGTAGGTGGTGGTCGACACGCCCGGTGTGTAGCCCAGCGCGTCCTTGAGGTTGGTGGCGCCGATGGCCTCGATGCGGTCGGCCGTGATCACCGAGATCGACTGCGGCGTCTCGATGATCGGCGTGTCGGTCTTGGTGGCGGTGGCGCTGCGTTTGGCGACATAGCCCTGCACGCGGCCCGTGGCGCTTTCCTCGCCGTCGGCCACGACGGTCACCGCCGGCAGCGTGGACGTGCCGCCCGTGGCGGGCGCCGTCTTGATGACCGCCGCATTGCCTTCCATCGTGGCCGCCAGGCCGCTACCCGCCAGCAAACGGTCGAGTGCCTGCCGGGCCGTCAGGCTGCCCGAGATGGCGGGCGCGGTCTTGCCCGCCACCAAGCTCTGCTGCACGACCAGCTGGATGCGGGTCTGCCGCGCCCAGTCGTTCAGCGCCTCGGCCAGCGGCTGGGCCGCGATGCGGATCGGCTGGGGCGCGCCCTGCGCCCGGGCCATCAAGGGCGCGTTCGCCAGGGCCAATGCAACGGCCAGGGCCAGCGGCGCGGGTGTCATCTTTGTTCTCAAGCGCTTCGTCATCGAACGTCTTCCAGGTAGTGAATGCAAATGGTTCCTATCTGGGCTGACGCACGAGCCGGCGGAATCCCCGTAGTGCCGGCGAGAAATTCTTGATTCTCTTGTTTCAGGGGGCCGGCAGGATTTCCGCGACCGTGCCGGTGTCCTTCAGCCGCACCGGCAAGGCGCTGGCCAGGGCGCGCCGCAGCGTGCGCGCGTCCCGCGGGTCGAAGGTGCCGCTCAGGCGCAGCTCTGCCACGGCCGGGTCGTTCACCACCAGGCCGGTGCTGCCGTAACGCTCCAGCTCGGCCAGCGCGCGGGCCAGCGGCGTGTCGACGAAGCTCAGGCGGTGCTCGCGCCAGGGCGCGATGCCGTCGCGCGGCACGGCCGAGACGGCGGAGAACCGGCCCTGCGCATCGCTTTCCACCTGGCGGCCGGCGACGAGGAAGACTTCGCTCGTCGCATCCGGCGCCCGGCGCACCACGCGCACCTTGCCCTCTTCCACCGACACCCGCGTGCCATCGGCGCCCGGCATGCCGGGGGTGTGGCGCACGGCGAAGCGCGTGCCGACCACCCGCACGCGCAGCGGACCGGCCAGCACGTCGAACGGGCGTTTCGCATCGGACTGCACCGCGAACACCGCCTGCCCGTCGATCAGCGTCACCTCGCGGCGGTCGCGGAACAGGCGCACTTCGAGGCGGGTGGCGGTGTCCAGCCGCAGCCGGGAGCCATCGGGCAGCGGCGCTTCGAGCTGCTGGCCGCGCCGGGTGGCGAAGGCCTGTTCGAACACGGGCTGGGCCTGCACATGGCGCCAGCCGAGGTAGCCGGCGCCGACCGCCATGCCGGAAACGCCCAGCACGACCGCCGGCTTCAGGAAGCCGCGGCGCGTGGGTGCGGCGGGCGCGCGGCCTTCGAAGCCGCTGCGCCAGCCCGCGACCGTCTCGGGCGCGATCGCGTCGAAGGCGCGCCAGCGCGACTCCCATTCGCGAAACGCCTCGCCATGGCGCGCATCGGCGCCGAGCCAGGCCTGGAACGCGCGCTCGTCGGACGCGCTCCAGTGCGTGCGCTGGCGGCGGACGAACCAGTCCAGCACGTCCTGTCGCAGGCGCAGGGCTTCTTCGGACGGTGGCGACGTGAGGGTCATGACGTGGGGATCGTTCTTATGGGGGTAGACGCACGAGCGTGGTCAAACCCTGTAATGGGGCGTCTCATCTCACTCTGAACCACGGGTCCGCTCCAGGCACGCCCAGCACGCCTCCATCGCAATGCGCAACTGCATCTCGACCGTCCGCACCGAAATGCCCATGCGCGCAGCCACCTCGGCGTACGAAAGCCCATCGAACTTGTAGAGCACGAAGGCTTCGCGGCAGCGCGGAGGCAGCCGGTCGATGGTCTCGACCATGGCCGCCATGCCCTGCGTGGACGACAGGATGGCGTCGGGCTCGAAGGTGGGCGGGCCGATGCAGTCGTCGGCGTCGGGCGGCGCATCATCGGACGCCGCCGTGTCGCCGCCCGCGCGCACGCTGGTGCGGCGGTGGTGGTCGGTGACGAGGTTGCGGGCCGTGCGGTACAGCAGCGCGCGTGGGTCGCGCACCACGCTGCCCGTGCGCTGCGCCTCGTACACCCGCACGTAGCTCTCCTGCGCCAGGTCGGCCGCGGTGGCGCGGTCGGGTACCTTGCGGGACAGAAAGCTCAGCAGCTCGCGGTAATAGCGTTCGAACACGGGCGCACCACAGCCGGGAAGGGTTGGTCGAAGTCCAGGGGCAGGTTGGCTTCGACACGGCGTGGCTACCTGAGAGATTCAGAACAAAAGAAAACGCGAGATTATGTGCGGGTTCAACCCGCCGATCGCCGAAGGGTAGGCATTTCGCCTGCCGCGCACGGCATGCGCGCGGGCTACCCTCCCCTTCGGCCCCGCCCGGACTCGCCCGGCCTCAGTTGCCGCACGCCGGGTGCTTCTGCCCTTCGGTGGTGTTCGGCAGCCCCAGGAAGTCCAGGATGTGCGGCGTCGTGCCATCGACCTGCGTCAATGCGGTACCCCCGAGGCTGCCCACGCAGTAGCTGGGCTTGAGCGGGTTCTGGTGGTTGTTGTTCAGGATCAGCAGCGTGCTGCGTTCCCCTGCCGTCTGCCCGCCGTGCCCGCTGCCCGTGCCGCCGTGGTCCGAGGTGACGACGATCAGCCATTCTTCATTCGCGTAGTTCGGCCGCGACGTGAGCGCCGTGAGCACCTGCTGGATCTGCTGGTCTTCGCCGGCGATCTTGCCCTGGTAGTAGGCATTGAGCGGGTCGTAGCTCGGCGCGTGGACGTCGACGTTGTGCAGGTAGTAGAAGATCGCCGTCGGCGGGTGCTTCCAGCTCAGCCAGCCCTTCACCGCATCGGTGGCCTGCTGCGAGTTCTTGGCCGCGTTGGCGACCACGAAGTCGGCCAGCGCCGGGCGCAGGTTGTGGGTGATGTTGAACCAGTCGCCCACCACCGCCGTCGTGGCCGTCGGCCAGGCCGCCTTGATCTGGTCGAACACGTGCGTCTTCTTCAGCGGCAAGGTGGTGGTGTTCGAGGTCACGCCGTGCTTGTCGGCCCAGAAACCGGTGAACACCGACGACCAGCCGGGCCCGCTCACGGTCGCCTGCTTGGTGCCGCCCGCCAGCACGTTGCCGTGGAAGGCGCCGCCGGCGATCAGCGCCGACATCGCGGGCGTCTGCACGCAGCCGGTGCACTGGATGGCGTCGCCGCGCAGGCCGTCGATGCCGATCAGCAGGATGTGCTTGTTGCCGGGCACGGGGTTGGGAACGCCCTCGCCCGCGATCAGCGAGTAGTGGTCGTAGGGGTTGCCGACGTAGTCGGTCTTCAGGCCGCCGATATCGCTCGCGCGCTTGTCGCTCAGGTCGCAGCGCTGGTTGGTCTTGTGGTAATCGAAGGACTTGCACCACGCCGAGCGGCTCGCGTCGGTGCAGGCGTTGGCGCAGTCGGTGGGCGTCACGGCCTGCAGGGCCTCCGTGTTGTAGCCGCTGATGGCCGCATTGGGCGTGCGCGCGAAAGGCTTCAGCGGATCGGGCTTGAGGCTGTAGTGGTCGTAGGGGTTGCCGGGGTAGTCGGTCTTCAGCCCGCCCACGTCGGCGGCGCGCTTGTCGCTCAGGTCGCAGCTCTGGGCGGTCTTGTTGTAGTCGAACGAGACGCACCAGGCGCCGCGTGGCGCGCCCAGGCAGGCCGACGCGCACATCTCGGGCGTCGACTGCGTCAGGTTCTCGATGTTGTTGCCGGAGATGGCGGCGTTCGGCGTGGCCGCGAAAGCGTCCAGCGAGGCAGCGCTTGCATGTCCTGCCAGCGCTGCGAACAGCAGGCCCGCCAGGGATGCACGGATCGATGACTTCATGAGGTCTCCTCATCACAGGGTCGTGGGGTGATTTCCGGGTGCCGCCTCGCCGTTTTTTCAGTGCGAGTGCAACGCCGGGCGGAGTAAATCACCGCCGCCTGCCATCGATCCAATTCAAAAATCTTCGATGTTGTATTGAGCAGAGCTATACATCGACGTGTCACGCAACGCGGTCAGGCCGCGATCAAACCGCGCGATTCGAGAACGCCATCACGCCATCGTCCACGCGCCCGAGGCGCAGCAGGAGGATGTCGCGCAGGTAGTTCTGGTGCAGCTTCCACGGCGTGTGCGTGCCCTGCTTGGGAAACTTGTCGAGCGAGCGCTGCACATAGCCCGAGCTGAAATCGATCCACGGTTCGGGCGACAGGTCGGGGCCCGCGTTGTGCGGCGTGCATTGCCGCCAGCCGTGCTTGTGCATGTGGTTCAGCAGCCGGCAGACGTAGGCGCAGGTCAGGTCGCACTTGAGCGTCCACGAGGCATTGGTGTAGCCGAAGGACGAGGCCAGGTTGGGCACGTCGCTGTACATCATGCCCTTGTAGTTGAAGGTGCTCGCGGGGTCGACGCGGCGGCCGTCCACGCTCAGTTCGATGCCGCCGAGCACCTGCAATTCAAGGCCAGTGGCGGTGACGATGATGTCGGCCTCCAGCATGCGGCCCGACTTCAGCCGCAAGCCTTCGGGCGTGAAGGTGTCGACGTGGTCCGTGACCATCGACGCGCGCCCGGCGTTGAGCGCCGCGAACAGGTCCCCGTCGGGCACGAGGCACAGGCGCTGGTCCCACGGGTTGTAGCGCGGCGTGAAGTGCGTGGCGATGTCGTAGCCGGGCCCGAGCGCGTGGCGCACGCCGCCCAGCAGCATGCGCCTGACGCGCGCCGGCTTGCGCCGCGCGAGCCGGAAGAACAGCATGCCGAGCGTCACGTTCTTCCAGCGCGTGAGGCGGTACGCGGCCATCGCCGGCAGCAGGCGCCGCAGGCGGTTGGCAATCGGGTCTTCGGCCGGGCGCGCCACCACGTAGGTCGGCGAGCGCTGCAGCAGCGTGACGTGCGCGGCGGTCTGGGCCATCGCGGGCACCAGCGTCATCGCGGTGGCGCCGCTGCCGATCACGACCACGCGCCGGCCGCTGTGGTCCAGGTCGGCGGGCCAGTGCTGCGGATGGACGATGCGGCCCTTGAAGTCGGCCATGCCGGCGAAGTCGGGCGTGTAGCCCGCCTCGTAGCGGTAGTAGCCGCTGCACAGGAAGAGGAAGTTGCAGCGCCACTGCACGAGCCGCTTGTCGGGGCTCTGCTCCACATCGACCGTCCAGCAGGCGTCGGCGCTCGACCAGGCGGCGCGCACCACGCGGTGCTGGTAGTGGATTTTGTCCTCGACGCCGTGCTGGCGCGCGGTGTCGCGCACGTACTGCAGGATCGACGGGCCGTCGGCGATCGCCTTGGCCTGTGTCCACGGGCGGAACACGTAGCCCAGCGTGTACATGTCGGAGTCGGAACGCACGCCAGGGTAGCGGAACAGGTCCCAGGTGCCGCCGCTGCGTTCGCGCCCTTCGAGGATCGCGTAGCTGCGGCCCGGGCACTGCGCCTGCAGGTGGCAGGCGGCGCCGATGCCGGACAGGCCGGCGCCGACGATCAGGACATCGACATGCGGCGGCGCGCCGGCCGGTTGTGCTGCTTCCATCGGTGGTTTGTCTCCTGTCTCATGGCTTGTCGTTGTCTGGCTTTTCTGCGGGCGTGCGTCGGATCATCAACCAGGCGCTCACCGCACTCAGCACGGCCAGGCCGGCGCTCAACAGCATCACCCAGCGAAAGCCCGCAACGAAGGATTCGGCCACCGCGCGCTTCACCGCGGCGATGGTGGCCGCATCGGCACCCGGCGGCGCGCCGGCCGCGGCCAATCGGTCGCGCTCGGCCGCAAGAAAAGATCGCACCTCGTCCGACGCGCCCATCGCCTGCAGCCGCTCGGCCAGCGCCGCGTCGAAGGCCCAGGCCATGATGGCGCCGAACACCGCGATCGCCAGCACCGCCGCCGCGCGCGACACCGCGTTGTTCACGCCCGAGGCCACGCCCGCGAGGTCGGGCCCCACGGCATTCATGACCGTGGTGGTGAGCGGCGCGACCGTCACCGTCATGCCGAAGCCCAGCACCACCACGGCCGGCAGAAAGCCGCTCCAGTAGCTCGCGCCCACGCCCGGCAGCGCGAACAGCGCAAAGCCCACGGCCGCGATGGCCGGTCCGATGACCAGCGGCAGGCGCGGCCCGAAGCGGTCGACCAGCTGCCCGGCCCAGCCCGAGAGCGCGAACATCAGGAAGATGAACGGCAGCAGCGCCGCGCCCGCCACCGTGGCCGAGTAGCCCTGCACCTGGATCAGGTTGAGCGGAAAGAAATACAGCCCGCCGCCCAGCGCCGCGTACAGCAGCAGCGTCAGCAGGTTGGCACCACTGAAGTTGCCGATGCGCAGCAGCGACAGCGGCAGCATCGGCGTGCGCGCCCGGCGTTCAGCGACGACGAAGCCGATGCTGCCCGCGACACCGATCACCAACGCCGCGAGCACGGCCGGCGAACGCCAGCTCTGCGTCGGCGCCTCGATGAAGGCGTAGACGATGCCGCCCAACCCGGCGGTCGCCAGCAGCGCGCCCCACAGGTCGAGCCCGCCGCGCGCCGCGGCGCCTTTGCTCTCGGGCACGTGGCGGCGCACGATCCACAGCACCAGCAGCGCCATCGGCACGTTGATGAGGAAAGCCCAGATCCACGAGAAGTGATCGACCAGGAAGCCGCCCAGCACCGGCCCCACCGCCGCCGTGATACCGCTGAAGCCCGACCAGGTGCCGATGGCCTTGCCGCGTTCCTTCTCGGGAAACGAGGCGCTGATGAGCGCCAGGCTGCCCGGCACCAGCAGCGCGCCGCCGATGCCTTGAATCGCGCGTGCGGCGATGAGCTGTTGCACGTCGGCCGCGAGCGCACAGCCCACCGACGACAAAGCGAACACGACCACGCCGATGGCGAAGATGCGCCGCCTTCCGTAGCGGTCGCCGAGCGCGCCGCCCACCAGCAGCAGCGCCGCGAGCAACAAGGCGTACGACTCGACCACCCATTGCGCCTGGAAGGCCGTGGCATGCAGATCGGCCTGGATCGCCGGCAAGGCAACGTTGACCACGGTGCCGTCGATGAAGGCCATGCTCGAGCCGACGATGGCCGCGGCCAGCACCCAGGGCTTGGACGCTTCGGGGCAGGCGCCCTCTTCCGTGGGAGATGGAGACCCATGCAGGATCAGCGTGTCGTCGCAGGGCGCCTTGCCGATCTGTGCCATGGGGCCTCCGATCTATCGGATGACGGCGTGGTGCCTTCCCCCGTCGGGGAAAGGTGAAAGCCTCAGGTCGCGCACGCCGTCGCGCCCGGGTTCGTCCGCGCTGCGTTCACGCTGCGCGCCATGGCCGCCGCCGCCGCAGCCGTCACGCGCTGCGCGCCTTGCGCCAGCGCGTCCATGCCGCCGCCGGTGGCTTCGCCCGCGTCGAGCCGGCACACCAGCGTGCGCGCCTCGTCGGAGCGGCGCAGGGTCCAGGTGAAGCCGGCGTCCACGCGCCCGCCATCCACCATCTCGAACTGGCGCACCTGCACCGCCACGCGCCACACGGGCTGCGAGGTCTGGCGACCGCCCTGCGTGACGTCGAGCGCGCCGAGCCGGCTGGCGATGCCGCTGCCCAGCGCGTCGCGCAGCTCGTTCTCGAAGGACGAGGCCCAGCGGTGCTGCTCGAGCACGTCGACCTGCACGCCGCCGGTCGGCCGGCGCACCACCATCTGCGGGCGCGCCAGCCGTTCGGGCACGGCCACGGGCGCGAGCTCGATGTACAGCGGCGCGGCGGCATCGGGCTGGCGCGGCGCGGCATCGGTGAGCGCGGGCGGGCTGGCCAGCGTGTAGTAGCTGTCGGGCTTGCTCGCGCAGCCTGCCAGCACCAGCAATGCGGCGGCGCCCGCGAGCGCGAAGGTCGTCGTCTTCATTTCTTGTCGTCCGGTTTGCCGCGCAGCAGCGATTCGGGATGGCGTTCGAGGTAGTCGGTCAGCACGCGCACCGAACCGGCGGCGCGCGTCAGCTCGCGCAGGGTCTGGCGCATGTCCTGCTGCAGCGGCGAGTCGTCGGCCAGCGTGCGCTCGGCCGAGTTGACGGTCTTGCGCACGTCCTTCATGGCGGCGGCCAGCTCGGGCGTCACGTCGCTGTTGATGCGGCTGACGGTCTGCTCGGTGCTGGTGAGCGTCTTGTTGAGCGTGGCCAGCGTGGTGCGCAGGTCGGTGGCGATCTGCTCGTAGGGCACCTTGTTGAGCTTGGTGGCGATTTCCTGCACTTGCGACTGGATTTCGTCCAGGCCGTTGGCGATGGTGGGCAGCTCGATCGGGCTCTTCGACAGGTCGATCTTCGCGGGCGGCGCCTTCGGGAAGAAGTCGAGCGCCACGTAGACCTGGCCGGTCAGCAGGTTGCCGTTGCGCAGCTGGGCGCGCAGGCCCTTCTCGGCCAGGAAGCGCAGCCGTTCCTGCTGCGTCGCGCGCGACTCCGTGGCCTGCGCACCGGCGCCGCTTTCGCGGCGGCGCAGGCGGTCGGGGTAGATCTGCACCAGCACCGGCATGCGGAACTCGCGCTCGGCGCGGTCGAACTCGACGCCGATGGATTTCACCTCGCCCAGCACCACGCCGCGGAAGTCGACCGGCGCGCCCGGCGTGAGGCCGCGCAGCGACTGGTTGAAGTACATCAGCAGCGTCTGCGAGGGGCCGTCGGGCTCCTTCATGGCGGCGCTTTCGTCCTGCGCCAGCACGAAGGCCGTGTTCTCCTTGGCCAGCGGGCCCATGGCGTCGTCGGGCGCCTGGAAGGCGATGCCGCCGAGCAGGATGGTGGCCAGCGACTGCGTGCGCAGCGTGAAGCCGCTGGCGCTGAGCTGCGCGTCGATGCCGCTGGCCTGCCAGAAGCGCGTGTTCATGCCGACGAACTTGTCGTACGGCGCGTTCACGAACACCCGCAGCGTGACGCCGCGGCCGTCGCCGTCGAGCTCGTAGGCCGCGACCTGCCCGACCTTGATGCGCCGGAAGTACACGGGCGAACCGACGTCGAGCGAGCCCACGTCGCGCGCCCGCAGCAAAAACTGCTGGCCCGAGTCGCCACGCGTGACGATGGGCGGGGCTTCGAGGCCGGTGAATTCACCCGCGGTTTCCTTCTCGACGCCCGCGTCGGCGCCGATGTAGGCACCCGACAGCAGCGTGCCCAGGCCCGAGATGCCCGAGGTGTCCAGCCGCGGCCGCACCACCCAGAAGCGCGAGTCGGCCGAAGTGAAGCCCTCGGCGTCCTTGTTGAGCTGCACCAGCACGCGCACGTGCGAGCGGTCGCGCGCCAGCCGCAGGCTCTGCACCAGGCCGATCTGCACGTCCTTGTATTTCACGGCGGTCTTGCCGGCTTCGAGGCCCTCGGCCGTCTTGAAGGTCAGCACGATCTCGGGGCCGCGCTCCATGAGAATGCGCGCCACCAGCGTCACGCCGACCAGCGCGGCGACGATGGGAATCAGCCAGATCAGCGAGGGCAGCCATTCGCGGCGGCGCGCCACTTTCGGCTTCGGCAGCGCGGGCGGTGCCGACGCTGCCGGACGGTCTTGCGGTTGCGTGTCTTCTTCACTCATGCGATTTTTTCTTCCCTGCTTTCAATCTGTCGTTCGTCCGTGTCTGCTTGCGGTACCGGGCCGTCCCACGTCAGGCGCGGGTCGAAGCTCAGCGAGGCCAGCATGGTCAGCACCACCACCGCGCCGAAGGCCGCAATGCCCACGCCCGCGGTGATGACCGCGAAGCCCTGGATCTGCACCAGCCCCGTCAGGAGCGACACCACGAACACGTCGAGCATCGACCAGCGTCCGATGATCTCGATGATGTGATACAGCTTGGCCCGCTCGCGCCGGCGCCAGTTGCTGCGCCGCTGCGCCAGCACCACAAGCAAGAGCAGTACCGCCAGCTTGAACAGCGGCACCAGGAAGCTCGCGATGAACACGATGGCCGCCAGCCCCCAGGCGCCCGACACCCAGAAGTAGATGACGCCGCTGAGGATAGTGTCGTACTGCGCGCCGAACAGCGTGCGCGTGATCATCACCGGCAGCAGATTGGCCGGGATGTACATGATGCAGGCCGCGATCAGGAAGGCCCAGGTGCGGTTCAGGCTCTGCGGCTTGCGCGTGTGCAGGTGCGTGCCGCAGCGGGCGCAGGCGTCGCCCTCTTCCGCATCGCGCCAGACGGCCGTGCAGTGCGTGCAGACGTGCAGGCCGAGCGCGGCGGCCGTCGGCACCGGGTTCTCGTGGTCGTGCTCGTCGTCGGCCTGCGCCTCCCAGGGGCGTGCCGAGGCCAGGCGGGCGGGCAGCCCGCGCATGTTCATGCGCGCACCTCCGGCGGATCTGCCTCTGCGTTGGCGTCTTCTTCATCGGCCTTACGGAAAGTCATCTCCCAGAACGCGCCGGGGTTGAACGACAGCACGGCCGTGAGCGTCACGGTGAGCGCCACGAAGGCCCACAGCGCGGGCCCCGGCACCACCGTCGCCATGCTCGACAGCTTGACGATCGCCACCAGCACGCCGAGCAGGAAGACCTCGATCATTCCCCAGGGCCGCAGCGACTGCATCATGCGCACCAGCACCGCAAAACCCCAGGGCCGGTGCGCGCGGGCCAGCGGCACCAGCAGGTAGGCCAGGATGCACAGTTGTAGCAGCGGAAACAGGATGGTCGTGGCCAGCACCAGCAGCGCCACCGGCGACATGCCCTCGGCGCTCAGCACCACCACCGCGCCGGCCAGCGTGGTCTGGCTGCGCAGGCCCTGCAGCTCGATCTCGACGATGGGAAACAGGTTGGCGATGGCGAACATGATCAGGCTCGCGACCGTCAGCGGCAGGATGCGCCGCTGCTGCGCGCCCGGGTGCCGGTCGAGCTCGGTGCCGCAGCGCGGGCACTCGGCCACGTCGCGCGGCGCCAGCGGTGTGCGGGCGTAGACCGCGTCGCAGCCCGGACAGACCACGGTGTCAGGTACTTCCTTCATGAGGCCGTACCCTACCTTATTCAGGCATGCGGACTTGTCGTCTTCAGCCGCAGACTGCTGAAAACCGCCGCCACCGCCGCGCAGCCCGCTGCCAGCACCAGCGCCACCACCGGGCCATGCCCGCCGTGCGGGCTCCAGACGCTGAACACCGCCGCCAGCACCACGGCCCCGAGCGTCTGCCCCGTGAGCCGCGCCGTGCCGAGCATGCCGCTGGCCGCACCACTTCGGTGCACTGGTGGCGAACTCACGATGGTGTGGTTGTTGGGCGACTGGAACAGGCCGAAGCCCAGGCCGCACAGCGCCATGCGCCAGGCGATGTCGGCATTGCCCGGATGCGCCGGCAGCGCCGCCAGCAGCGCCAGGCCCGTGGCCAGCAGGCCCAGGCCAATGCCGCCCAGCAGCCCGTCGGGGTAGCGGCCGATGAGCCGCCCAGCGATGGGCGCCATCACCACGATGGCCAGCGGCCACGCCGTGATCAGCAGGCCGGCCTCGATGTGGCTGCGGCCGTACACGTCGAGCAGCAGGAACGGCAGTGCGATGTAGGCCAGCATCTGCGCGCAGAACGCCGCCACCGAGGTGCCCATCGACAGCGCGAACACCGGAATGCGCAGCAGGTCGATGGGGAAAAGCGGCACCGTCAACTTGCGTTGGCGCCGCAGGTAGACAAAGCCCACCGCCAGCCCGGCCCCCAACGTGGCCCAGGCCGACCAGGGCGTACCTGTGGCCTGCACCCCGCCCTCGCGCACGCCCAGGTGGTCCACGCCGAGGAAGACCAGCGAGAACATCAGCACGTTGAGCGTCACGTCGACCAGCGAGAAGCGCGCGCCGGCGGCCGGCGCCGCGCGGTTGAACGGCAACGCCCGCATGCCCAGCGCGAAGGTGACGATGCCCAGCGGCACGTTGATGGCGAAGAGCCACGGCCACGACGCCACCGACAAAATCGCCGCCGCCACCGAAGGCCCGGCCACCGACGAGGTGGCGACCACCAGCGAATTGATGGCCATGCCCCGCCCCAGCTGCGCCGAGGGGAACGTGAGCCGCACCAGCGCCGCGTTGACGCTCATGATCCCCGCCGCGCCCAGCCCCTGCAGCGCGCGCGACGCGATCAGCGTGGCGAGCGAATTGGCGAAGGTCGCAGCCAGCGACGACACGGTGAACACCGCCATGCCCACCAGGTACACGCGCCGGTAGCCCACGAGGTCGCCCAGCGAGGCCAGCGGCAGCAGCATCACCAGCGTGGCGATCTGGTAGGCGTTGACCACCCAGATGGCCTGCGCCGGCGTGGCCTGCAGCTCGCGCGCGATGCCGGGCAGCGCCAGGTTGACGATGGTGCCGTCGAGCACCGACACCGTGAGCCCGAGGATGATGACCAGTATCGCCCAGCCGCGCGCGGGCGCGGCCAGACCGTCGAGCGGAAGCGGCTTGGCGTCGCTTGCTGTGGCGGCCGTCATGTCAGGCTCCTTGCGCCCTGCCCTCGGTCGGCTCGGAGCGCACACCGCCGAGCGTGAGCCAGGTCAGCACCAGCGCGATGAGCGCACCGGCGGCCATGCCCGCCACCATCGGCAGCGGACGGCCGTTGGAGAACAGGCCCACCACCGCCATCGCCAGCGCGCCGGTCAGCATCTGCAGCGTGCCCAGCAACGCCGAGGCCGTGCCGGCGATGGCGCCGTGCATCTCGAGCGCCAGCACGCCGGTGGTCGGGATCACGAGGCCCATGAAGCCCGAGGCGATGAAGTACAGGACGATCAGCACCCACAGGTTGTCGCCGCCCATCGCGAAGTACACGAACATGGCGACCATCGCCACGCCGCAGCAGGCCACACCGAACTTGACGAGGTTGACCAGCCCGTAGCGCTCGCCCAGCGAGCCCGTGAACTGCGAGGCCGCGATGAAGGCCGCGGCGTTCACGCCGAAGGCCACGCTGTACATCGCGGGTGACAGGCCGTAGTGGTCGATCATCACGAACGACGAATTGGCCAGGTAGGTGAAGAAGCCCGCCATCGCGAAGCTGCCGATGAACACCAGCCCGAGGTAATGCCAGTCGCGCAGCAGCAGCCAGTAGGCCGACAGCGCGCTGCCCAGGCTGCTTTCGACGCGCTCGGAGGCCGGGCGTGTTTCGTCGAGCAGCTTGACCATCATGGCCAGGCCCGCCACTGCGGCGATGGTGACGGCCCAGAACACGCCGCGCCAGCCGGTGAAGGCGATGACCAGACTGCCCGCGAGCGGCGCCAGGATGGGCGACACGCTGAACACAAGCATCAGCAGCGACATCAGCCGCGCGGCGTCGGTGCCGGTGTGCAGGTCGCGCACCACGGCGCGCGGAATCGCCATGCCGGCGGCCGCGCCCAGGCCCTGCACGAAGCGCAGCGCGATCAGGGTCTGGATGTCGGTCGCCAGCGCACAGCCCACGCTGGCCAGCGCGAACAGCACCAGCCCGGCATACAGCGGCGGCTTGCGCCCGACCATGTCGGAGATCGGGCCGTAGAGCAGTTGCCCCGCGCCGAGCGACAGGAAGAAGGCGGTGAGGCTCATCTGCACCGCGCCGATGTCCGCATGCAGGCTCTGCCCGATGGCGGGCAAGGCCGGGAGGTACATGTCGATCGCGAAAGGCCCGATGGCGGAGAGCAGGCCCAACAACAGGGCCATTTTGAAGAACGGGGAAGAACGCATTGGGTCGATTGTGGCGAAGGCTCGCAATCGGTGCAGGCGTGGGGTCGGCGGCTTTCGCCGCTAGTGCATTCGTTCTACCGGGCGGTACGCAGCGCCGTTCAGTACAGCGTCGAGCGCTGCCGTGCGGGCAGTTCGCGGTCGTAGGTGACGCCGTCGAAGGCCGCATCGGTCAGCGCGGACAGGATGGCGCCCGGCGTCGGCACGGTGCGCGGCGCGTCTTCCGGCACGGGCGCCCAGAGCTTCGAGCGCTGGATGGCGCGGGCGCACTGGAAGAACACGGTCTCGACGGCGATCTCGATCACGCACTGCGGCGCGCGCCCTTCCACCGCGAAGCGCGCCAGCAGCTCGGGCGCCACGCTGATGCGTGCGCGCCCATTCACGCGCAGCGTCTCGCCCACGCCCGGAATCAGGAACAGCAAGGCCACGCGCGGGTCGGCCACGATGTTGCGCAAGCTGTCGATGCGGTTGTTGCCGCGCCGCTCGGGCAGCAGCAAGGTCTTCTCGTCCTGCACCGCGACGAAGCCCGGGGCGTCGCCGCGCGGCGAGGCGTCGAGCCCGCCGGGGCCGGTGGTCGCGAGCACCGCGAACGGCGACGCCGCAATCAGCGCCTGGTAGCTCGGGTGCAGGTACGGCACCTCTTTCTTGAGCGAGGCCTCGCCCGGCAGGCCGAACAGGGCTTCGAGTTGCGCAACGGTGTCGATGGTGGTCATGGGGCGATGTTCTCCTGGATCGGGGTGGGTGGCGATGCGCGCCGGACACAGGCCAGCGCCGCGACCGCCAGCAGCAACGCTGCGGTGCCGTAGATCCACGGCGGCGAAGCAATGGGCAGCAGCACGCCGGCCAGCAAGGGCCCGGCGCCCGCGCCGATGTCGCGCCAGACCGCGCGGGCCGCGAGCGCCCGCACGCGCTCCGGTCCGGGCGTGCGACGCGCCACGATGGGCGGCAGGAGCGGCAGCTGCAGCGCGCGCAGCACCACGATCAGCGCCGCGCAGCTCCACAGCCAGCCCAGGCCAAAGCCCACGAGCGCGAGCGACGTCACCAGCGACAGGCTCACGAGCAGGCGCTCGGCGCCGAAGTGCTCCGCCATGCGCCCGCCCACCGGTCCGAGGAAGATTTCGGCGAGGTAGCGCAGCGCCATCAGCACGCCGGCCACGATCACCGCGCCGCCGGGCAGCAGGTCCTTGCCGAGGTACGACAGGCCCACGATGAACAGGCCGTCGAGCGCCAGCCCTTCCATGAACGACCAGCCGTCCAGCGCGTTCGGCCGCGAGAAGCGCCGCGTCGGCGCTGCGCTGTGGTGCGGCTTCGACGGCAGCCGCCGGGTGACGAACAGCGCGAGCAACGACACCACCGCCAGCACGCCGAAGATCGCGCGCGGCCCGACCGTGTACGCCAGCAGCGCACCGAGCGGCAGCGCGAGCACCGGCCCGGTCGCGATGAAGGCGCGCGAACGCCCGCTGCGCCGCGCGGCGCCGAGCGGGTCGGCCGTGGCCAGGGCCTGTGTCGACAAATTGAGCGCCGCGAAGCACAGGCCCCAGGTCAGCCGCAGCGGCAGCAGCGCCCAGAACCCCGAGAGCGTGGCGTAGCCCAGCCCGCAGCATGCGGCGGCCACCACGGCCAGCGTGCAACTGGCCCGGTCGCCATGGCGCGCATAGAAACACGCCACCCAGCCGTAGCCCGCGATGCGCACCAGCCGGTTGGCCGCCAGCAGCAAACCGACCTCGGCCAGCGAGACGCCGAACTGCGACGCGTACATGGGCAGCAGCAGGTAGAGCACCACGTCGGCCGGCAGCGAGAGGCCGAGCGCCATCGCGGCGTGGCGGGAATCCAGGTCGGTGGAACGGACGGGAACGGCGGGAGAAAGCGGTGGTGCGGCGGACATCGGGCCCGTATCGTGCCCGCTCGCAACGCCCGCCGACAAACGACATTCCCGCTCGGCATGCGTGAGAAAATCGCACGCATGCCGCTTCGCGAACCGCCTCTCCATGCCGTGCGTGCCTTCGTGGCGGCGGCCCGCCACCTGAGCTTCACGCGTGCCGCAGTCGAACTGCACGTGACGCACAGCGCGGTGAGCCGGCAGATCAAGAGCCTCGAAGCCTGCCTGGGCGTGGCGCTGTTCGAGCGCCGCATCCGGCAGGTCACGCTGACGCCCGAGGGCCAGCAGTTCTTTGCGGAGACCGAACCCGCGCTCGCGCAGATCCACGCGGCGGCCCGCGCGTTGCAGCTGCAGGGACCGGCGCGCGCGGTGCGCATCAACGTGCGGCCCTCATTCGCGGTGCGCTGGCTGATTCCGCGGCTGCCATCGTTCGTGGAACGCCATCCCGATATCGAGCCGCAGGTCGTCACCAGCACCGTCATGCCCGAGCAGGCCACGGACAGCTTCGACATCGCCGTGCGCCGCGGCCTCGAGGGCTGGCCGGCGTCGATTCAGGTGCGGCCTTTCCTCGAAGACGAGGTGCTGGTGGTCGGCGCGCCCGCGCTCTTCAAGGCGCAGCCGCTGCCCGACCTGCGCGCCCTCGCCTCGCATGTGCTGCTGTCGGCCCGCACGCGCAAGGACGACTGGGACGACTGGAAGAAGCAGGTCGGCGCACCGCGCGCGCGGCCGGCCGGGCGGCTGCAGTTCGATCACCTGCACTTCGTGCTGCAGGCCGCGGTCGACGGGCTGGGCATCGCGCTGGCGCCGACTTCGCTGGTGGCGCACGACCTGGCCTCGGGGCGGCTGCAGTCGCCGCTGCCTGGGATGCGGATGACGCTGGAGCGCTACTACTACGGCCTCGCGCCTGATGCGGCGCCCGAGGCGGTGTGTGTGGCCGAGTGGCTCGAGCAGATGAACGCGGGCTGAGGCTTCCACGTCCGTAAACGGCCAGCGGCAGACAGGCGCGGCCCCGAGGATGCGGTCTTTCTCTTCGTGTGCCGCCCGATGCCCTCGCCTCTACCCCGTTCTTTCTCCCACCTTGCCTGGGCCAATCTTGCGGCGCAGTCCGCCGAACAACTGAGCCTCGCGGCCGTGCCGCTGGTGGCCGTGCTCGCGCTCGGCGCCGGGCCGGGCAAAATCGGCTTTCTGGCGGCTGTGCAGACGCTGCCCTTCCTGCTGGTCTCGCTGCCGATGGGCCTGCTCGCGGACCGCATGTCGCGCCGTCGCCTGATGGTGTGGGCCGAGGGCCTGCGCGCGGTGTCGCTGCTGGCCTTGCTCGGCATGGTGCTGTCGTCGACGCTGGGCATCGGCGGGCTGGCCGTGCTCGGGTTCCTCGGCGCGGTCGGCACCGTGGGCTTCAGCGTCGCGGCGCCCGCGCTGGTGCCGGCCCTCGTGCCGCGCGACGCGCTGGCGCGCGCCAACGGGCGGCTGGAGCTGGCGCGCAGTGCCGCCTTCACGGCGGGCCCCGCGCTCGCGGGCGCGCTGGTCGCGTGGGCCGGCGCGTCGTCGGCCTTCGTGCTGGCGACGGTGCTGTCGGTGGCGGCCGTGGGCCTCCTGCTGCGCCTGCACGAAGCGCCCCGCCCCGCGGCCCCGTCGCGCCATCCGCTGCGCGACGTGCACGATGGCGCGCGCTTCGTCTGGCAACACGCGTTCCTGCGGCCGATGCTGATGACCGGCGCGGTCTTCAACATCTCGTGGTTCGTGCTGCAGGCGGGCTATGTGCCTTATGCCGTGCGCGTGCTGGGCCTCGGCGCGCAAGCCGTGGGCTTCACGCTCGCGATGTACGGTGCAGGCATGGTGGTCGGTGCGCTGCTGACTTCGCGTGTGACGGCGCGGCTGCCTTTCGGTCGCGCGATCCAGGTCGGGCCGGCGGTCGCGGTGGCCGCCGCCGCGACGATGGCGGCCACGCTCGTCGTGCCGACCGCCTCGCTGGCCGCGCTCTCGTTCTTCCTGTTCGGCGCGGGGCCGATGGTCTGGGTCATCACCTCGACCACGCTGCGCCAGAGCGTGACGGCCTCGGCGATGCTGGGCCGGGTGTCGGCGGTGTTCCTCACGGTGAATGCGGGTGCGCGCCCTGTGGGCGCGACGCTCGGCGGTCTGGTCGGCGCCTTGTGGGGCGAGCCGGCCTGCCTGCTGCTGGCGCTCGCGGGCTTCGTGCTGCAGGCCGCGATCATCTTCGGCTCGCGCATCGCAGGACTGCAACAACTGCCCGTGCCGGCAGCCTGACCGTTCCAGCTCAGAACAGCGAGCGCGTTTCGCTCGGCGTGGCGCCTTCGATGTCGAGCATGCGCAGCTTGGTCAGCGCGCCGCCGCCCGCCGAGAAGCCGCCCGGCTTGTTGCCTGCGGCCAGCACCCGGTGGCACGGCACGACCGGCGCGAAGGGGTTGTGGCCCATGGCCTGGCCGACCGCGCGCGACAGGCCCTTGTCGCCAAGTTCTTCGGCCACCTCGCCGTAGGTGCGCGTCTGCCCCGGCGGAATGCGCCGCGCGATCGCATAGACGCGCTGATGGAATTCGGACACGCCGCGCATGTCGAGCTCGATGTCGCACAGGTCGTCGGTCGCGCCTTCGAGCAGCGCCTGCACACCCGCGATGGCGTGCTGCGCGCGCGGCGACGGCGGGGCTTCCTCCAGATCAGGAAAGCGCCGGTGCATGCGCGCACGCGTCGCGGCCTCGCCCCGTTCTTCGGGCAGTTGCACACCGACCAGCCCCTGCGTCCCCCAGGCCAGCGCGCACACGCCGATGGCGGTCGGGAACAAGGCAAAGCCGGATTCGGAAGGGGATGCGGCAGTCATCGAGGCATTGTGATTCAAGGTTGAAAAACGGCGCGCGGACATGGGCGCGAAGACCTCTTCCGCAAAAGAGCAAAAGTACCAGCCAAACACCCCGAAATACCAGACTTTCATTCGGCGCTTCGAGGCATTTCCGCTCATCCTTTCGAACGCGCCGAACGTCGGCAAGCCGTTGTCGGACATGTGCATCGCCCCTAGTCTCGCGCCCAGAAGTTGTCGGCTGAAATTCCAAAACAACAGGGAGACACATGCACATGAGGCCACGCGATTCTTCGCGGCCGGCGCGGCTGCGCGACCAACGCGGACTGACGGCCATCGAGTTGATGGTCACGCTGGCGATCCTCGCGATCCTGATCGGCATCGCGGCGCCTTCGATGACGCGCTTCATCGTGCAATGGCGGCTGTCCAACGCCGTCAACGCCGTGACCGGTTCGTTGCGCACCGCACGCACCGAAGCCATTGCCCGCGCAAGACCCGTCGTCGTCTGCCAGTTGCGCGCAGGCACCGCGGTCGAGTGCGAAACCGGCTCGGGCGGCAACGATTTCGCGGCCGGCTGGATCGTCTTCGCCAAGAACGACCGCGACGGCGACTTCGCCCATTCCGAGTCGACAGACGAAGTGCTGTTGCGACAGGACGCACTGCCTGGCATCGCGAAGATTGCTCTGGGCAAAGCCGGACGCTTTGTCTTCCTGCCCAATGGTCTGGTGAGCTCGGGGAGCAACAGCATCACGGTCGAGGCCCCCGGTTTCGAAACAGCCAGTGCCACCCCATGGGCACGCAAGACGCTGTGCATCAGCAAGCCCGGGCGCATCCGCTACGCCGCGGAGGGTGAAGACTGTTCGGGCAACGACGAATGAAGCGCCCCACACAACAGCGCGGCGCCACCCTCATCGAGGTGCTGGTCGCCATCGTCATCCTGGCCATCGGCCTGTTCGGCATGGCCGGGCTCACGTCGGCGGCCCTCAAGTACAACCAGTTCTCGCGCATGCGCGCCACCGGCCTGAGCCTGGTGAACGACTACGCGGAACGCGCCCGCGCCAACCTCGCGGGCTTTGCCGGCTACACCCACGCCAAGGCCTACAACGCCAGCGCGCGCGAAGCGGCCTCCACGGACCCCACGCCGCCGCCAGCCGCGTGCGAGGTCGACACCTCCGTTCCCGACAGGCCGGTCAACACCTGCGGCGCGGCCATTGCCGCCTACGACCTCGCGCAGTGGCTCACGAATGTCGGGAACCGACTGCCCGGCGGCACGGCCTACGTCACGACGGAACTGGTCGACGCGGCCTCCGGCGTGAACGGCCTGCCGGCCACGCGCGTGCTGAACATCTGGCTGATCTGGCGCGCCATCGCGGAGGACGCAGGCTTCGGGCTGCACCAGGCCTGCCCCATCGCCGGCGCCAACATCTCGGCCCCGGCAGAGGTGAACTGCATGTACTTCCGGATCACGCTGTGAGCGCCGTCTTCACTGTTCCCCCGCGCAGGCGCAATCCGGCCCGTGGCTTCACGCTGATCGAACTGATGATCTCGCTGACGATCGGGCTGGTGATCCTGGCAGCCGCCCTGTCCACGTTCTCGACCTCCAGTCGCAGCAGCCAGTTGTCGCAGGCCGAGACGCAGTTGAACGAGGACGGCATCCTCGCGCTCAACCTGATCCAGCAGCAGCTCAAGCAGGCCGGCTATTCGCAGCAGCTCATCCCGAGCAACGGCGCCACGGTGATGGGCAACTACGCCGGCCCCGCCGTGCGCGGATGCACCGGCGGATTCACCGATGCCGCAGCCGCCTTCGACAAGCTGTCGTGCACGGGCAAGGGCAGCGACGCCATCGCCATCCGCTACGAAGCCACCACCGACAACACCATGCCCACGGGCACCGACGCCAAGCTGGCAACGAACTGCCTGGGCAACGGCATCAACGCCCTCACGCCGTCGCAGGTGAACCCGCCGCCCACGCCGGCACCCGGCGCGCCCCCACCCGACAACTACGCCCTGGCCGACAACCGCTATCTGGTGACCGACGCGAGCACGGCGCCGATGCTGTCCTGCCGCGGCATGGAAAAGCGCGATGCCGTCAACGCCATCGGCCCCTCGCAGCCGTTGCTGGCCAACGTCGAGAGCATGCGCATTCTCTATGGCGTGGCCAGCCGTCCCAGCATCGAGCTGGCGGCCACCTACGACCCGTTGCGGCACCAGATCGTCAAGTACCTCGATGCCGCGGGTGTCGATGCCCTGCCCGGCAGCGGCGTCCTTGCCGATCTCGCCGAAGACCGCTGGAGCCGCGTGCTGAGCGTGCGCGTGTGCCTGCAGATGCGCAGCGACCGGCCGGTGCGCGACGTGCCCGACGGTGGCCTTGCCTACAAGCGATGCGACAACACCGACCGCACCGGCACCGACGGCTACCTGCGCAGGACCTTCACCACCACGGTGCTGCTGCGCAACCGCCTGATCACCCCATGAACACGAAGCCATCCCCTCTTCCGCGCCGCGTCGCCGGCCGTGCGTACGAACGCGGCGCCGTGCTGATCGTCACGCTGATCCTGGTCGTGATCCTGTCGCTGGTCGGCACCTTCGCAATCCGCAATGCCACGCAGAGCGAGCGCAGCGTGAACGGCATCCGTTCGACCGAGGTCGCGCGCGAGGCCGCCGAGACCGCGCTGCGTTTTTGCGAACAGGTGGCCATCTTCGATGGCGACGACAAGGACTACACCGACTACGCCTCCGTCGGCATGCGCGCCCGGATCATCACGACCCCCATCGGCTCGGAGTTCGACGAAGCCGCGGCATGGCGCAAGAAGGCCAGCTGGGCGGGCAACAGCGCGATCGTCGTTCCGAAGGCCTACGCCAACAAGAAGCCCATCGGCACCACGGCCGACGCGACGCCCCTGGAGATCGAACCGCGCTGCCTCATCCAGAAGATCGCCACCACCTCGACGCCCAAGCTGACCGGCTACCTGATCACCGCCCGGGGCTTTGCCAACAACGCCCGGTTCGAGACGTCGACCGGCATTGCCACCCAGGGCGCGGAAGCATGGCTGCAGTCCGTGCTGACGCGCGACAAATGACTTCGTGACCTCCATCGCCATGACACTCCTGCCTCCTGCATCTTCACGCTCCCGCCGCGGCTTCACGCTGATCGAAGTCATGGTCGTCGTCGCGATCGTCGCCATCCTGGCCGCCATCGCGCTGCCGAACTACCAGGAGCACGTGCGCCGCTCCAAGCGCGCCGAAGCCCAGGGCATCCTGATGGAGGCCGCGCAGTTCATGCAGCGCTACTACTCGGCGAACGATCGCTACACCGCTGCCGCAGGCGATGCCGGCGAGGAGACCGAGCAGAAGAAAGGCGCAGAGAGCCTGTTGCCCAAGGCCTTGCAGCAGTCGCCGAAGTCCGGCGCCGCCAACTACACCATCGCCGTCTTCTCGCGCGACACCCCACCCAGCTTCATCCTCAAGGCCACCCGCACCGGCAGCATGACCGGCGATCGGTGCGGCACGCTGACCTTGAGCGGCCTGGGTGTGAAGGACATGGACGACGAGGTCACGGGACTGCTGACGAAGGAGTGCTGGCGATGAATCCCGCACGCCTCCTCAGCGCCCCACTTTCAACCGCAGGGAAAACCGCATGACCGCCACGCGCCCGTTTCTTGTTCCGGCACCCGCCAAGGCTGCACGCATGCGGCGAGCCTTCGTCAGTCTCGCTGTCGCGTGGGGCGCGGCGCTTCTTCCCGTTGGCGACGCGCTGGCTGCCACGACGCCAAGCCAGGCCCCGCTGTACAACGCCGTGCCGGGCGCCAAGCCCAACCTGATGTTCGTTTTGGACAACTCCGGGTCAATGGACGACGAGATGCAGGACGGGTATGCGGTCAACGACCAGTGCAAGGGAGCAGAGAAGAATTGCGAGGGCAAGTTCGGGTGGTATTCGATGCGGTCCAGCAACATCAACACCCAGTACTACAACCCCGCGATTACCTATGGCGCCAGAGTCGAGGCCACCGGCAAGGAAAAGATCAACCCGGTTTCTTTCGTGGACAACCAGTCGTCCACCGACAGAAGGCCTGTGCATGAAGAAGGAATGACGACAAACACCAAGAAATTCACTTATGTCCTGTGCAAGAACAACGACTGCTCCACCGAGGCCAATCGAACAGTTAGCGTCATCGGGGCGCTCGATGTCGGCGATGTCCCATTGCCCCCCGGACACAGGCGGACCGACTGCGGGAGCGCCAACGAATGCCCCGCGGCGCTGGAGCGCAAGAACATCGCGAACTGGTACACGTGGTACCGCAACCGCGCACTCGCTGTCAGCACCGCGCTGGGCCTGGCGATGCAGAGCTACGACAACAAGTTCAGGGTCGGGTACGTTCAATACAACCAAAGCGTGGCGGAAGTAGATCCGAGAAACCCGGCCAAGCCTGCCGAGTACATCGTCAGCGGCGTCAACTACTTCAAGGACGAATCCACCGCTTCGGGGCAGAAATGGAAGTCCAGGTTCTATCGCTGGATCTACGACATCGTCCCCAACGGAGGAACGCCGAGCCACAACGCCCTGAGACTCGCCGCCGACTATTACGCCGGCAAGGAAACCGCGACCTATGCGGCCTCCTCGCTGACCAGCCCCTGGAAGAACGATCCGAACGACGTGACGAGCGGCGAATTGAGCTGCAGGCGCGCCTACGCCATCGTGCTGTCCGATGGCGCTTGGAACGCAGGCACCGCGCAAGCCATCGAGGCGAGCGCCACGGCCACGACCGCCAGCACCAACTACGACGGCAAACCTTCCGGCAGTGCAGCGAAGTTCAAATACGACCCCAAGGGCGCTCCCGCCCGCGACAGCCTGGATCTGCCCCAAAGGTTGAGCGCCAGAAACCTCTACATCCCCTACAGCGATGGCGGCACCAGCAGCAATGGTTTCGCCGACCTCACGGCCCGCTACTTCTGGCACACGGATTTCTCCAGCACGCTGTCCAACGACGTGCCACCCGTGGAGGGCCAGCACAACCCCACCTTCTGGCAGAACATGACCACGTACACCATCGGCTGGGGCCTCACGCCCTCGGGCGACTCACCCCTCAAGAAGGGGCTGACGTGGCCGCAGATCGAGAAGTACAACAGCGACTGGCTCGCGGGCAATCCGGTGACGCCGCCGCAGTGGGCGACCGGCAACCTGAACATGGACGGATCGGACGCGGGTGACGCCCGGCGCGTCGACGACTTCATCCGTGCCGGCTTCACCGGCGGCGGCCGCGCCTACAGCGTGTACTCGGGCGAGGACGTGCGCCGCGCGCTCGACAACGCCTTGAGCAGCATGGTCGGCTCCGGCAACGACGCCGGCGTGGCCGTATCGGGCAACAGCAACGAGTTCCAGACGCTGCAGGGCCAGTACAAGTACACGACCGAGTACCAGACGGCCGACAACAGCGGCGACATCAAGGCCTTCGAGCTGAATGCAGACGGCGCCAACGCTGTCTTCGACGATGCCGGAAAGCCGAAGCCGGCCTGGTCCGCCAATGCCAGGATGCCGGCCGTGGACAAGCGCACGATCCTTGCCCTGTCGAACTACGACCCCAACGCCCCCGGGAACGCCCAGCGCACGGCGCTCACCTACGGCACCCGGCTGAGCGACCTGCCGAGCGATCTCCTGGCCCTGCTGAACGCCGACAAGCAGCAGGCCACCGACACGCGCTTTGTCCGCTACCTGCTGGGCGAGGACCCGCAGAAGGATGTCGGCGGCACGGTCTACCGGCTGCGCAGGCAGCCCATCGGCGCCTCGGTCAACTCGCCGCCGGTGTTCGTGGGGGGACGCTTCGACATGGGCTACGGCACCTTTGGCTCGGTCGACGGCAAGGACACCTACCCCGATTACAAGGCACTCAAGACCACGCGCCCTCCCACCATCTTCGCGGCCACCAACAACGGCAAGGTCCATGTGCTGAACGCCGGCAGGAACGACGCCGCAGGCAGCGAGCTGGCCGCGTTCATGCCCAAGGGCGCCATGGCCTCGCAGATCGACCTCGCCGGCGCGAACTTCCGCTTTCGCTACACGCTCGACGGCCCGCTGGTCGAGCAGGATGTGTACGACAAAAACGGCCAGACCCCCGCCGGCGAAAAGAACACCTGGCGCCAGCTGGTGCTGGGCACGGGCGGACGCGCGGGCCCTTTCATGTACGGACTGGAATCGCCGTTGAACAACGCCGACCGGACCCCGGGCAAGGAACACTTCCTCTGGGAAGTGAACAACAAGCACAAGGACTATCCCCACCTGGGCCATGTGACCAACAACCCCGCCGCGGGCCAGCTGGACGACGGCACCTGGGTGATGCTGACCGGCAACGGCCACTACCCCGAAACCCAGAAGGTCGGGCTGTACGTGGTGGAGGCGCTCACCGGCAAGCTCAAGCAGTTCATTCAACTCCCCACGGGCTATGGCGGCGAGGTCAGCGGCGGCAACCGCGGCCTGGGCGGCGTGGTCGCGGTGCGGGACAGCACCCGTCGCATCGTGGCTGCCTACGCCGGCGACGCCAACGGCAACCTGTGGCGCTTCGACCTGCGAAGCGCGAAACTCGCGGCCTCCGTTCCCAGGCGGCTGTTCACCACGCCACAGGGCAGAAAGCAGCCCATCTATGCCGCGCCGACCTGGCAGGTCCACCCGGGCGACGGAAGCACGTGCACCTACAGCGCCACCTCGCAGTGCGGCGCCATCGTGGTGATCGGCACGGGCATCCTGCTCGACGAAGACGACCTGGCGATGCCGGCCACGAAGCAGGCCCTCTACGGCCTCTGGGACCAGACCCCGATCGGAGGTGACGACAAGGCCGGTGCCGCGCTCAGCACCTCGAACCTCGTGACGCAAACCATCATTCCTGTGGCGAAGACCGGCGCCGGCATCGAGGAGGGAAAGGACTTCTACCAGCTCAGCACGAATGCCGTCGATTGGAAAACCAAGAAGGGATGGCAACTGAACCTCGGCACCATCACCCACCCCGGCGCAATGGCCAACGGCGAGCGCGTGGTCGGCGACCTCGCCAACCTGGGCAGCAGCGTGATCGTCTCGTCCTTCCTGCCGGAGGACAAGAAACAGGGCATCGAATCCTGCACGGCCACGGGCAGCCTGCCCAACATCATCTACGTGCTCGACGCCCTCACCGGCAAGAACAAGAACTCCTTCGACGTCGATGGCAACGGCAGCTTCGACGCGTATTCAGTCGTCTCGATCCCCACCGGCGGCTTCACGCGCGGCAACGTGAACTCGCGCAACATGGTCGGCCAGCCCAACGAAGGCCAGCCGGACGGCAAGCCCAGGAACAGCTGCACCAACGAAACCGGCTTTCTCACCGGCGTGGGCGGCACGCAGAAAGCCGGTGACGGCTGTCCGGACTCCCGCACCTGGCGCCGCAGCTGGCGCCAGGTGGTCTCGCCACCCTTCTGAGTCCCGAAAGAGAAAACCGCAGCCGCCTCAGAGCATCATGTGCCGCGCCAGCAGCACCGCCACATGCACCGCCTCGCGCTGCGCGCCGTCGCCGATCTGGTGCCTGCAGCTCGTGCCGTCCGCCACCACGATCGCATCGGGCCGGGCACGGATGGCCGGCAGCAAGCTCGCCTCGGCCATCTGCATCGACACCTCGAAGTGGCTCGCCTCGTAGCCGAAGCTGCCGGCCATGCCGCAGCATGAGCTCTCGATCAGCTCGGGCTCGGCGCCCGGAATCAGCTTCAGCACCTCCATGATCGGACTCACCGCGCCGAAGGCCTTCTGGTGGCAGTGGCCGTGCAGCAGGATGGGCGCGGTGGCCGGCTTCAGTGCGAGTTCGAAGCGGCCGGCCTTGCGTTCGCGCGCGATGAACTCTTCGAACAGCAGCGCCTGCTTCGCGACGGCCTGCGCCTTGTCGCCGAAGCCCATCACCAGTGTTTCGTCGCGCAGCGTGAGCAGGCACGAAGGCTCGAGCCCGACGATGGGAACGCCGGCCTGCGCCAGCGGCAGCAGCGCGTCGATCAGCGCTCCGGCGCGCACCTTGGCCTCGTCCACCATGCCGCTGGCCAGGAAGGTCCGGCCGCAGCAGTGGTGCCCTCCGCCCTTCTCCACCGTGTGCAGCGCATAGCCTGCGGCATGCAGCACGCGCGCCGCCGCGAAGACGTTCTCGCTTTCGAAGGTGCCGTTGAAGGTGTCGACGAACAGCACGGCGACCTTCTCGCCGCGCGCTGCGGCGGCCAGCACCGAGGCCTGATCGGAAAACAGGCCGGCCGCCATTGCGTCCTTCGCACGCCAGAAGGTGTCGGTGCGCCATTCGGGCAATGAGCGCTTCGCCGAAAAGCCCAGCATCTTCTCGCCCAGCCATGCCGCGCCCGGCACGCGGTTGCGCAGGTTCAGCAGCCAGGGCATGCGGCTGGCGCGGTGTGCGTAGTCGGGCATGTAGGCGACCAGCTTGTCTTTCAGCGTGTGGCCGTGGCGCTTCTTGTAGTGGTCGAGAAACTCGACCTTCATCTTCGCCATGTCGACACCGGTCGGGCAGTCGCGCTTGCAGCCCTTGCAGCCCACGCACAGGTCCATGGTCTCGTGCATGGCCTCGCTGGTGAAGGCGTCGGCGCCGAGCTGGCCCGACAGCGCCAGGCGCAGCGTGTTGGCGCGTCCACGCGTCAGGTGCTGCTCGTCGCGCGTCACGCGGTAGCTGGGGCACATGGTGCCGGCGTCGAACTTGCGGCAGTGGCCGTTGTTGTTGCACATCTCCACGGCCTTGGCGAGGCCGCCGGTGCTGTCGCCGCCCGTGCCGGGCGCGGTGGTCACTTCAGTCACGGGGTCGGCGTTGACGTTCCAGCCCGACCAGTCGAGCACGGGCTTCAGTTCGATGCGACGGTACGGCTTGGGCGCCGTCGGCGGCGCGAAGCGGAACAGCGCGCCGTCGTCCATGCGCGGCGGGTCGATGATCTTGCCGGGGTTGAATAGGCCGATCGGGTCGAGCTGCTGCTTGATCGCGCGAAAAGCCTCGTTGATCGCCGGCCCGAACTGCCATTCGATCCATTCGCCGCGGCACAGCCCGTCGCCGTGCTCGCCGCTGAAGGCGCCCTTGTACTTGCGCACCAGCGCGCTGGCCTCTTCGGCGATGGCGCGCATCTTGGCCGCGCCGTCGGCGCGCATGTCGAGAATGGGCCGCACATGCAGCGTGCCGACCGAGGCATGCGCGTACCAGGTGCCGCGGCTGCCGTATTTCGCGAACACCTCGGTCAGCGCGTCGGTGTATTCGGCCAGGTGTTCGAGCGGCACGGCGCAGTCCTCGATGAAGCTCACGGGCTTGCCGTCGCCCTTGAGGCTCATCATGATGTTGAGGCCGGCCTTGCGCACCTCCCACAGGTTCTTCTGCCGCGCGTCGTCGGCCATCTCGACCACGCTGCCGGGCAGGCCGAGGTCGCCCATCAGCTCGACCAGCCGCTTCAGTTGCGGCAGCAGCGCGGCCTTGTCGGCGCCCGAGAACTCGACCAGCAGGATGGCGGCGGGCTTGCCGATCAGCGCGGTTTCCACCGTCGGCTTGAAAGCCGAGTTGGCCAGGCTCAGCTCGATCATCGTGCGGTCGACCAGTTCCACCGCCGTCGGCCCCAGCTTCACGATGTGCTGCGCCGCGTCCATGGCCGCATGGAAGGTCGGGAAGTTCACGATGCCCAGCACCTTGGCGCGCGGCAGCGGCGCCAGCTTGAGCTTCAGGCTGCGCGTGTAGGCCAGCGTGCCTTCGGCGCCGATCAGCAGGTGCGCGAGGTTCACGGTGCCGTCGGCCGTGTACGGTTTCTCGCTCTGGTTGTCGAAGATGTCGAGGTTGTAGCCCGCCACGCGGCGCATCACCTTGGGCCAGTGCTGCGCCATGGCGTCGCGGTGCTCTTGCGCCAGCCCATGCACGAACTGCGCGATGCCCGCCGCGCGTGCGCCCAGCTGGCCCAGCGGACCGAACTCGACCAGCTCGCCGCTCGACAGCCACGCGCTCGCGCCCAGCACGTTGTGCACCATGTTGCCGTAGGCGATGGAGCGCGAGCCGCAGGAGTTGTTGCCCGCCATGCCGCCCAGCGTGGCCTGCGCGCTGGTCGACACATCGACCGGGTACCAGAGCCCATGCGGCTTGAGCTGCGCGTTCAGGTGGTCGAGCACCAGGCCGGGCTCGACCGTGGCGGAGCCCTCTTCCACGTTCACCTCGAGCACCTTGCGAAAGTGCTTGCTGTTGTCGATCACCAGCGCCGCGCCCGTGGTCTGGCCGCACTGGCTGGTGCCGCCGCCGCGTGCCAGCACCGGCACCTTCAGGTCGCGCGCGATGTCGATGGCGGTGGCGATGTCGCGCTCGTTCGTGGGCACGAAGGCGCCGACCGGCGTGATCTGGTAGATCGACGCGTCGGTGGCGTAGCGCCCACGCGAGCCGTCGTCGAACAGCACCTCTCCCTGCGTGTCGGTGCGCAGCCGGCGCGCCAGCAGTTCGCAGGTGTCGTTGGGCGGAAGAACGGTTCCGGCTGGCTGCATGTGGCTGGGGGGGTCGATGCGCATGGTGGGTGCTTAGCTCGCGTTGTTGCTCGTGGTCTTGCTCTTGGCAGTGGGGTAGATCTGCCCGGCGCGCAGCAGCTCCAGCACGGTGTCGCGCTTGCGCAGCACGTGCGCCGTGAGCACCTTGCGCATGGCCTGCGCGTCGCGCGCGGCCAGCGCCTGCACCATCTGCTCGTGCTCCTCGACCGCGTGCTTCCACTTGGTCTCGTCCTGGTTGGTGCGAAAGCGCAGCGACTGCACGCGGGCGTTGATCGAGCGGTAGGTGTTCGACAGCACCGGGTTCGCCGCCGCGTCGTTGATGGCGGTGTGGATGCGCGCGTTCAGGCGGTAGTAGCCCGACAGGTCGCGCCGCGCGAAGCAGGCCATCATTTCGTAGTGCAGCGCGCGCACCTCGGCCAGTTCCTCGTCGGTGATGCGCTTGGCCGCCAGCTCGCCCGACATGCCCTCGAGCATCGCCAGCACCTCGAAGGTGTTGAGCACGTCGGCCTCGGTGAGCTTCACCGCCACCGCGCCGCGGTTGGGCAGCAGGTCGACCAGCCCCTCGGCAGCCAGCAACTTGATGGCCTCGCGCAGCGGCGTGCGCGACACGTTCAGCTGCAGGCACAGCTCGCGTTCGTTGAGCTTGGCGCCGGGCGCGATGCGCCCCTCCACCAGCATGGTGCGCAGGCGCGACGCCACCTGGTCATGCAAGGCCAGCCTGGAGATTTCGATGATTTCAGCGGTCATATGGGGTTCCCTTGTCTGCATTTTGAATGCAAAAAATAGCCGATACAACCAAGGCTGATAGGTATAAACCAGCATACATAAATGCATTTTGAATGCAAAACTGAGCGCACAAGGAGAGCCCATGCTGCAACTCGACATCCACCCCACCGGCCGTCACTTCCTCCAGATTCCCGGCCCCAGCCCGGTCCCTGACCGCATCCTGCGGGCCATGAGCCTGCCCACCATCGACCACCGCGGGCCCGAGTTCGGCACGCTGGGCCTGAAGGTGCTCGGCGGCATCAAGGAGATCTTCAAGACGAAGCACCCGGTCGCCATCTACCCCGCGTCGGGCACTGGTGCATGGGAAGCCGCGCTCGCCAACACCCTCAGCCCTGGCGACCACGTGCTCATGTACGAGACCGGCCACTTCGCCTCGCTGTGGCAGAAGATGGCCACGCGCCTGGGCCTGTCGACCGAGTTCCTGGCCTACACAGGCACCGACGCCCACCTGCCGAATGCGCCCAGCTGGCGCCGCGGCGTGCAGGCCGAGCTCATCGAGGCGCGCCTGCGCAAGGACACCGAGAAGAAGATCAAGGCCGTGTGCGTGGTGCACAACGAAACCTCCACCGGCGTCACCTCCGACATCGCCTCGGTGCGCAAGGCCATCGACGCGGCGGGCCACCCTGCGCTGCTCATGGTCGACAGCATCTCGGGCCTGGCCAGCGCCGACTACCGCCATGACGAATGGGGTGTCGACGTCTGCGTGAGCGGCTCGCAGAAGGGCTTGATGCTGCCGCCCGGCATCAGCTTCAACGCCCTCTCGCCGCGCGCGCTCGAAACCGCGAAGCACGCCAAGCTGCCCAAGGCCTTCTGGGCCTGGGACGAGATCGTCGAGATGAACAAGGACGGCTACTGGCCCTACACGCCCAACACCAACCTGCTGTACGGCCTCTCGGAATCGCTGGACATGATCCTCGGCGAAGGCCTGGACAACGTGTTCGCGCGCCACCAGCGCTGGGCCGCCGGCGTGCGCGCCGCGGTCAACACCTGGGGCCTGCCGATCCAGTGCGCCGACCCGTCCGTGTACTCGCCCGTGCTCACCGGCGTGATCACGCCCGAGGGCGTCGATGCCGACGCCGTGCGCCGCCTGATCCACCAGCGCTTCGACCTGTCGTTGGGCACGGGCCTGGGCAAGCTCAAGGGCCGCATGTTCCGCATGGGCCACCTGGGCGACAGCAACGACCTCACGCTCGTGGCCATGGTCGCGGGTGTCGAGATGGGCATGAAGCTCAGCGGCATCAAGCTGGCGGGCAGCGGCGTGCAGGCGGCGATGGACTATTTCGCGAGCCACCAGGCCGCACCGGTCGGCCTGCAAAAAGCAGCCTGAACCCGGCGCACGCCAACCCACACGGGCCGCAGCGCATCGCTCGAACGATGCGGCGGTCCACCACCCTGCCGGGCCCGCGCAAGCGGCTCCCGGCACGCATCGGATTCCCCAACCGACGGAGACAAAGAAGATGCAAAGACGTTCCCTGATCCAGGCCGCCGCCGGCGCGGCCGCCACGCTGGGCGTGCCCCGGCTGTTCGCGCAGGAGTGGCCCACGGGCCCCGTGCGCATCGTGGTGGGCTTTCCACCCGGCGGCGGCACCGATGCGCTCGCGCGCGTGGTCGCGCAGAAGCTCACGACCATGTGGGGCCAGCAGGTCATCGTCGAGAACAAGGCCGGTGTCGCCGGCGTGCTCGCGGCCGACTACGTGGCGCAGCAGCCCAGCGACGGCAGCACGCTGCTCATGGCCCACATCAACAGCCACGCGCTCGCGCCCAGCCTGCAGCCCAAGTTGCGCTACCACGTGGAGCGAGACTTCGTGCCGATCGTGCTCGTGGGCGTCACGCCCAACCTGCTCATCGCCAACCCGGGCCAGAAGGCCCTCAGCGTGAAAGACATCGTCGCCGCCTGCAAGGCCGCGCCTGGCACCGTGAGCTTCGGCTCCGCCGGCGCGGGCTCGGCCCAGCACCTGGCGCTGGAGATGTTCAAGCTGCAGGGCGGCGTCGATGCGCTGCACGTGCCCTACAAGGGCAGCGGCCCGCTGCTGGCCGACCTGATGGGCGGACAGATCCAGTACAGCTTCGAGACCATGACCGCCGCCACCCCGCACGTGAAGAATGGCCGGGTGCTCGCCGTGGCCCAGACGCGCACCAAGCGCGCCAAGGGCCATCCGAACGTGCCGACGATGCAGGAGCAAGGCTTTGCCGGCTTCGAGGCCACCACCTGGTACGGCCTGGCCGGCCCCGGCAAGCTGCCCCCGGCCATCGCGCAGAAAGTGAACCGCGACGTCAACACCGTGCTCGCGATGCCCGATGTGCAGGAGCGGCTCGACACCTACGGCGCGGAAGACGGCGGCGGTTCGCAGGACAAGTTCAAGCAGTTCATCAGCACCGAGATCGCCAAGTGGGCGAAAGTCGTCAAGGACGGCAAGGTGCAGGTCGAGACTTGACGGTCGTTGTTCAGGGCGACGCTCACGCCGACGGGGCACCTTGCTCCGCGAATGTCCCCCGGGGCTGCGCCCCTCCTCCTTGATTTCGCTGCGCAAGGCACCCGTCGGCGTGAGCGAGTTCAGAGCGGTCGTTGATCGGCCGCACACCAACAGCGCGTCCATGTGCCCAGGACACTGGGTGCTTCCCGCAGCGAAATCAAGGAGGAGGCCGCAGGCCGGGGGACATTCGCGGAGGGAAGTACCCGGTGGCCTGGGCACGCGCCCCGAACGAACTGAACCCAAGAGAAACTGAGAAGATCCCAAGCATGACGCCCGACCAAAAAGCCCTCACCGAAGCCCTCATCGCCGCACGCCAGGCCAACCGCACGCTAGACGCAACGCCCTGGACTGACGCCCTGCCAGACGCACCTCAAGCGTACGAAGTGCAAGACGCCGTAGCCGCAGCCCTCGGCTGGTTCGACGGCGTCCCGAAGACCTGGAAGTCCGGCGGCGGCTCCCGCAGCGCCACGCTCACGCACGCCCCGCTGCCCCCGCACGGCGTGCGCGAAAGCCCCGCCAACTTCAGCGATCTGACATTCCACACCCCCGGCATCGAGGCAGAAATTGCATTGAGACTCGGCCAGGACGTCACCCCCGCCCAAGCTGCCGCACTCGACCACGACAACTCGGCAGCGCTCATCGACGCCATGGCCGTCTCCGTCGAAATCGTCGATGCCCGCTGGCAAGACCTGGCCGCCACGCCCGCCCTGCTGCGCCTGGCCGACTCGCAGGTCCACGGCGCACTCGTGCTCGGCGAGTGGCAACCGTACGCCGCCGTCGACTGGGCCTCGCAACGCTGCGAAACGAGGATCGGCGACGCAGAAACGGTCGTGCGCGAAGGCACGCATCCGCTGGCCGATCCGGCCTGGCTGCTGCCGATCTGGCTGCGCCACCTCACGCGCCACGGCCAGACCGTGCCCGCCGGCACCGTCGTCACCACCGGCTCGTGGGTCGGCGTGCTGCCCTGCCGCCGCGGTGATCAGGTGACGGCCGAGTTCCCCGGCATCGGCGCCGTGCGCTTGAGCGTGTAGCGCCCGCCGCCCACGCCCGAGCACGCCACCAGGAAGTCGAGCACCGCCCGCACCCGCGCGGGCAGCGTGCCGGCCTTGCCGATGTACACCGCGTGGATCGGCTCGATCTCGCCCGGGTTGAACTCCTCGAGCAGCGGCACCAGCCGGCCAGCATCGATGTCGTGCTGGATGTGATACAGCGACAACCGCGCCACACCCGCCCCCGCAATCGCCAGCTGCCGCAGCGTCTCGCCGTCGCCCGCGCGCACCGGCCCCGCCACCGGCAACATCACCATGCGCCCATCGACACGCAACGGCCAGTCGGGCGTGTTGCGCCGGTAACTCCAGCCCAGCCGGTTGTGCGCCTCCAGTTCCTGCGGCGTGCGCGGCGTGCCGTATTTCGCCAGGTAGTCCGGCGCGGCCACGATGGCCTGGCTGGTTTCGCCCAGGCGCCGCGCCACCAGGTCGGACGACGGCAACTGGCCCCAGCGGATCGCAATGTCGGCGCGCTCGTCCATCAGGTCGACGATGCGGTCGGTCAGCGCAATGTCGAGCGTGATCTGCGGATGCATCTCGAGCAGGCGCGGCACCAGCGGCACCAGCTTGTGGTGCCCGAAGGACACGCTGGCGTTGATGCTCACGCGCCCGCGCGGCGCCGCACCGGCCGCGGCGCAACGCTCCGCCTCGTCCATGTCGGCCAGCACGCGCGTGCTGCGCTCGTAGAAATGCAGCCCCTCGGGCGTGAGCTGCAGCTTGCGCGTGGAACGGTGCACCAGCTGGATGCCCAGGCGCAGCTCGAGCCGCGCCACCAGCTTGCTGACGGCCGAGGGCGTCATGTCCAGCAGCCGCGCCGCCGCCGAGAAACCGCCCGCCTCCACCACCTGAACGAAGGCCTCCATTTCACCGGAGCGGTTGACGTCGATGCGCGGCATGGCCTTCCTTTGTTGTGACTTGAATTCACAAGTGCATGTACTGGCGGCATTCTAGTCATCGAGGCCGATCGTCCGCACAGTACAGGCATCATGCCCATCGCTCTTCTTGCCCTCACCGCCGGTGCCTTCGGAATAGGCACCACCGAATTCGTCATCATGGGCCTGCTCATGCAGGTGTCGACGGATCTGCACGTCTCCATCACGGCCGCCGGCCTGCTGATCTCGGGCTACGCGCTCGGGGTCGCGGTCGGCGCGCCCGTGCTCACCATCGCCACCCGCAAGCTGCCGCGCAAGACCGTGCTGCTCGCGCTGATGGCGATCTTCACGCTCGGCAACCTGGCCTGTGCGCTCGCGCCCAACTACGAAATGCTGATGGCCGCGCGCGTCATCACCTCGCTGGCGCACGGCACCTTCTTCGGCGTCGGCTCGGTGGTCGCCACCGGCCTCGTGGCGCCCGAACGCCGCGCCTCGGCCATCGCGATCATGTTCACCGGCCTCACCGCCGCCACGCTGCTGGGCGTGCCGGCCGGCGCCTGGCTGGGCCTGCAGCTGGGCTGGCGCTCGACCTTCTGGGCGGTGACGCTGATCGGCGTACTGGCCTTCGTGGTGCTCGCGGCCTTCGTGCCCCGCATGAAGGGCGAGGCCAAGCCGGCGCCGCTGCGCGAAGAGATCGCCGTACTCGCCCGCCCGCAGGTGCTGCTGGGCTTGGCGATGACGGTGCTCGGCTTTGCCGGCGTGTTCGTGGTCTACACCTACATCCAGCCGCTGCTGACGCAGGTCACCGGCCTGTCGGAATCGGCCGTGTCCCCGATCCTGCTGGTGTTCGGCGGCGGCCTGGCCGTCGGCAACATCCTGGGCGGCAAGCTGGCCGACCGCGCACCGATGGCCGCCGTGCTCGGCACGCTGGTGGCGCTGGCCGTGGTGCTCGGCGCGATGCAGTTCACCATCGGCACGCCTTTCACCGCGGTGGTGTTCGTCGGCCTGCTCGGCGTGGCCTCGTTCGCCACCGTGGCGCCGATGCAGCTGCGCGTGTTGGAAAAGGCTTCGGGCGCGGGCCAGAACCTCGCCTCGAGCCTGAACATCGCGGCCTTCAACCTCGGCAACGCGCTCGGCGCCTGGGTCGGCGGCGTGACGATCGACCACGGCCCGGGGCTGCGCGCGCTGGGCTGGGTGGCCGCGCTGCTCACGCTCGTGGGCCTGGCGATCGCGCTGTGGAGCCGCGCGCTCGACCGCCGCGCACAGAAGACCGGTCAGCTGCCGGCCGACGGCGCCGCTTCTTCCGCACGGGCCTGATCCGCAACCCCCAGGCGGCGCGCGAAGAACGAAAGGATCTCATCGCGCGCCGCAAGGGTCGGCTGGCCGGCCTCGTCGATCAGGTGCGCCGTCACCACGCTGTGCGGGCTCGCCACCACCTGCGAGAAGAACGACGGCAGGTCGCGCGTGTTGGCGGCGCTGTCGGGCAGCACACGGGCCACGAAACGGTCGCCCAGTGCCTCTGCATACGCCGCGAAACGCTGGGCCCGGCAGAAGCGGTCGCCCTCGAAGCGGTAGGCCATCACGGTCAGGTCCTCGCGCTCCAGGCGCTGGCGCACCTGGGCGATCTCTTCCGGCGAGATCTCGATGCCGCCGGGGTTGTCCAGCGGCAGCGACGGCTGTGACAGCACGGGTGCCAGCACGGCAGGCTCCAGCATCATGGTGAGCGCGAAGTTGCCGGTGAAGCACATGCCGATGGCGCCCACGCCAGGCCCGCCGCACTCCGCATGCACCAGCCGCGCGAGCGCGCGCAGCCACTGCGTCACCGGGCTCGAGGCATTGCCCGCGAAGGCGCGGAACTCAGCGCTCACGCAGGCGCGCTGGAACACGGCCTTGCCCTCTTCCGCATCCGGCACCGCGCCGTCGCGGCCGAACATCGACGGCATGTAGACCGTGAAGCCGGCGTCGCGCACCCAGCGGGCGAAACGCGCCACGTGCGGGCTGATGCCGGGCATCTCGGTCATCACGATCACGGCCGGGCCGGAGCCGGCGACGTAGACCGCCTTGGTGGCGCCGTCGAGCGTGATCTCGCGGCGGGTGAAGTCGTCGAACGGGTCGGTCATGGCAAGGCCTCTTGGGCGTGCAGATGGGCGCCGTGAGGAACAAGGGCAAGGATGTGGGACACGAAAGCACTTTCGGTGTTGCGACGATGCCCATTGCACCCGAGCACGCACTAGACTGCCAGTGTCCATTCAGACGCCTATCAGGCGTTTTCTGCCATGCACGATTTCACCGTCCTCGTCCTTCCGGGCAGCTTCGCCACCAGCACCGCCGTCACGCTCGACGTGCTGGCGGCAGCCGCCACGCTCGCACCGCGCCACCAGATGCCCCGCCCCACCTGGCGCGTGGTGTCGCCCGATGGCGGCAGCGTGCCGCTGAGCAACGGCCTGCGGATCGACACCCTCGCCATGCCCCGCCGCGCGCGCGCCGACGGCTCGACATGGATCGTGCCCGGCCTCGGCGTCGACAAACCGGCCGACCTCGCACTGCGCCTGACCGACGACCACGCCCGCGCCGCCATCGATGCGGTGCGACGCCATGCCGCACGCGGCGGCGCGTTCGCGGCCTCGTGCTCGGCCGTGTTCCTGCTGCAGGCAGCCGGCCTGCTGTCGCAGCGCCGCGTCACGACCTCGTGGTGGTTGGCGCCCGAGCTGCGCCGCCTCGAACCGGCCTGCCACGTCGATGCCGACCGCATGGTCTGCGCCGACGGGCCGGTGAGCACCGCGGGCGCGGCCTTTGCGCAGTCGGACCTCATGCTGCACCTGCTGCGCACGCGCTTCGGCCCCGCGCTGGCCGAGGCCGTGAGCAAGGTGCTGCTGATCGACGGCCGCCAGGCGCAGGCCCCGTTCGTCGTGCCGTCGATGCTGTCCAACGGCAACGAGCTGGTCGCGCGCCTCACGCGGCGCATCGAGGCCGCGCTGCCCACGCCGCCCAGCGTGGCCGCGCTGGCCGAAGAGTTCGCGATGTCGCAGCGCACGCTGGCCCGGCGCGTGCGCGCCGCCACCGGGCTGGGGGCGCTGGCATTGGTACAGAGCGTGCGGCTGAACCGTGCGCGCCTGCTCATCGAGAGCAGCCGCATGACCATCGAGCAGGTCGCGGTGCAGGTCGGCTACGAAGACGCCACGGCGCTGCGTCGCCTCATGCGCAAGTCGGCGGGCGCACCGCCGAGCCGGTTTCGGTCGGCCTTGCAGACGGCGTGACGCGGTTGCCTGAGAATGCGCCGCACCATGAATCGTCCGCTTGTCATCGTTCGTCCCGCCACCGCAGCCGATGCGCACACGCTTGCCGCGCTCGCGATCCAGGTCTGGCTCGACACCTACGCCACCGACGGCGTGAACGATGTGCTCGGGCGCTACGTGCTCTCGACCTTCACGCCGGCCGCGTTCGCCGCATGGTCGGAGTCACCCCATGTCGCGCTGCGCGTGGCGCAGGTCGGCGACCAGCTCGTGGGCTATGCGCTGCTGCAGTTCGGCGCCACGCAGCCGCTGGTGCCGGGCTGCGACACGGAACTTCGCACGCTCTACGTGCAGTCACCTTTTCAGCGCAGCGGCGTCGGGTCAATGCTGCTGCGCGAAGCCCGCAGCGCCGCGCACGCACGCACGGGCAGCGACGGCCTGTGGCTCGCGGTGTACGCGAAGAACCCGCGCGCCGTCGCGTTCTACGAAACGCAGGGGCTGATGGCGATGGGACTCACGCAGTTCATGCTCGGCGGAAAGCCGTACGACAACCACGTGATGGCGACACCGCGCCGCTGATCAGACCAGCGGCAGCTCGATGCAGGCGGCCAGCGGCACCTCCGTGACGCGCTCGCTGCTCGCCACGACCACCGCCCGCCCCGGCTGCGCAACGCGCCGTTCGATGGCCCGCCAGAGGCCGTGGATCGAACGCGCATCGAGCGCACCCACCGGGTCGTCCAGCAGCACCACGGGCCGCCCCGACGCGAGCGCGGCGGCCAGCCCGACCTTGCGGCGCGAGCCGGTCGAGAGCATGAACATCTGCTTTTCCAGATGCGGCACGAGCGAGAAGGCCTCGACGAGGCGCTGCCACTCGGCCTTGTCGAAACCCGCATCGCCCTCGCCCAGCAAGGCCGTGCACGCCTGCACGCTGAGCGCGTCGAAGGCTTCCGACGCCGGTTCGCAGAAGAAGACCTGACGCCGGTAGGCCGCGGGCTCGGCGTCGAGCGCCACGCCGGCCGCGCGCAGTTGCCCGGCCGATGCGGGCTGCTGGCCCGCCAGCACGCGCAGCAAGGTCGACTTGCCGCTGCCGGTGTCGCCGTACAGCAGCGTGACGCCCTCGCCGATGGCGGCGGACCAGCGGTCGGCCAACGCAGGCTGGTCGGGGTACGCGAAGCGCAGGTTCTGGATCTGCAGGAGGGAAGAAGTCGAGGAAGTTCGCATGAGAAGGGGGAACGAAACGGCGATGAACGCGATTGTGTCGCTGCCGTGATTCAGACCCTGCCGGCGTCCAGCGGTGACAGCCCCTTCACCCACTCGAACACCGCCGCCACGTTCGGATCGTCACGCCGCGCCTGCGGGCACACCAGGTAGAACGGCGAGCCCTGCAGCACCGGTCCGAAGGGCTGCACGAGGTTGCCCGCGCGCAGCTCGTCGGCGATGAGCGCCAGGCCCATGAGCGCCACGCCCTGCCCCTGCAACGCGGCCGAGACGGTGTGGGTTTCGTCGGAGAACACGGGGCCGGCCGACACGTCCAGGCCGGGCACCTGGGCCACCTGCTGCCATGCGGCCCAGGTGCCCGGCTGGGTCTTGCTGTTAGGCACCGCGAAATGCAGCAGCGTGTGCTTCACGAGGTCGGCCGGGCGGCGCAGCTTGAGCGCGGGGCTGCAGGCCGGCGCGAAGACGGTGTCGAACAGCTTCTCGGCCACCAGGCCCGGCCACTGGCCCTTGCCGTAGCGGATGGCGACGTCGGCCGTGAGGCCGTCCAGCGGCACCGCGTCGTGCGAGGCGTGGATGCGCAGGTCGAGCCGGGGATGCGCCGCGCGCAGCGCCCCCACGCGCGGCAGCAGCCAGCGCGCGGCGACGGCGGGCGTGGTCGACAGCGTGATGGCGCTGCGCTCGGGCGGCGCACGCAGGCGCGCCACGGCCTGCGCCATGGCAGCGAACGAATCGCTCAGCACCGCCTGCAGCTCGCGGCCCTGCGGCGTCAGCACGAGCTGGCGCGGCTGGCGCACGAACAGCGCCACACCCAGCGACTCCTCGAGCTGGCGCACCTGGTGGCTGATGGCCGTGGGCGTGACCGACAGCTCGTTCGCCGCGAGCTTGGCGCTGCAATGGCGTGCGGCGGCCTCGAAGGCGCGCAGCGAGGCCAGCGGAGGCAGGGAATGCAGGAGGGCCATGGCGTGCTGATAGATGAGTTTAATTTTCTGCAGCGAAAAGAATTCGTCGTTTGTCCGTCGATGGATGCTTCGATAAATTGGGAACCGTGTCAAGCAGACAGCTGAATTCCCTTCATCCAACCGAGGACCACGCCATGACCACCACCACCCTGCTCCACATCGATGCCAGCCCCCGTTCCGGCCGTTCGGGCGCCGTCGTCCACGGCTCGCATTCGCGCCGCCTGAGCCACCACTTCGTCAGCACCTGGCAGGCGGCCCGCCCACAGGACGAGGTGATCTACCGCGACTTCGGCATCGCGCCGCCGCAGGCGGTCACCGGCGACTGGATCCACAGCGCCTACACGCCCGCCGAAGCGCGCGAGCCCTGGATGCACGAGGTGCTGGCCGAGAGCGACACCTTCATTGCCGAGCTGCGCCGCGCCGACGTGATCGTGATGGGCACGCCCATGTACAACTACAGCGCCCCGGCCACCGTGAAGGCGTGGATCGACAACATCGTGCGCGTCGGCGAGACCTTCGACATGGACCCGAGCCTGGACGACCCCTATGTGCCGCTGCTGGCCGAGCGCCCGCGCCGCACGGTGCTGCTCACCGCGCACGGCAGCAGCGGCTTCGGGCCCGGCGGCATGCAGGCGCATCTGAATTTCCTGGTGCCGGGCGTGAAGGCTGCGCTGGGCCTGGTCGGGCTGCGCGAGGTGCACGACATCGCGGTCGAGCACGCGGAAGACCGGGGCGACCTGCTGGAGCGGTCGATGGCCGAGGCGCTGTCGGGCATCGAGCAGTTGGTGCGCGACCTGCAGGCGAAGGTGCAGGCCGGCTGAGCGCGGCCCCTCGCGAAGACGGGCCGCATCTTCAGGAAAGGATCAAGCCGAGCGCAGCTGCTCGCGCAGCTTCTGGCCGATCTCGGGGCGCTCGAGGAACGGGTCGGCCGGGTTGGTGATCGACACGATGTTCTCCATGCGGCTCTTCACGTTGCCCAGCGCCTTCGGGTGGCTGAACACGTAGAACTGGTTGTCGCTGATGGCTTCGAACACCTTGTGCGCCACCTCGGCGGCCGTGATCTTGCCGCTGCTCACCGCCTTGTTGCTCATGGCCTGGCCGATGAGCTGGCTCTTGGTGAGCTCGGTGTCCTTGGGCGCGTTCGGGCGGTTGCGCTCGCTGCTCGTGATGCCGGTGGGCACGAAGTACGGGCACAGCAGGCTGGCACCGATCTGGTCGGTGACCAGGTTGAGGTCCTGGTACATGGTTTCGGTCAGGCTCACGACGGCGGCCTTGGCCGCGTTGTAGATGCCCATGTTGGGCGGCGTGAGCAGGCCGGCCATGCTGGCGGTGTTGGTGATGTGGCCGCGGTAGCCCGGGTCCTTGGCGGCGGCCTCGAGCATCATGGGCGTGAACAGGCGCACGCCGTGGATCACGCCCCACAGGTCGACGCCCAGCACCCATTCCCAGTCGGCCACGGTGTTTTCCCACACCAGGCCGCCGGCGCCCACGCCGGCGTTGTTGAACACGAAGTGCGGTGCGCCGAAGCGTTCCTTGACGGCGGCGGCCAGCGCTTCCATCTGCGCCGCATCGGACACATCGACCTTGCGCGCCAGCACCTGGACGCCCAGGGCCTCCATCTCGGCCTTGGCCTTGTCGAGTGCGTCCTGCTGCACGTCGACCAGCACGAGGTTCATGCCGCGGGCGGCGCCGATGCGCGCGCATTCGAGGCCGAAGCCCGAGCCTGCGCCGGTGAGTACGGCGGTCTTGCCCTTGAAGTCCTGGATCATTTGCCGGTGTCCTTGTCTCTGACGTTGAAGCGGAAGCCGCTATTGAAATACGGAACGCGCGCCGGCGCAGTCACGAAGGTGCCCCGACCCACGTTCACATCGGACGTTTTCAGGCCTCTGCTTTCTTCAACACATAGCCGATGCGCGGAAAGTGCACATGCACCCTGCCCGTGCGCTCGCTGTTGCGCTCCAGCGTGTAGTGCGTGCGCGTGGCGGCCACCAGGATGCCCGGCGTCTCTTCGAGGCCGAAGCTCTCGGCGCGCAAGGTGACGGCGCTGCCCAGGGGAATGCCGTGGTCGTCCTGGAAGGTGCTGTCGGTCAGCAGCGTGTGCGGCGTGGCGGCCTTGGCGACGGCAATGGCCTCGTCGCTGGAGAACTTCGACGACGTGCCGTGGCCGATGGCCGCCATGCGGTCCATCCAGTCGAGCACCGCGGGCGTCAGATCGAGGATGCCCTTCACCGCCTCGATGCGGCGCGTGTACCACAGCGGGTGGTAGGCCGAGAAGTCGGCGATGCACGGCACTTCGCCCAGCAGGAAAGGCTTGTCGTCCAGCATGTCGGACAGGCGGCGCAGGTACGACTTGTAGGCGCCGGTGGCGTCGGCCGGACGCAGGCGCGTCATGTTGCCGGCGCTCATCTTGCCGCGGTCTTCGCCGAAGGCCTTGATGGCTTCGGGCGGGGCCTTGGCGAACACTTCGGCGGCGCCTTTGGGCTGCAGACTCCAGGCCATCGCGGCCCAGAACAGCGAGGTGTCGGCCCACTGCGCGAGGATGCGCGACATGCCCTTCTCGGGCTGCGGGTAGAGCGTGGGCTCGGGCTGCAGGTGCTCCAGCACGTCGGCGATGAGCGCGCTGTCGCAGTACATGTCGGCGCCGATCTGCAGGAACGGCGTCTTGCGGTAGCCGCCGGTGAGCACTTCCACATCGGGCTTGGGCATGATCGGCGGAATGAAGACCGACTTCCACGCCAGCTGCTTGGCGCCGAGGATCGTGCGCACCTTTTCCGAGAACGGCGAGGTGGTGTAGTGGTGAAGGATGAGGTCGGCCATGGTGTCTTTCGTGGTTTGGTTTGAATGGAATGTCCGCACACTTGGTTCTTGCGCCACCTTTGTGCGATCACTATCCGGCACTAGATTTCGCGAGACGCAGCGGGCCTCCTAAAACGGTTATCGAAAGCAAGTTCGGCTTGCTTCCGGATGACGGAGGTGCTGCGCGGGAGCCTCACAACGAGAACGGCCCATCTCGCCCGGGAATAGGGCTCGTCGTCGATATCAATTCCACTCTCGTCTTCCTTTATCTTCAAACATGCGCCGTAATAGTTCTCCGAGAACTTGTCTTTGCTTGCACGCCGCCCATCGAATCCAGCCTCATAGGCGGTGTTGAACAAATGGCTCTCAAGCCGATAACGGGCGGTCGCACCTTCCCCTCTGTAAATGGCGCGCCTTCCATCAGACAACATCAATCTCGAAGGGGAGCCATCGACCTTGAAGTCTGAAAAGATCACATAAAAAGCTGGGGTGTTCGGCACAACGTCGAGCGACTCACGGTTGGTTAGTTCGTGGAGTTCCGCAACCGCATTTGATCCGTCCAGCCTCAGGATATCGCCCTGTACGAGACTGTCGAAAAATGCGGAGAACTCGCGCCTCATGTCCGCGAAAACCCCTTCAAGCGCACCATCCAGCGCTACTCTCATCCCACCGATATTCAGGCTCATTTTTCCTTTCTCAGCTTCATTGGCAAGCGCCTTACTCGCGAACAATTTGACTAAAGCACCGGCTGCGCGCGCTGGATGATCGAATCGAAATCGGTGCCCGCGCCCAGCGTGCCGAAGGCCTGGCCCCAGTCGCCGCCCAGGCGCGAGGCGCAGAAGGCGTCGGCCACGGCGGCGGGCGCGGTCTGCACCAGCAAGGCGGCCTGCACGACCAACGCCACGTCCTGCGCGAGGCGGCGTGCCTCGGTCTCGGAGGCCATGGCCTCGATGCGTGCGGGCAAGGCGTCGGCAAGGCGGTCGAGGGCGGCCTGCTGGCCGCGCGCGGGGGCCAGCTCGTGCGCCAGCGCAGCCACGGCGTCGCCCTTGCGCAGGCCGCGCAGCAGGTCGAGCGCCATGATGTTGCCGGCACCCTCCCAGATGGAGTTAAGCGGCATCTCGCGGTAGATGCGCGCGAGGATGCCCTCGCCGCCCTCTTCCACGTAGCCGTTGCCGCCCAGGCACTCCATGGCCTCCTGCGCGAAGTGGCTGCCGCGCTTGCAGATCCAGAACTTGGCGACCGGCGTGAGCAGGCGCGCCATCAGGTTCTCGTGCGCGTCAGCCTGGCGGTCGAAGGCCCGCGCGAGGCGAATGGCCAGGGCGGTGGCGGCTTCGCTTTCGAGCGCGAGGTCGGCCAGCACGTTCTTCATGAGCGGCTGTTCGACCAGCGGCTTGCCGAAGGCCTGGCGCTGCGCCGTGTGGTTCAGCGCGATGCCCAGCGCCTGGCGCATGAGGCCGCTGGTGCCAAGCGAGCAGTCGAGCCGCGTCATCGTGCCCATCTCGAGGATCTGCGGAATGCCGCGCCCCTCCTCGCCCACCAGCCAGGCGCTGGCACCGTGGAACTCGACCTCGGAGCTGGCGTTGGCCTTGTTGCCGAGCTTGTCCTTCAGCCGCTGGATGTGGATGGCGTTGCGCGTGCCATCGGGCAACACGCGCGGCAGGAAGAAGCACGACAGCCCGGCCGGCGCCTGCGCGAGGATGAGGAAGGCGTCGCACATCGGCGCCGAGAAGAACCACTTGTGGCCCGTGATCGCGTAGCGCTCGCCCCAGGCGTCGCTGCCGTCGCGCACCGCTTGCGTGGTGTTGGCCCGCACGTCGGAGCCGCCCTGCTTCTCGGTCATGCCCATGCCCATGGTCACGCCGGGCTTGTCGTTCAAGGGCTTGAGCGCGGGGTCGTACCAGAGGCTGGCGAGCTTCGGGCCCCAGTCGGCATGCACGCCCGCGTTGCCGCGCAAGGCGGGCGTGACGGCGTAGGTCATCGAGATCGGGCACAGGATGGACGGCTCCAGCTCGGTGAAGAGCATGAAGCCCGCCGCGCGCAGCACGTGCGGCGAGGCGGATGTGCCGGTCCACGGCGTGCCGTGCAGGCCCGCGCCCACGGCGGCAGTCATCAACGCGTGGTAGCTCGGATGGAACTCCACTTCGTCGATGCGACGGCCGAAGCGGTCGTGCGTGTGGAGTTCGGGCGTGTGGATGTTGGCCAGCCGCGCATGCGTCTGCATGGCGGCCGAGCCGAGGGTGGCGCCCAGTTCGTGCAGCTGCGTGGTCTGCAGCGTGGGCGCGTTGAACGTCAGCGCATCGCGCAGGGGGCGGTGGGTGTCGAAGAGGTTGTAGTCCACCAGCGGCGTGGGCTGGTTGAAGACCTCGTGTGTCGTGTCCATGACCGGCCTCCTTGCCGTGCGTTTCAAAGCATCAAATGAGCTTCACCAGTTGCTTGCCGAAATTCTTGCCCTTGAGCAAACCCAGGAAGGCTTCAGGGGCAGCTTCGATGCCCTGCGCCACCGACTCGCGCGGCTTGAGCTTGCCCGTGCCCACCAGCGTGCCGAGTTCGGTCAGCGCCTCGGGCCACACTTCCATGTGCTCGCTGACGATGAAGCCCTCGATCTTCAGGCGGTTGATGAGGATCAGCGCGGGGTTCGCCAGCGGCAGCGGCGCACCGTCGTAGCCGGCGATCATTCCGCACAGCGCCACGCGCGCGAAGGCGTTGGTGCGCAGCAGCACGGCGTCGAAGATGTAGCCGCCGACGTTCTCGAAGTAGCCGTCGATGCCGTTCGGGCAGGCTTCCTTGAGCGCGGCGCTCATGGTCTTCACGTCGGGGTGCTGGCGGTAGTCGATGCAGGCGTCGAAGCCGAGCTCGTCGGTCACGTACTTGCACTTGTCGGGGCCGCCCGCGATGCCGACCACGCGGCAGCCGCGCGCCTTGGCCAGCGCACCGAAGGCACTGCCCACGGCGCCGCTGGCGGCGGTGATGACCACGGTTTCACCGGCCTTGGGCGCGATGATCTTCACGAGGCCATACCAGGCAGTCACACCGGGCATGCCGACGGCGCCGAGGTAGTGCGACAGCGGCACGTGCGTGGTGTCGACCTTCTTCAGCGCGCCGGGCTGCGAGGCATCGACCACGCTGTATTCCTGCCAGCCGCCGAAGCCGACGACCTTGTCGCCCACGGCGAACTTGGGGTGCTTGCTCTCGACCACCTCGCCGACCGTGCCGCCCTGGAACACCTGGCCCACGGGTTGCGGCTGCGCGTAGCTCTTCGCGTCGTTCATGCGCCCACGCATGTACGGATCGAGGCTCATGTAGTGGTGGCGCACCAGCACCTGGTTGTCGGCGAGCGCGGGCGTCTCGACAGTCACCAGCTTGAAGTTGCTGGCCGTGGCTTCGCCCTCGGGGCGGTTGTCGAGGTGGATCTGCTTGTTGGTGGGCATGGAAGTCTCCGGGGAAATGGGGTGTCAGTCGGTGGATGGCGGGCGCATCGCGTTCGCGCTCGCGGGGCCGGTCGGCAGCCGGCGCTTCACGTACTTGAAGGTGCCGGTGGCATGGGCGCACACGCGCTCCTGCTCGTCGTAGATCTTGGCCTCCGTGAAGGCCAGCGTCGCGGTGCGATGCAGCAGCGTGCCGCGGGCGTGCAGCGGGCCGACCGACGGTTGCATGAAGCTGGTCTTCATCTCGATGGTGACCACGCCGGTCTCGGGCGCCACGCTGCGCGCGGCCGCCGCCATGGCGATGTCGAGCAGCGTCATGCAGGCGCCGCCGTGCGTCACGTCGAAGGTGTTCAGGTGCTCGGGCTTGGCGGTGTAGATGATCTCGGACTGGCCGTCCTCGAACTTCGTGAGTTCGAAGCCGAGGTGGCGCGCGAACGGAATCTGGCTCGTGTACGAGCGGATGTTGATGTCGCTGGACTTTTCAGGCGAATCGGACATGTCAGGCCGCACCCAACACCACGCTCACGCCGCCGTCGACCGCGACCCACTGGCCGGTGATGTGCTTGCCGGCATCGCTCGCGTACAGCAGCGTCAGGCCCTTCAGGTCTTCGTCGTCGCCCAGGCGGCCCAGCGGCGCCGAGGCGGCCATGTGCTCTTCGCCCAGGGTCTTGATCAGGCCGGCTGCCATCTTCGTCATGAAGAAGCCCGGGCAGATCGCGTTCACGTTGATGTTGTACTTGCCCCATTCGGCGGCCAGCGTCTTGGTGAAGCCGATCACCGCGGTCTTCGAGGTGTTGTAGGCCAGCGTCTGCATGCCGGGCGGGTTGCCGTTCAGGCCCGCGATCGAGGCGATGTTGATGATGCGCCCGCGCTTCTTCGGGATCATGTAGCCGTTGGCAACCTGCTGCGCCAGGATGAAGTAGCCGCGCACGTTGAGGTTCATCACCTTGTCCCAGGCCTCGACGGGGTGGCTCTCGGCCGGCGAACCCCAGCTGGCGCCGGCGTTGTTGATGAGGATGTCGACGCCGCCCATGCGCTGCAGGGTCTCGTCGGCCAGGCGGCGGGTGTCTTCTTCCTTGGAGCAGTCGGCGGCGATCCAGCGCGCGTCGATGCCGGCAGCCTGCAGCTCGGCGGCGGCCTGTTCCAGGTCGTCGGCCTTGCGCGAGCTCAGCATGATCTTCGCGCCGGCTTCTCCCAGGGCATGGGCCATCTGCAGGCCCAGGCCGCGCGAGCCGCCGGTGATGAGCGCCGTCTGACCCGTGAGGTCGAACAGCTGTTGGGTGGTGCGGGGCTTCGTCATGTCGGTGTCTCCGGTGTGGATGATGAAAGAAGAGGGTTGCGTTGGCGCTGGAGGCGGTGGCTTCGGGTCGTCAGGACGCGGTGTCGTCCGCCTCGACCGCGGCGGCCTTGCCGGCGGCCACGGCTTTTTTCAGCCGGCGCCAGTCGGCCTGGTTCACGTCGGCATAGCCTTCGGCGAAATCGGCGAGCGCCGTGTTGAAGCTCTTGGAGCGCCCCAGGTAGCCGTCGATGGCCCAGGCGTCGCCGCCCTTGGCATGCGCGCGGGCCAGGCTGTAGCCGCAGGCTTCGGCGAACTCGAGCAGGTCGACCGGCTTGAAGTCCTCGAGCTTGTAGGAGGCCTTCATGTCGCGCAGCTGCCGCACGTAGAAGCCGCGCCCGCCCGGTCCCTGGGCCCAGCCCAGGAAGACGTCACTGGCGGCCTGTGCCAGCCGCTGGCCTTGCACCACGCGCTGGCCCGGCGACGCCGTGTCCGGTGCCGCGCCCAGCGGGGCTTCAAGCACCGACTCGCCGGCCTCCTTGCACTGCAGGAACAGCGGGTGCGCGCGGTCGGCCACGAACAGCAGCAGGAAGCAGCGCCGGCCGACCGAGCCGACGCCGGGCGTGAGCACCGCGACATCGTGCAGCTCGTAGCGGTCGAACAGCCGCTGGCGCTCGGGCGGCAGGCTGGCGCGGTACTGCGCCAGGAAGGCCGGCAGCCCGGCGCGGAAGCGCTTGATTTCACGCGCCGTCGCGCGGGCGTCGTGGTACACGAACGGCGGCTGGTCGCGGATCATGAGGCGGCCGTCGACCGTCTCGGTCGCGCTGTCGGCGAACACGCGCGAGGTGCTGCGGCGCGCCTTCTTGATGACCGCGAGCTCGGTCGCGTCTTCGGCGCCGAGTTTCAGCAGGGTTTGCGAGGTGAGCCGCGCGTACCAGGCCTCCAGCGTGTCCATGCGCGCGAAGGCCCGCATGCGGTCGCGGTACGCCTCGGCCAGCTGCTGCACGGCCTCGCGCCCGATGCGCGGCTTGAAACCCCGGTCGCGCGCGGCCACCACGAACGAGGTGGCCAGCCGGCGCACGTCCCAGTCGAAGGGCCCTTGCAGGGTTTCGTCGAAATCGTTGATGTCGAAGACCAGCGCGCGCTCGGGGCTGGCAAAGAAGCCGAAGTTCGCGAGGTGCGCATCGCCGCACAGCTGCGTCGCGATGCCGCTGTGCGGCAGCCTGGCGAGGTCGTTCGCCATCAGGCTGGCGGCGCCGCGGTAGAACGTGAAGGGGCTGACCAGCATGCGGCCGTGGCGCACCGGCACCAGCTCGGGCACGCGGCCGCGGTTGGACGCCTTCAGCCAGCCGAGCGGATCGCGGTCGGCCGCGTCGGGCCGGGGCACCTGCGCCCACTGGCCGAGCGCACAGCGCTGGCGCTGCGCACGGCCGAACGCCCGCCGCTCGGCCGGTGAGGCCGTGGCGTCGGGCGCGTGGGGTTCAGAGCTCATAGTCCATGCACTGGCGGGCTTCGCGCACGGCGCCGATGAAGGGCTTGAGCGCCACGTGCTGGGGGTGGTCGGCGTAGGCCGCCAGCGCAGCGGCGTCGGTGAATTCCGAATTGAGGATCAGGTCGTAGGTGGCCTCGAGCCCGGGCTGGGCAATGACCACCTCGAAACGGTGCGTGCCGGGCGAAAGCGTCGCGCAGGCATCGAGCAGCGCCTTGGCCTTGAGCAGGTTGGTCGCCTTGTCGGCGCCCTCGGCGTGCTCCTTGAACTTCCACATCACGATGTGCTTGAGCATGGTCGGTCCTTGCCTTGTTCTTACTTGAGCCGCGAACGCACGTAGATGAGCACGACGCCCACCGCGGCGACCACGACGCCGGGCACGGCCATCGACCAGCCCAGCGTGGGCTCGGTGCGGCCCGTGGCGATGCCCAGGATCACGAGGAACAGGCCGCCGTAGATCAGGATCCAGATCCACTTCTCGAGCCGCGCATGCGGCTTGGGTGGTTTCGGCGGTTGGGCGG